>JBOHUX010000180.1:0-4596 GCA_050734915.1 Candidatus Dormibacteraceae bacterium
GCACCGCCGAGCGGGCCCATCGACACCGGCCATCGGTCGGTCGGGGCCGCCGTCGAGGGACGTGCCTTCTTCTACGGCAGCGCCGGTCAGAGCTTCGGCGCCTGGTGCGTGGATGGCGCCGAGCTGGAACTGGAAGGCGAGGCCAACGACTACGTCGGCAAGGGCATGAGCGGCGGGCTGCTCTCGATTCGGCCCTTCGCCGGCGATGGCGCCCGGGATCCGGTGCTGGCCGGCAACACCTGCCTCTACGGCGCGACCGGCGGCCGCGTCTTCATCGCCGGGCGGGCTGGTGAGCGGTTCTGCGTCCGGAACTCTGGCGCGGTCGCGGTGGTGGAGGGGGCGGGCGACCACTTCTGCGAGTACATGACGGGCGGGGTGGCGGTCTCGCTGGGCGGGGTCGGCCGCAACGCCGGGGCGGGCATGACCGGCGGTGTCGCCTACCTCCTCGAATGGGTCCAGCTCCACCCCACCAGTGTGGTGGCGCGGCCGCTGGCCGCCCAGGACGCCCGGCTGCTGCGCGAGATCCTCGAGGAGCACCTGGCCCGGACCGGCAGCCCGCGGGCCGCCGAGTTGCTGGCGGATTGGGCGGGCGCGGCGGACAGGTTCCGACTGATCGTCCCCGCCGAGCAGACCGTCCCCCAAGCCGCCACCGCCCCCGTGCCCGCGGCGGCACGCCCGCCGGACGGCGTGGAGGCGAAGGCCGCTCTCAGGGCTCGCTCCTGACGGCGGGCGCCCGGCACGCGTCCAGCCGCCGGACGCCTGTCCCCGGGCCACCACTCCGCGGGGAAGCCGTTCGTGGGACGGATGCTGGGGCCCTTCCCGCCTCGGAGTGCTAGCCTCCCCGACGTCCATGGGCGAACTCCCCAGCCGGGCGCTCTTCCACGGCGCGTCGAGAGCCGCCGCGCGCTCCTACCTGCTCAACATCGGCTACAGCCGTGCAGACCTGGAGGGCCCGATCGTCGGCATCGCCAACACGTGGACGGAGACCATGCCCTGCAACTTCGGGCTCCGGGATCTGGCCGTCCCCCTCAAGGCGGGCATCCGGGCGGCGGCCGGCACGCCCATGGAGTTCAACACGATCGCCATCTCGGACGGGATCACGATGGGGACCGAGGGCATGAAGGCCTCGCTGGTGAGCCGGGAGCTGATCGCGGACTCGATCGAGCTGGTCGGCTCGGCGCACCGCTTCGACGCCCTCGCCTGCCTGGTCGGCTGCGACAAGACGATCCCCGCCGCCGCCATGGCGCTCGCCCGCCTCGACCGCCCGGGCATCATCCTCTACGGCGGCTCCATCATGCCCGGCCGCTTCCGGGGCCGCGACGTCGCCGTCGGCGACATGTTCGAGGCGATCGGGGCGGTCGCCGCGGGCAGGATGTCGGAGGCCGACCTGGCCGAGATGGAATCGGCCGTGTGTCCCGGTCCCGGCGCCTGCGGGGGACAGTACACGGCCAACACGATGGCCATGGTGATGGAGGTGATCGGTCTCTCACCCGTGGGGTTCAACGCGATCCCGGCCGTGGATGGCGCCAAGCCGGACGCCGCCGGCCGGATGGGCGCGGTGCTCATGAACGCTCTCGAACGTGACCTCCGGCCCTCGGTCATCCTGACCCGGACCGCCTTCGACAACGCCATCGCGGCGGTGGCGGCGAGCGGCGGCTCCACCAACGCCGTCCTCCACCTGCTGGCGCTGGCCCGCGAGGCCCATCTCGAGCTGAGCATCGACGACATCGACCGGGTGAGCCGGCGGACGCCGCTGCTGGCGGATCTCAAGCCGGGCGGCGCCCAACTGGCCGTCGACCTTCACCGGGCGGGCGGGATCGGGCTGCTGACCAGACGGCTGATCGAGGGGGGCCACGTGGACGGCGGCGCCCTGACGGTGACCGGCCGGACGCTGGGCGAGGAATGCGAGACGGTGGTCGAGACACCCGGGCAGACCGTGGTGCGGCCGCTCGCGGCGCCGCTGCGGGCGGAGGGCGGGCTCATCATCCTGCGCGGCAACCTGGCCCCGGAGGGCGCGGTGGTCAAGGTCACGGCCCACACACCGCTCCGCCACCGGGGGCCGGCGCGTGTCTTCGACCGCGAGGAGGACGCCTTCGCCGCCGTCACGGCACGGAAGGTCGAGCCCGGCGACGTGGTGGTGATCCGCTACGAGGGGCCCCGAGGCGGACCGGGCATGCGCGAGATGCTGTCCGTGACCAGCGCCATCGTCGGCGAGGGCCTGGGCGGCTCGGTGGCGCTCATCACCGACGGCCGCTTCAGCGGCGCCACCCGCGGCCTGATGATCGGCCACGCCGCCCCCGAGGCCGCGGCCGGCGGCCCGCTGGCCGCGCTCCGCGAGGGCGACCTCATCACCATCGACGTGGCGGGGCGCCGGGTGGACGCCGAGGTCGACCTCTCCGGGCGCATGCGCGGCTGGTCGCCCCCCGAGCCGCGCTACACGAGCGGCGCCTTCGCCAAGTACGCGGCGCTGGTGCGATCGGCCTCCGAGGGCGCCGTCACCCGCCCTTAGAGCCAAGGCGCCGCCCTGCCGGGGCGCGAGCGCCCTCAGGCGCGCCCCCAGGGCCTGAACTGAACGATCGATTTCAATGCCTCTGAAAGCCGATCGGCACGTTCGGGCATATGATGCCGACACTGAACGTTCCCCAGGCTCTTCGTGCCTCCCTGGGGCAGGTGCCTTCTGGACGTTCGGCGCAGGATTCCGCCGGCAGGGGCGTTCCAGGGGAGGGGGCGGTATTCTGCACATCGGAAGTATTCGGCGGTTGCTCGTCTGGTCAGGCGCCCTGACGGTACTTGGCGGCGCGCTTTTGAGCCCGACCATTGCCCAGGCTGGCGACCGCTCGGATGCGGCCACCCAGCCGAGCCGGCTTCTCGGCACTCCATTCACGCCGTCAGGGGGCGGTGTCCCAGCCGGCGTGGATACGACGGTTTTCACCAGCAGGACCGAGGCGATGATCGCCGCCAAGAAGGCACTGGTCGCGGAGTTCGATGCAGCGTTGGCGGGCCACCTCGCCTGGTCAACCTTCAACCAGCGTCGGGCCGCGCTCGAGGCCCACCTGGGCGGCCCGCCAAACTCTCGGGTGTCGACGAGCTACGGGGGTGCCAGCCCCGACTATTGCATCCCCAGCTGCCGCGACCCCAATCCCAGGGACGCCGACATCTATACCAACTTCTATGCTCAGATCAACTACTACTACTGCGGGCCGGCTTCGGGCCAGATGATCCTCCACGCCATGGGCTACAACACCAGCCACGACGGCGAGGGCCTATCCCAACCCGAGCTTGCGATTACGAAGTACCTGGAGACCGACAAATGGGGCCAGACCCCTTGGTACGTCAGTTCGGTGGACCAGCCCTATCCCCAAACCCTGAACTACTGGCGAACTGGCAGCTATAACGGCTACTATGTGCTCCAGGGCGCCCCGTCCGTCTCGACCGAGAGAAGCGACATGCGCCTGGACATCACCGGTAGATACCCGGTGGCCCTGAACACCACGGAACAGTACTCCGGCTACCATCTGCCGGGACATCCGACCGACGCCGGCTACTTCAACAGGTATGGTCCGATCGGGCATTGGGTGGACAACAACGGCTTCCACAACTACGAGTGGACGGTTCATTACGCTGATTCCGCCACTAGCGTCTGGCCCGATGTGCACCAGTTCAACGATGTCAACTTGACCGACATCAACACCCTCCTCCAGAACCATGGGATGGTCTGGTAAGTGGCGTGAAGCGGTTCCTTCTGCTCCTCGTGCTCCTCACCAGTTGTGGGGATGGCGTGGCATCCCTGCCTCCCCCGGCACAATCTGCGCGTGGCTCACATTCTCCGTCCCCGTCGCACTTGTCGGATCGTACCTACTCATTCTCGAGTGCCTGGCCTCATGTCCATCCGCGTTACGTACCGAGCCTGCAGCCCAGTGGACTTGACTTTATGGTGGACGCCGCAGCCGGAAGCCCGAATGACTTGGTCGGCTTGGATGGCACTCCACCGAAGAACCCCCGTTATGATCCGATCACCGACCTCGCCGTCGCTACCCTCGACCTGTCCACGCACAAATTGACGACGGTGCATCGCCCGTCACCGGAATTGCCGCTGTTCGGTGCCCTCAACGCAGACGCTCGCGCGATAGTGTGGGTCCAGGCCTCCGATCCCGGTTATAGCGACTGGCATCTCTTCGTGTTCGATCGAGGTGATTCGAGGACCATGGAGATCGCCCACGCCGGTCGCACCGCCGATGGAGGCCTGATCCCCACAGTGCTGGTGATGCCGAAGACCGACCATGGCGTGGTGGTCTGGGGAGCGGCCACGGCGGAGGCGCCGCTGGGCAACCACAGCAACGTCTACGTGGCCAACCTGGACGGTTCGGGCCTGCGCCGGATCGCGCGGGATGCCGCCAATCCGCAGCTCTCGTGGCCGTACGTCGCCTACATCCAGCACACCGGCCCTCCACTTCCAGGCGGGGAGGTCCACCTCGCGGTCCTGAACCTGGTTTCCGGGGTTGTACAGAAGGTACCTCAGTCGACCGGCGCCACCTACTGGGCGATCGATGGCCAGGGGGTCGCGTGGGTGGACGGCACGAGAAAGCGGCTCACATT
>JBOHUX010000181.1:0-4596 GCA_050734915.1 Candidatus Dormibacteraceae bacterium
TCCTGGACCAGCATGGCCAGCAGCACGTGCTCCGGCTCGATCGCCTGCTGATCCCCCTCGGCGGCGATGTCGGCGGCCGCGCGCAACGCCTCCTGCGCCTTCTCGGTGAACCGGTCCACTCTCACGTTCGAGAACCTACCCCGGCGAGGGGGCCCCCTAACCCTACGAGCGGGCGGGGGACATCATCACCTTCGGGCGCGCCATACTGCCCGTATCGGCCATCGTCGTATGCGAGCCCCCGGACCGCTGGGATCGACCTCGGCCGGTACGTCCCCACCCCGCCAGGAGGTGGCCGTCCCCGAAGCCCCCGGCGCGGCTACAACGCCGCAGGTCCGAGGATGAGTGAGGAGGCGCGCGATGCACGACCCAGGACAGCGGAAGGCCCAGGGTATCGCCCGGCTCGGTCTCAGCCACGCCACCTTGCAGGCGGCGATCCAGGCTCAGCTCGAGGAGAGCGGCTACGAGGAGGACGCCGCCCCCATCGCCGAGGCCGTCTCCGCCGCCGTCGACCAGAACAACCAGGAGATCCTCCGCCAGCTGCGGGGGGCGCTCGCCTGGGAACCCGGTCTGGGGGGCAGCTCGCAGGGGGCGGAGGGCGAGGAGAACCCCTCCTGAGCGCCGCGCCGGCCGGGATGCCGGGTGGGGTCGGCTTCGCGTCCCGGTCCCGCCTGGGGGCGCGAAGTCGCTCCGATTCGAGGCTGAGCGGGCCCGGACTCAGAAAGGGCGGTGCCTGAGCTCCCCGAGCTGGAGGCGCTCCGGCTGACGCTGGGGCCGAGGCTCGCGGGAAAGACCGTGACCGGAGTCACCGTCGACGCCCGGCGCGGCTTCATGCTCCGGCATCCGATCGGCGAGATGGCGGCCAGCCTATCCGGCCGCCGGCTGGATTCCGTCTCCCGACGCGGGAAGCACCTCCTCTTCGGATTCGACGGCGACCCACCCGCCTTCAGCCTGGTCGTCAACCCCATGATCTCGGGCCGGTTCCGGATCGTCTCCCAGGGCGCGAAGCCGGATCGGGACCAGGTGCTGGCGCTCGCCTTCGACGACGGAGCCGAGCTCCGCTACCGCGACCTGCGGCAGATGGGCCGGATCTACGGGACCTCCGATCTCGCCGCCATCCCCGGTTGGACCGACCTGGGGCCAGAGGCAGACTCGCTGCCCACCCTCGGCATGGACTGGTTCCGGCACCGCCTCCGGCGCCATCGGGACGAGGTGAAGGACCTGCTCCGCAACCAATCGTTTCTGGCCGGGCTCGGCAACGCGTACTCGGACGAGGTCTGCTTCGAAGCGAGGATCCTGCCGCTCCGCCGCCGGGCCACGCTGACGCCGCCGGACGAAGAGGCGCTCTACCAGGCCATTCCCGGCGTTCTCTCCCGGGCGCTTGCCGCCATCCTCGCCAACCCCGCCTACGACGAATCCAAGCAGGACCGATCGTTCATGGCCGTCCACGGAAAGGGGGGCCGGAGCTGCGCGAGGTGTGGCCACCGGATCGGCCAGCTGGGCTCCGAACGGGAGCCGCTCAACTTCTGCCGGGGCTGCCAGCGCTGAGCCCGGCGACGGCAGCGCCCGTCAGGCGGAGGCGGCCACATGGGGCGGGCGGGTGTCGAGGACGGCCAGGCGGTTGAGCGGCCAGACCCTGACCCAGGCCTTCGCCTCCACGTCGTTGACGCTGACGGGGCCGAAGTCCCGGGAGTCGGTGGAGTGGTTCCGGTTGTCCCCCATCACGAAGTAGGAGCGGGGGCGCAGCTTGATCGGGGCCATCGTGGTCTGGTAGGTCCAGGCTTCGGTGTCCGACAGGTAGGGCTCGATCAGGCGCTTGCCGTTGATGTAGACGTGGGCATTCCGGATCGAGATCATCTCTCCCGGCAGGCCGATCACCCGCTTGATGAAGTTCTGGCTGGCGTCCCACGGGTCGCGGATGATGACGAAGTCGCCACGTTGCGGTGAATGGATACGGTAGTCGATCTTGGAGGCGATCAGGTAGTCGCCCTGCTCCAGGTTCGGGTAGCTGGAGGGGCCGAACACCGCCACGGTCTGGATCGCGAAGTTGAGGATCAGGTAGAGGGCGATCGCGAAGAAGGCGATCTGGGCCAGTTCGACCAGGAACGACATCCCCCGGCTGCGGGAGGCCTCCCGATCGTCGCCGGCGGGGGTCCCCTCGACCCCGGCTGGCGGAGCCGGAGCAGCCGCCTCCGGCCGGGGCTCAGGGTCGGAGGCGGAGGGTGGCACCGCAGGCAATGCTAGATGAGTGATTCCCGACGGCGCCGTTTCGGCGCCGGATCCGCCCTCCCGGAGTCTCGCCCAGATGGTCGGCGACGCTCCTTTGGGGGCGGATGGACCGGCGTCCTGGTTCAGACGGCAGCTCACGGAGCACCTCTGAACGTCCGGCGACGACCGGGCGCCGGACCGGCGCCCCGAACGCCGTTGGCGCGAGACTTGCCAGCGCTCACGCGATAGCTTATGGTATAGCACAGGTGCAGGTAATTTCACCGCAGGAGATATCACGTTGAGTTCCATTCCAATGCGCGGCCGAACCGCGCTCCTGGGCGGCTTGCTGGCTGCCGCCGGATGCCTCCTCATCAACTCGTCGGCCGGCCTCGCCAGCAGCGGGCTGCCCACGGTCGTCAACGGCAAGCATGTGATGTGGGGCGCGGGCCAGGGCTATCCGTCTACCCAGCAGGCCTCGGCCAACAACCTCATCTATCACGGCGGCCTCGTGGAGACCAAGCCTGCGGTGTACCTCGTGTACTGGGGTGCGGAGTGGCAATCGGGGTTCTCGACCCGGCACGGATCGTTCACCTACACGAACCGGACGGTGGAGAGGTACGTGAACTCGTTCTTCTCGCGGGTGGGGGGGAGCCCCTGGGCTGGCGTGCAGACCCAGTACTGCCAGAACATGAACCCCGGCTTCTCCTGTGGGGGGCAGCCATACGCCCAGTACGTCACCAACCCGGTCGGGCAGCTGAAGGGAGCCTGGGTGGATCCGACGCCGGTGCCATCCGAGATCGTCACCACGGGCCTGGCCGAGAATGCGACCAACGACCCCATCGAGGCGGAGGCGATCAAGGCGGCTCAACACTTCGGCTACGACATCAACGCCACCTATTTCGTCCTCACCCCTCCCGGCCACGGCGCCACCGCATACGGATCGGTTTACTGCGCCTATCACGCGGAGACCGGGCACATCACCGGCCACGGCGTCCGCTACGCGTTCATCCCTTACGTTCCCGAGCAGGGTGCGGGCTGCGGCGCCAACTCCGTCAACAAGGACGATGCCTTCGGAAACGGCTACCTGGACGGGTACAGCATCGTCGCCGGCCACGAGTACGCGGAGGCGGTCACCGACCCTGACAATCAGATGGGCACGCAGGACGGCTGGAACGATGCGCAGACCAGCGAGAACGGCGACAAGTGCGCCTGGACGAACCTGCAGAACATCCAGCTGGGCGGCCACCGATTCGCCGTCCAGCCGCTCTGGAGCAATGAGGCCAACGGCGGCCAGGGAGCCTGCGCCGTAACCCGCTGAGGAGCGCGATCCAGAAGGGGGCGGGCCGCGCGACTCGCCCCCTTCTCCGGCGGGAAGAGGGAAGGATGTCGGCGGACCGTAGGACCTCCACGAACCCCCTTCGATCAAGGGCGCCGTCAGGACGGGGAGGGCGGACGCGGGCGGCGCCGTGACCGAGTCGTCAAGCCCAAATCTGAAATGGCGGGGCATCGTGGACACTTCGAGCTTCGATATCATGATCGGGAGGGTCCTCATGAGTTAGACTGAGCTCATGAGGCGGCGGACGCGCATTACCAAGGGCGGTCAGATCTCGATTCCTGCAGCTGTGCGACGACGGTGGCAGACAGACAACGTCCTCATCGAGGACGGCGGCGGCGATGAGTTGGTGGTCCGCCCCCTGCCCGCCGATCCGATCTCGGCTGCGATCGGCTCCCTCCACCTACCTGCCCGGCTCACGTCCGACCGGCTGCGAGACCAATCGCGAGCTGATGAGCGTCGGGAGGCACGACGACGCCGGCGCCCCTGAGAGTCGTTCTCGACGCGTTCGCCCTGATTGCCGCACTGGCAGGCGAACCGGCCGCACCTGAGGTCGAAACGGAGCTGAGGACAGGTGGCTGCGCGATCACGGCGGTGAACCTGGCGGAGGTGATCGACCAGCTTGTTCGGGCCGCCAAAAGGCCGAAGTACGAGGTGGAGGCCGCGCTGGCATCTTTGGCCGCAGGCGGCCTGCTGGTGGTGTCGGTGGACGAGGCCACGGCCTGGATCGCAGGCGAGCTCCGGGCAGCCTACTACAAGCGGTCGACCACTCCGATCTCCATGGCCGACTGCTTCGCGCTGGCGGCATGTAGGTCAAGCGGTGCCTCGCTGGCCACGGCGGACGGCACCTTGGCCCACATTGCACGGCGAGAGGGGATCACGGTCCTGGCACTGCCCAACTCAACTGGTATCCGCCCTTGATCCAAGGCCAAGCCTGGATTGACCGCTCGCTTCAGGCGCCCAGGCCGCTCGAAGAGCTGGCGCTGCCAATGATGGCCCTGGAGGTAATGACCTGGACTTTAGCCCACCTTCACAAGCGCCGACTCGTCCACCAACGC
>JBOHUX010000182.1:0-4547 GCA_050734915.1 Candidatus Dormibacteraceae bacterium
ACCATCGCCGGTCTGGTTCGCGGCGACATCACCGCCCGCGGGCGCCTCAAGATCGCTTCCAGCGGCCGCCTGGACGGCGACGCCACCGTCGGCAAGCTCGTGGTCCAGGAGGGAGGCATCCACCACGGGCGGATCATGGTCCACCCGGAGGGGGTGCCCGACGGAGCTCCGGAAGGCGCGCCGGGAGCCCCCGGCGGGCAGCCCGCCGCGGCGCGGACGCCCGCGCCGGTCCCGGGGCCGAGGCCCAAGTCCTCGCCGGTGGAGGCGGCCAGGAAGCTCTGGGGCGAGTTCTTCTGATCGCCAGCGCCCCCATGCGGATCGGGTAGTCGCGGACCGATGCAGAGATCCGGGCAGATCAGCCGCAACTTGGCCCTCGAGCTGCTGAGGGTGACCGAGGGTGCCGCACTGGCGGCGGCCCCCTTCCAGGGCCGGGGCGATCCCGAAACCGCCGACCGGCTCGCGGTGGACGCCATGCGCCAGCGCCTGGCGTCGGTGGACATGAAGGGCACCGTCGTGATCGGCGAGGGCGAGAAGGACGAGGCGCCCATGCTCTACTTCGGCGAGGAGGTCGGCAACGGCTTCGAGCCCGAGGTGGACGTGGCGGTGGATCCGATCGAGGGCACCCGTCTCACCGCCAAGGGCCTGCCCGGAGCCATGTCGGTGGTCGCGCTCGCCCAGCGCGACAGCATGTTCACCACCCACGTCCACTACATGAACAAGCTCGTCGTCGGACGCCGGGCTCGGGGCGTGATCGACATCAACGACTCGGTCGAGGCGAACCTCCTCCGCATCGCCAAGGCCGAGGACCTCCATCCCCGGGATCTGACCGTGATCCTCCTCGACCGGGAACGCAACGGCGAGATCATCGATCAGGTCCGTGAGGTGGGAGCCCGGATCCGGCTCATCTCCGACGGCGACGTGCCCGGGGCGCTGATGGCGGCGCTGCCCATGAAGAGCGGCATGCACGTGATGATGGGGATCGGGGGGGCTACCGAGGGTGTGCTGGCCGCGTGCGCGGTCAAGGCCCTCGGCGGGGGCATGCAGAGCAAGCTCTGGTTCCGCAACCCCGAGGAGCGTGAGCTGGCCGACAGTGAGGGCCACCCGCCCGATCACGTGCTCACCATCGACGACCTCTGCTCCAGCCAGAACATCTTCTTCGCGGCGACCGGGATCACCAGCGGTGAGCTGCTGGCGGGCGTCAGGTATGAGGAGCCCTACGCCTACACGCACTCGATGGTGCTTCGCTCGGTGTCGGGCACGATGCGATTCGTGGACGCCTACCACGACATGGACAAGCTCCGCGCCCAGGGCCTGCTGCCCGAGCAGATCGGGCTCGCGACGCCCTCGATCCGGGCGCCCGCCTCACTGCGCGGGCCCAATCACCTCTGAGCGGGGCGCCTCCTCAGGCGGTCCGCGTTCCCGCCGCCGGCTCGAGCCGGAGCTCCGCCACGGCGAGCTCGCGCATCCGGAACTTCTGGATCTTGCCGGTCACCGTCATCGGAAAGCCGTCGACGAACTTCCAGTACCGGGGGATCTTGAAGGTGGCGATCCTGCCCCGGCAGTACTCGGCCAGTTCGTCCCCGGTCGCCGCCGCCCCCGGCTTGAGCCTGACCCAGGCCATCACCTCCTCGCCGTACTTCTCGCTCGGGACCCCGATCACCTGCACATCGGAGATGGCGGGGTGCCCGTACAGGAACTCCTCCACCTCTCGCGGATAGATGTTCTCGCCACCGCGGATGACCATGTCCTTGATCCGGCCCACGATGTTGATGTAGCCGTCGGCGTCCATCGTCGCCAGGTCCCCGGTGTGCATCCAGCGACCGGCGTCGATGGCGGTGCGGGTCGCCTCCTCGTTGTTCCAGTAGCCGAGCATGACGCAGTAGCCGCGCGTGCAGAGCTCGCCCGCCCCGCCCCGCGGCAGCACGCCCCCGCCGTCCGGATCGATGATCTTGACCTCGACGTGGGGGTGGACTGCGCCGACCGTACCGACCCGCTTCTCGAGTGGCGCGTCCACCGTGGTCTGGGTGGAGACGGGGGCGGTCTCGGTCATCCCGTAGCAGATGGTGATCTCCGTCATGTGCATCAGGCTGCGCACCTTCTTCATGACCTCCACCGGGCAGGGCGACCCGGCCATGATGCCGGTTCTGAGGCTGGAGAGGTCGAACTCCGGGAAGCGCGGGTGCTCCAGCTCGGCGATGAACATGGTGGGGGCGCCGTAGAGGGCGGTGCAGCGCTCCTCCTGGACCGCCGTCATCACCGCCAGCGGATCGAACGATTCGCCCGGCACCACGATGCAGGCGCCGTGGCTGGTGGAGCCCAGGTTTCCGAGCACCATGCCGAAACAGTGATAGAAGGGGTTGGGGACGCAGACCCGGTCGCGCTCCGTGTAGCGCATCGTCTCGGCCACGAAGAACCCGTTGTTGAGGATGTTGTGATGGGAGAGGGTGGCCCCCTTGGGGAATCCCGTCGTGCCCGAGGTGTACTGGATGTTGATCGGCTCGTCGAACTGGAGCTCGCCCTCACGCGCCGCCAGTTCGCCCGCGCCGATCCGATCCCCGCCGGCGAGGAGGGCGTCCCAGCTCTGCTCGCCGCTCTCCTTGCCGCCGGATCCGCCCGCGGCCTCGCCGAGCACCACCGACTCTCGGAGCGCGGGGCAGCGTTCGCGGATCTCGGCCAGCATCGCCACGTAGTCCGTGGCTCGAAAGCCGGGGGCGAGGATCAGGACGCTCACGCCCGACTGGTTGAGCGCGTACTCGAGCTCGGCCGACCGGTAGGCGGTGTTGACGTTGACCAGGATGGCGCCGATGCGGGCGGTGGCGTACTGGACGATCACCCATTCGTAGCGGTTCGGTGCCCAGATCCCGACCCGGTCCCCCTTGCCGACGCCCAGCGCCATCAATCCTCGGGCGAGGCGCCCGGACTGGTCCCACAGATCCCGATAGGTGGCGCGGTAGCCCTGGTGAGGGACCACCAGCGCCTCCCGCTCGCCGAACCTCTCTACCGTCTGGCGCAGGTTGGCGCCGATCGTCTCGCCCAGCAGTGGGGTGGGGCCCACTCCGTGGGCGTAGGAGAGCGATGTCATGCATCCCGCCTCCGAAGATTGATGACCCTCATTCTGCGCCGGGCGAGGCGTCCCGAGACGCGAGCGGCCCAGGTACCAGTAGGAGACCTTGACAACGCCGGGGCGGGGTCTATCGTGGTCCTCGCAGCCATCACCGGCTGCGCGCCGTGGCCACCGCGGACCGCGCAAGGATGGCCTCCATAAGAGGCGACGGCCCCAACGGGCGCCGGTTGACACCGGAAAGCGCGTCACCCGGGAGGCGCGGCCGAGGCGGCGTCTCCGGGGCGCCGCCTCGATATCCGCTCCGACCGCCAGGAGCCAAGCCGCCCGCCGGGCAAACGCGGTAGCCTTGATCCCGGCCTCCAGATGAACCTAGGATTCGTCCGCCACCTCGTCCTCGACGTGCCCCGACAGGGCAAGCTGGCCTACTGCCTGCTGCGCGACGAGCGGGTGCCCTCAGCTCCCAAGGCGGCCCTGCTGGGGGGGCTGGGCCTGATCGTGAGCCCTCTCGACCTTCCGGCCTGGATCCCGGTCGTCGGTGAGCTGGACATGCTCGCCCTCGGCGTGCTCGCGGTGAGGGTCTTCGTCCAAGCCTGCCCGGACGAGCTCGTCGAGGAGCACCGGCAGGCGCTCAAGAGGGGGGACAGCCGCTTTCACGAGGATGTCCGGGACCTCGGCGCCCGGACCCGGATGGGTGCGGCCAGGGTGTACAGTGCGGCGCGAGCCCGAGCCGGGTCCCGCCCGTCCTCGCCGGGCGGCCCCGCCGCGGGCGGGTAGGGGGCGCGGCGGGCGGGGTTGGAAGTACAGCCGTCGTTATGGGCCGGCGAAGCCGGCTGACGGGGAGAGGGGATTGCGGGTACTGCTCCTGAAGGATGTCGAGAAGCTGGGCCGGGCGGGCGACGTGAAGGAAGTCGCGTCCGGCTACGGGCGGAACTTCCTGCTGCCCCGCCGGCTGGCGACGGCCGCCCGGAAGGGTGCCGAGCAGGAGGCCACGCGGATCCGGGAGGCGACCGGCCGCCGGGAACTGAAGGCGCGCGGCGAGGCGCTCGAGCTCGCCGAGGAGATCGGCAACAAGACGGTGGTCGTGCGCCTCCGGACCGGCGCCCAGGACAAGGTCCACGGCGCCGTGACCAACCAGGACATCGCGGAGGGCCTCAAGGCCCAGCACCAGGTAGAGGTGGACCGGCATCGGATCGAGCTCCCGGAGCCGATCAAGTCGCTGGGCGAGCACCAGGTCATGCTTCGGCTGCACCACGAGGTCCAGGCGACCATCAACGTGGTCGTGACCGAGGACCGCTAGATGAGTGATTCCTAATGGCGGCGAGAGATTCGGTGTCCAGGTGCCCCACCCCGGGGTCCCCGCGAAATCGCCAGATTTCGTGGGGTGAGAGATGGTGGCTCGGCGCCCAGCACCGGAGCGCGCGCAGCCGTAGCTGCGTAAGAGAGGAGCGGAGAAGCCGGGCCGCCAGATGGGGTGCATGGGCGC
>JBOHUX010000183.1:0-4472 GCA_050734915.1 Candidatus Dormibacteraceae bacterium
GTACTTAGCGCCCTACGGCAGCGCCGGCGGTCAGCTTGTGTTGGCGGCGGCGCTCACGGTGATCCTTGTCGGATACCTCTGGATGCTCAGGATCCTGCGGCTTCCGGAGCCTGACGTCCTTCCCATCGCACGTGATGGAGACCGACCCCGCCCGCGGCATGGTGCGCTAGCGAGGTCAAGAGGGTACGGAACAGGCTACGAAGACAAGACAGCGAACGGGTCAACCGCGGGCACTCCGGTCACGGTCGCGAGGCGCGAGAGTGGCTGACTGGCCATGGTCCGTTGTGGCCATTGTGGGGGCGTTCGGGCTGGCCTTGGTGACCGGGGCCGCAAGCGCAGCCTGGCCACGGCGGCCGACGGTAGCCAGCTGGCTGCAGGCACGCGAGTCCCAGCGCTTGACACCAGCGAGCGATGCAGCAAGGTGGCCCGCGCTCCGTCCCAGATGGATGGTGCGACTGTGGGTCAATGCGGTAGGAGCCATACTCCCGGACTCACTGCGACAGCCCTTGCTGAGGAGGCTTCGCGCGGCTGGCATCGACGCAACTCCTGACGATGCCGCGAGCCTGGTAGGGGGGGCGTTGCTGGCGTTTGGGATTGTGGGCGCAGCGTTGGTATGGATGGGGTGGCTCGACCCCAGCGTCGCAGTCTTGTTGGCTTTGACCGCCCCGGTACTGCTGTCACTCCATCTGGAGCGCCGCCTAAGAGGCAGGCGGCGAGCCATCACCGATCAACTCCCAATCCTCGTCGACCTAATGGCACTGGAGCAGGGCGGTGGTGGAATCGGGGCTCGCGCCGCGATGGAATCCGTGGTCTCCCAGCTGGGCGGGGAGGGAGCCCGCCTGCTTAGGGCGTGTCTGGCCGCCTCTGCCACCCCGGGGACGCCGAGCCTCGATAAGCAATTAGAGCGGGCTGCTGGAGAGTTGGGCGTCCCTGAACTCGCCGCGTTGGCGACGTTCGTCCGCGTTCAGCGCGAGGAGGGCGTGGCCGCCAGCTCCCCTCTCGGCCAGCTCGCCCGAGGACTGCGCGACCGCCAACGCGATGAGCTGATGGCGCGGGGTCGGCGCGCCTTAGTGACGATGCTGCTGCCCGTCGCCCTCTGCATTCTGCTTCCGTTCGTGGTCATCGTCCTCTACCCCGCTCTGGAGCGGCTCTCGCGGGCCTTCTCATGACAGACCGTCGGGAGCGTGGCCAAGCGATGGTGGAGATGGCATTGGGTGTCGCCCTCTTTCTCGTGGCAACGCTGGCAGCGACGCAGCTGGGGTTGTCAACCTTTGCCTCGGAAGGAGTTCAGAGTGCGGCTTTGGCCGGAGCCCGAGCGGCCTCAGCCGGGCCGCTGCCGGGAGAGCCGCTGGCACGACTGATCCAAGGTCAGAGTGCCGCGGTTGAAGCCATCCGAGCGGAGGTGCTTGGCTTGGGGCGAGCGACGGCGTGCGGCACCACACCGGCGTGGCGGGAGGACTGTGGCCCTCCTCAACAGTGCGTACGCTACGCAGGCTCGGTACCGGACATGGGGTCGCTGGGACCCTGCTATGCGTCATCGCTCGCGCCCGGCGCCGCGGACCTCGGTCCGGCACCCGGGCAGCTTGACGGAGCACAGAATCCCCGCTGTGCGACTGGAGGCTGCTTCGGTTCGGCAGGGTCCATGCGCCCCTGTCTCGGCCCGACGGGTCAGGGGATCGTCCGGGTGTGCCTGGCATACACGAGCTGGCCACCGCGCATGGTCGACATATGGATTCGCGGGACCTTGAGGAGCGTGGTGCCCCTCGTCAGTTCCGCGGGTCTCGACGCCGTGCCGGTCAGCGTGAAGCTGCGCTTGCAGGTCGAGGGGCTCACCTCGTGATGTCCGGGCGTCCCGGGCGGCGGCGAGGGCAGGCCCTGGTCGAGCTGGCCCTTGTGCTCCCAGTGCTGCTACTACTCGGGTGCGGCGCCGCTGCCATCGTCCAGCTGGCCAAAACACAGCTGGCAATGGAGTCGGCGAGCACCGCCGCCGCGCTGGTGGGCGCTCGCGGCGTCGATGCGGAGCAGGCGTGCAGTGACATGCATCGTGAACTGATGACCGTGGTTGATGACAACCGAGGATTGCTCCGCGGGTCCCTCCTCGACCCACTGGACGGAGCGTGCGTCGGGCCGCTACCCAGTACGTCGTCCCTACGGGCACGTCTCGGAGGGGGCTCCTACGTACTCTGGTTTGGTTATGGCGCTGCTGACGATTCGTTCTGCCGAGTTGGGGGTGGGGCGGCTGCTGCAGGCCCGACCGACGGGGACATTTTTGTAGCCTTCGCCTATCGGCCGGACCTCAGTTGGATCCCCCTGGTGGGCGGGTGGCTCTCTCCCCGATTGGTCTCCAGTACGACGGACAAGGTGGAGCCCTTCCGCAGCCGCGACCCTGGCCAGGACCCCACCGGGGACGAGTGCTGAGGCGGGCCGGTGAGGAATCGTTCCGTCTCGAACCGACGGTCTGGCCAGATCTTGCCCCTGTTTGCCCTCCTGCTGGCGCTTCTGCTGCTGCCGGTGGCCGGTCTCGCGGTCGACGGGGGCACGCTGGTGTCTGACCACGCCACGCTGGTAGGCGCTGTCCAGGCTGCCGCGGAGGCCGGGTCACAGGCACTTGACGTGACTGCTCTCACTAATCGGGACACCTACGCGCTGTGCGCGATCCCGGACGGTGGAGAGGACTGCGGTAACGGAATCGGCAGCGTGAGCGACTTGATCGAGACCACTCTCGCGGCAAGCTACCCCTCCCTGGGGAGGACCTGCACACTGGTACCGCTTTCGGCGATCGCCGGGGCTGGCAGGACTGGGCCCGGATGCGACTACGCTCTGCTTGCCGACTGTCGAACAGCTAACTCTGGACCGCGACCAGCGCCAGATCCGCTAGCCGCGGCCGGGGTTGAGGTGGCGGCGTGGAACACGGTGGGCTTGCCTCTACTGGCCTTCGGCGCATGGAAGCGGGTGGCGGTGCGTGCCACTTCGGACTCGTGGCTGGAGCACGGGTTCGGTCCAGCCTCTGCGCGCGTGGGCTCGGGGCCAATCCAATGCTGAGGCGGCCCCCGGACGACACGGCCGGGGCGACCTCTGAAGCGCCAGAGCTCCCGCCAATCGTACCTCCGCCGGAGGTTGCCCCGGGACGAGCTGCTGGAGCCTTGCTGTGGACGGAGAGTTCGGGGAGCGACGTGAGCGGGATCACAGTGCGACACCCACTGCTGGTCCTAGCTCAGGAGCCCCCGCGCAAGGTACACAAGTCTGCTAGCCCCCGCGGCAGACTCATAAGGAGATTCCGCGATCCGAGGCGCCGAGGGTCGGACACTACCGACCCTCGTTTACCCATGTCGACCAGTGTCGCCGGTCTCCGAGGATCGCCGATGGTTGTGGTCGTCGCCGCGGGGCGGGGCGGCAGTGGGCACACCGAACTCGCTCTCAACTTGGCGACGATCCTTCGTCTTGGGGCGGGCGACGACGAGGCCCAGGTGCTGCTAGTGGACTCCGACCGGACATGCCCCGGTGTCGACCTGCGGCTCGGCGCCGCTAACCTTGACCAAGATCGGGCGAGTGAGGCACGCCTTGATCGTGTTATGGCACGGCTGGCGGAGCTCGCCGAGAGGCGACTCCAGTTGAACTCACTGCTGTGGGAGCAGCCGGGAACCGGTATCCGAGCACTCTTGGCACCGGCGAGGTATGAACTGTGCCAGTCGGTGGGGAGCGAGCACTTGGACTACCTTCTCACCTATTTTCTGGCTCCGACCTTCGACGCCATCGTTGTAGACCTCGGCTCGATCCCCTACATCTCCGAGGATGCCACACTCCCCTGGGCGCACTTCTGGCTGCGGACCGCCCAGACCGTACTGATACCGACGCTGCCCCGGATGGGTCACCTTCGCTCGGCCAGGGAGTCGGAGGAGAGGCTGCGCCGAATCGGCGTGAACCGGGTCCGCTTTATTGTGGCCGAGCCAGCAGGCAGCGGCGGGTTTGAGTTGGCCCAGCGCTATCTCGGCGAAGGTCGAGTTGCCGGGCAACCATGGCTGCCTGCCTCCGTCACCGAAGCCGTCCGGACCTTCCGGTCGCTTGTCGAGGTGGACCAGACCGCTGCTCGTGCTATCCACGCCTTGGTCCCGGACCTGGTAGCTCCGGTTCGGGGTAGCGACTGAAGTGTTTCCAGCGCGCCTTTTGAAGAGCGCTGGGCTGCTCGGAGCTGACGACGAGCGCGGCGTTGCCGAGGCGACCAACCGCCTGCGGCAGACGGTTGACGGAATCGAATCCGCGATCGCCGCCGGTGATGATCTCGAACTGGCTCGCTATCTGGCCTCTCCCGCGCTGGGCCAGCTCTTGGCGGTGACTGCGGCATTTCGCGCCAAGCGGGCTACTTGGCTGCCGGCTCGATCGGGGTTGCGGTGGACAGAATCGAGGCGGCCGCCCGAGGCGGCCGGAAGGTTCTGGCTGACAGTCCGCTTCGAGGACAGAACTCAGGCCCTGAG
>JBOHUX010000184.1:0-4453 GCA_050734915.1 Candidatus Dormibacteraceae bacterium
ACCCCGGGCAGAGTGATGTCCAGCTCGAGCACGTGCTCGCCGGGCTCCAACGGCTCCCCCATCTCGACCGCCAAGCGCACCGGCCGCCCCACCGGCAGCTCGAGCCGGCGCGACAGCGGCACCCGCCCGGAGGCCCCTTCGACCGCGATGCGCGGGTCGCCGAGCGGCGTCCCGTCCAGATGCAGCTCGCCGATGCCGGTCATCGCCGCCGGCCGGGTCCGGTTGAGGAGGACCAGGCTCAGCCCGTCCGGCTCGCGGCGGAGGCTGCCCGCCTGGACCAGTCGCTCCGCCAGGTAGCGGGGCAGGGGCCGCCGCCGGCGTGGCGCGGGCCGGGCGCCGATCCAGAACTCGAGGCCGGTGCGGGCCGCCACCCGGCCCGCCACCTGGAGTTCGGCGGAGAACCCCCACACCCCCTCGCCCGCGGACGGAAGCCGGACCACCGCCACCTGCGCGGCGGGCTCGAAGGCGGTCGGCAGCTCGAACTCGGCCTCGCCGCCGAAGGAACGGCGCCGCAACGCCCCCCGGACCCGGTCGAGGGAGCCCGCCGCCCCACCGCGCTCGCGGTCGGCTGACCAGCGAAGCCGCGCTCGCCCGCCCAGGTCGGGATCGTCGTTGACGACCACCAGGCGGATGGCGGCATCCCCGGGCGGCCAGGAGACCCCGGCCGGCGAGAGCGGGGTGAACCCGACCGGGTCGGCGATCAGGCGCAGCGGCGCCATCGCCTCGGTGAGCGCGGCCAGCGCCCGCTTGGGGACGCGCGCGTGGTCGAGGAGGCCGAAGCCGATGCCCGGGTGGGGATCGATCAGGTGATAGACGAACGCGCCCCAGCAGGGCTCGAACTTGCGCTTGCGGAACTGGTCGACGGCGTAGGTGGCGAGCCAGGCCTGGTACTCCTGACTCGCCCGCACGTAGTCCTCGAGGGAGGCATGCTCGTCGGGGAGGCCGACTCCACGCTCGGCCCAGTTCGGGCCCTGGAAGCCCATGTAGAGCCAGTCCGGGTCGTCTGGAGAAACCGGCCAGGCCCCCGGCCGCCCCATGCCGGTCCACACCGGCGAGCCGGCCGCGGGCAGCGCCTGGGCGCCGAACTCCGAGACGAAGGACGGCTCCAGATCAGCCATCTGCTGCCACTCCCCCTCGGCCCATCCGAGGTAGAGGTGGGAGTCGGAGTCGCCCGAGGCGGCCAGCGCCAGCCTGGTCGGGTCGAGACGCTCGAACAGGCTCCGCGCCTCCTCGTCGGCGGTGTAGTTCTGGCGGACGGCGTGGACGTCCGCCAGCTCCGCGTTGGCCCGGATCCAGGGGGGATCGTCGTGGGCGACCCAGATCGCGACCGAAGGCCGGTTCCGGAGCATCTCGACCAGCTCCGGGACCTGCGCACGGACGGCCTCCTCGAAGAAGCGGGTCTCCTCCCCGGTGGCGTGGTAAGCGTAGGAGCCCGTCAGGGGCAGGTCCGCCACCACCAGCATCCCGGCGACGTCCGCGCGCCGGTAGAACTCCTCCGGCAGCACGTGCCCGTGCACCCTGAGCGCGTCCAGGTTGGCCTCCTTGGCGAGGGCGAGGTCGGCGTCGAAGCGCGCCTCGTCGAGGCGGTCGAGGCGCAGCTCGGGGATGTAGTTGGCGCCGCGGAGGAAGATCGGCTGGCCGTTGATGCGGACCGACCAGCCGGCCCCATTCCGGATCTCCACCTCCCGGAAGCCGAAGGTGTCCTCGACGGCGGCCGACTCCCGCCCGTCTACCACTACCCGCAGCGCGGCCGTGCCCAGGACCGGCTCCCCAAAGCGCCACGGGCACCAGCGCCGGGCGCCCGGCAGGGAGAGGGCCAAGGGAACCGTCTGCTCCATGCCGCCCGCGATCCGGAACTCCCGGCTGAGCCGGATCGGAGCTCCTTCCGCCCGGACCTCGAAGCGGAGCTCGCCCTTCATCTCGCGCCCGTCGAGGTTGCGCAGGCGCGCCTCCACCTCCAACCGGCCGACATCGCCCTCCAGGCGAGGCTTGAGACGCAGCCAGTCGAGGGCGACCGGCCCCAGGTACTCGAGCTCGACCGGCCGCCAGAGGCCGACCGGGACCTCCCACCGGTAGGGGGCGGGCAGGCTGAAGTAGGCCGAGCTGGGGTAGGCGCGGCTGTCGCCGTCGTTGAAGATGCCCATCACGTGGCACTTGCGGGCGAGATCGGTTTCGATCGGCGACTCGCAGCAGATGACGAGCAGGTTCTCGGGCTTGAGGTAGGGCGTGAGGTCGAAGCCGAAGGGGGCGAAGTACCCGTAGTGGGATCCGAGAAGCTTGCCGTTGACCCACACGTTGGCCGCCAGGAAGGCGCCCCCGATCCGGAGCACGAGCCGGCCGGAGTGATCGGGCCGGGCGAACGAGGCGCGGTACCAGATCGACTGCCGGCCCTCGCGCGCCGCCTGCTGGGCGGGGACCTCGACGGGTTCCCATCCGGCTCCCTTGCCCAGCGGCAGCCCGATCGCCTCCCCCTCGCCGAGAGGCACCCAGCAGGCCTCCCAGCCGGCCAGCGCGCGGATGCCGCCGGGGCCCTGGCGGAGCGGCAGGCTGAGGCAGTCGTTCACCGCACGAAAGCCCCGTCGGTGGGCCGGCAGAACATGACCGGCGCCCCCAGGCTGCGCTGGAACCGCGCCTCGGCGCCCCGCTCGACCAGGGCCAGCGCGCTGCCGCCGAAACCGGCGCCCATGATCCGGGCGCCGAGACATCCCGGCGCTCCCCGCGCACGTTCGACCAGACGGTCCAACGCCGGCACCGAGACCTCGAAGTCGTCGCGCAGGCTCGCGTGCGACGCGTCCAGCAGGCGTCCCAGCCGGGGCAGGTCCTCGGCCTCCAGCGCCTCGACGAACTCCCGGACCCGGCGCACCTCGGTGACGAGGTGGCGTAGCCGCCGATCGCCGCCCGCGTCCGAGATCTGGTCCAGGCGGCCGCCGTGCGCCCGGACGGCCCGCTCCGCCTCCTGGCGGCGCCGGTCGTAACCGGTCTCGGCCAGCCTTCTCTCGATCCCGCTGTCGATGGCGGCGACGACGATGCGGCCGGGGAACGGCACGTGACGGTGCTCGAGGGTGGCGCAGTCGAGGAGGACGGCGTGGTCCGCGCGTCCCAGGGCGACCGCGAACTGGTCCATGATCCCCACCTTGGGCCCGACCGCCTGCTCGGCACGCCGGCAGGCGACCGCCGCCTCGACGCCTCCCATCCGGGGACGAAGCCCGGCCGCCGCCGCGACCAGGAACGCGGCCGAGGAGCCGAGGCCCCGGCCAGGGGGCAGGCCGGCGGCGACAGCCACCCGCTGGGGAGGGACGCCCAGATCGCGCCCGATCGCCTCCAGGTAGGCCCGCCCGCCCTCCACGTCGCTGCTGACCGTCCACTCCGGGCCGGGGGCGCCGGCCATGGCGATGAAGCGGTCGATCGCCGCCGGGAGCACCTGCCCCTCCACGTAATCGAGGTGCTCGCCGATCAGATTGACGCGCCCCGGCGCCGAGGAGATCCATCGCGGCTCGCCGCCGAACTCCGCCCGGAAGCGCTCGGCCGCCCCCTGGCGAAGGCGGTCGTCACCCACCGGCGCCCACGCCGCGCAGCTGGCCGGCGGTCTCCTCGGCACGCGCGTCCACGATGAACGCGCCGGCCCCCAACTCCGATCCGGCCAGGTGCTTGAACTTGTCCGCGGTCCGGCTGGGCGGGTAGAACTCGATGTGGAAGTGGCAGTGCCGGCGCCCGCGGCCGGGCGGCCGCTGGTGCATGGCCATCACGTAGGGCAGCGGCCGGTCGAAGAGCCGGTCATAGATGACCAGCAGGCCCTTGAGGACGCGGGCCATCGAGCGCACCTCGGCCCGGTCCAGTTCGGTGATGTCGCCGCGATGCGCGCGCGGCGCCAGATGGACCTCGTAGGGCCAGCGTGCGAACGCCGGCACGAATGCGGTCCAGTGCTCGTCGCCGAGCACCGTGCGCCCCCCGCTCCGCTCCCCGTCGAGCACGTCGCAGTAAAGGCACCGGCCGGTCCTGCGATGGTGCCGGGCGCTCATGGCGATCTCCCGACCGGGCTGGGGGGGGATGAAAGGGTACGCGTAGATCTGCCCGTGGGGGTGATGCAGCGTGACGCCGATCTCCTCGCCGCGGTTCTCGAAGATGTAGACATACCTCACCCGCGGCAGCCGCGCCAGCGCGCGGTAGCGCTCCCGCCAGACCTCGATCAGGTCCTCGATCTGCTCGAGGGGCTGCCGGGCCAGGGAGGAGTCGTGATCGGGCGTGTAGCAGACGACCTCGCAGCGGCCCATCTCGCCGGCATAGGAGGGGAACCGGTTCTCGAAGACGGCGATCCGGTAGTCCGGCTCCGGGATCTCGGTCCGGGGCCCTCCTGGACGCGTCGGGCAGAGGGGACAGTCGGGGCCGGCGGGATGGTACGTGCGGTCCTGACGCCAGGGCGCGACGGTCACCCACTCGCCGAGCAGAGGGTGCC
>JBOHUX010000185.1:0-4438 GCA_050734915.1 Candidatus Dormibacteraceae bacterium
CCGCCCGGCTGGTGGGCGAGCGCTTCCGCACCGCCCAGCGCGCGGTGGGGCACCGCGCGCAGCGCCTCGCCGCGCTCAGCCCCGACTCGGTGCTCGCGCGCGGCTACAGCATCACCCAGGAGGCGGAGAGCGGGCGCGTCCTCCACCGGGCGGCGGAGACGGGCGCCGGGCGCCGGATCAGGGTCAGGCTCTCACAGGGCGCCCTCGGGGCCGTCGTCGAGGAGGCGGGGTGACTCCCGAGCAGGCGCGTGAGCTGACCTATGAGGCCGCGCTCCAGCTCCTCGACGAGAGGCTGCGGGAGCTGGAGGAGGGCGATCTGACCCTGGAGGGGGCCCTCGCGGCGGCGGAGGACGCCACCACCTACCTGCGCGTCTGTCAGGCGCGGCTGGAGGAGGCCAAGCGCAAGATCGAGGTCCGCGCGGAGCCGCCTCCCGCCACGGCCGCCGAGGAGGAGACGACGCCCCCCGCCGGACTGCCGGAACCCTCCGAGCCCGTCGAGGACACCCTCCTGTGAGGGCCCTGCGAGCCGGGGAGGACGTGCTCGCCAGCGGCGGCGAGCGAGTGGGCGAGGTCCAGCGGATCGTGGTCGATGAGGCCGCCCATCGCGTGACCCACCTGGTCGTGGACGGCCGGGTGGTGCCGATCGCCAGGTTCCGGGACGCGGGGCCGGACGGGCTCGCCCTGACCGAGGACCGGGCCGCGTTCGAGAAGGAGCAGGGCTTCCGGGACAGCCGCTTCGACGAGCCCGGCGAGCACTGGCGGGCACCCGCCGGTTTCCAGCTCGGTCAGTTCCTGGCTACCGCGGGCGCCATCTTCGCCCAGGGCCCGTACCTTCCCCCGACCGAGGTCGAGCTCGATCCCTTGGCGCGTGCCCATGAGGTGACCGCGGGGAGCCCGGTCTGGTCGGGCGAGGTGCGGTTGGGGGAGGTGACGCGGGTGCTGGCGGATGACTCCGGCCGGGTGGCCGGGATCGTGGTCAGGCGAGAGGGTCTGCTCGGCCACCAGGTGGTCGTGCCCGCCGCCCGCGTCACCGAGGTGGTGGGCAACAACGTCCACACGGACCTCGACCGGCCCGCCCTCGAGTCGCTCGAGCGGTATCGGGAGGGCTGACCTGGGCCGGATCCACCGATCCGTGCCGGTGGCCGACCAGCCGGCGCTGCGGCGGGTGCTGGCCCACTTCGCGACCGGCGTCACAGTGGTCTCGGCGCGGGCGGGAACGCGCTCGTCCGGGCTGACCGCCAACGCCGTCGCCTCGATCTGCCTCGAACCGCCCCTCGTGATGGCGGCCGTCGAGCACACGTCTGACACCCATACCGTGATCGAGCGCAGCGGCAGCTTCGCGATCAGCATCCTGCGGGAAGAGCACGCGGACCTCTCGCGTCGCTTCGCCAGCGACCTGGAGGGGAAGTTCGAGGGCGTGGACCATCGCCCGGGCGTGACGGGCTCGCCACTCCTCGACGATGCGCTCGCCCACCTCGAATGTCGCGTCGTGGAGGCGCTGGTCCGGGGCGACCACACCATCTTCATCGGGGAGGTGGTGGCCTCGAGCCACTCGCCCTCCGGCCGGCCGCTGATCTTCTTCCAGAGTGGCTACCACCGGCTTCGCAAGGAGCCGTGAGCGTCCCCGGTCAGGGCGAGATGCGAGTGTCCCCGGTCAGGCTCGCGCGCATCGACAGCACTGCCCAGCGCAGCCAGATCCCGGCCCAGACGAGGCCGTTGCCGAAGGCCGCCATGTCCTCCGCGTAATGCTTGGTATGGAAGGTCCACATGGCTCGGTGGAACTCGAAGAGCATGCGCATGGTGGCCTGTCGGGTGGCGGCGCCCTTGACGTGAACGGCGGTCGCCGAGGGCAGGTAGAAGACCTTCCAGCCGGTCTCCTTGAGCCTGAAACAGAGGTCCAGGTCCTCGCCATACATGAAGTAGTCGGGGTCGAAGAACCCCACCTTGTCGATGGCCCCGCGCCGGAGCATGAGGCAGGCGCCGATGCCGGCATCGATCTCCTGGGTGATGTCGTCGGGGACGTGGCCCATGTTGTAGCGCCCGAACCGGGGACTGGTCGGGAACACGTGGCTGAGCCCGGTCATCCGGTAGAAGGCGACCGCGGGGCTCGGAAAGGCTCGCCTGGCGGCCCGGTCCAAGCTCCCGTCCTGGCGCAGCAGGCGGGGGCCGACGGCGCCCACGTCGCGGCGCGTGAGCAGGAAGTCGGCCAGGCGGCCCGCGGTGTCTGGCGCCACCGTCACGTCGGGGTTCAAGAGGAGGATGAAGCGCCCATGACAGTGCTCCAGGCCGGCGTTGTTGGCGCGGCCGTAGCCGATGTTCTTCTCCAGCCGCACCAGGCTCGCCGTCGGGAAGGCCTGCGCGGCGGCCTCGGCGGAACCGTCGCCGGAGGCGTTGTCCACCACCACCACCTCGAGCGGGATGTCGGCACTCTCGTGCACGGCCCGCAGGCAGTCCAGCAGCAGTTCCTTGACGTTGTAGTTGACGATCAACGCCGACACCAGCGGCGCCCTCTGCTCCGACATCCGCCCGAAGGATAAGGGACTTCGGGCCCGCCGGCCGCCGCCGGGCGATCGGGAGACGCCCGTTAGAATCCGCTTGTTGAGCCCCGCCCTCGGTGACGCCGGCGCCCCTCCGACCAGGCCGGGGGCCCCCCGGCGCTGAACACGGCATTGGACCCCACTCCCACCTCGCTCGGAGGACGCCTGGCCCGGGTGCGGGGCAGCCGGCTGATGAGGCAGAACCTGGTCCTCTTCGTCGGCGGCCTGGTGGCGGGGGTGGGCGGCTTCGTCTACCACGCCGTGGCCGGCCGGGTGCTCGGCCCCGCCCTCTACGACGAGGTCGCCACCCTGATCGCGCTCTACGCGGTCCTGATGACGCCGACCTACATCCTCATCATCGTGCTGGGACGCTACTCGGCGACCCTGCAGGCGCAGCAGAACCGGGGGGCGATCCGCCACATCATGCTCCGCGCCTCCCGGCTGATGGCGGTGCCCAGCCTTCTTGCGATCGTGGTCACGGCGCTCGTCGCTCAGCCGGTGGCGGCCTTCCTTCACTTCGGATCGGCGGTGCCCCTGATCTGGCTGGGGGTCGCCGTGGCCGTCGTCTGGCAGCTGGCGGTGCCCCGAGGGGTGCTCCAGGGCGTCCAGCACTTCACCGCGCTCTCCGCCAACCTCTCGCTGGAGATGGTGATCCGGACCTCGGTCCTCTATCTCCTGCTCGTCGCCGGCCTCGGTGTCACCGGGTCAATGGTCGCCGTGCTGGCGGGTGTCGCCTTCACCTACGGGCTGGGCATGGTCTCGCTGAAGGACGTGCTCCGCCTGCCCGGCAACCGGGTGCCGCTGCGCGCGATGGCCGGCTTCTCCGCCACCGCCGCCGCCGGGACCCTCGGCATCCTGCTCCTCTACAACCTGGACGTGATCCTGTCCGCCCACTTCCTGGCCAAGCACGACGCCGGTATCTACGCGGGGCTCAACAAGATCGGGACGATCATCTACTTCCTGACCCTCAGCGTGAGCCAGGTCCTCTTCCCGCGGGTGGTCGAGGCGATCGCCAAGAATACGCACCCCGGCCGGCTCCTGCTCATGTCAGCTGGGATCATGGCCATGCTCGGCCTGGGCGCGATCGCGGTCTTCGGGGTGCTGCCCGGGCTGGTCGTGAGCCACCTCTTCGGGTCCGCCTTCCGGGATGCCATCCCTTACGTCCTGCCGGTGGGGGTGATCGGGCTCGCGCTCAGCCTCGACAACCTGCTGCTGCAGTTCTTCATGGCGGCGCACGACCGCTGGTTCGTCCCCCTCCTGGCCGGGGCCTGTGTCCTGCAGCCGGCTCTGATCGTGCTCTTCCATTCGGGGGTGGGTGCGATCGTCGCCGACGAGCTGATCGCGCTCTGCGTCCTGCTCGGCATCCTGACCATCAGGTGCCTGCTGCTGATGCCCCGGCTGACGCCGGAATCGGTCCGCGAGCGGCTCTGACCGGCGCCCGGGAGAGGGCTCTTGAAAGACACGAGTCCCACCGCCCGCGGCGGGCGTCGGGACTCGAGAGAAATGCTCGGCAGCGACCTACTCTTCCGCCGGGTTCCCCCGGAAGTACCATCGGCGCGGGAGGGCTTAACTGCCGTGTTCGGAAAGGGAACGGGTGTCTCCCCTCCGCCATGGCCACCGAACGAAGGAAAGTATACCCCGGGCGGCCGGCTGCCCGCCCCGGAAGCGACCGGCCCTAACGGCGGCGGCGGCGGGCGCGCAGGCTCTTCATCTTCCGCGCCTCGGCGGGGGGCACGTAGTGCGTACGGCGACGCATCTCCCGCACCAAACCGTTCTCCTGGACCTTGCGACGGAATTCTCGCAGCGCCTGCTCGAACTCTTCCTGGTCCTTGACGACAACCTTCAAACGAACTCACATCCTTGGATCGGGCTCTTCAGCCGGCGCGTCCGGGCGCCCGGAC
>JBOHUX010000186.1:0-4365 GCA_050734915.1 Candidatus Dormibacteraceae bacterium
GTCACCTGACGGGTGCTCCTTGGTGAGACGTTGGTGGGGTTGAAGCACCGCCATTGTCTCAACTCAAAGAGTGCCCGTTCCTTCCTTTCTCACCCTCCCGCGCCGATGGTTGTTCGGTGGATCGGGGTTTAGTCCAGAGGCGAACTCGAATCCGGCCTCGCCGAGCTGGGATTCGCCTCAGGCGGGCGGGCACATCGGGCGGGCCTTGCCGGCCCCGCCGGACGCGGAGCAGCCGCCCGCGGGCCGGGCCGAAGAGGTGGAGGTGACGGGGCTGATGTTCCGCACCGGCGGGGGCGGCGGAGCGAGCGGGGGAGGCGCTGTCGATGCGCCGGCGCCGGTGCCCACCGTGCTCGTCGCGGGCACGCCGCTCGGCTTGGGGGCGGGGGCGGGAGAGCTCCGAGGGTGGGTCTGGTAGGCGGCCCCCTCGACATGGACCGAGCCCGGGTGGGTGATCGGCGTCCCCCCGCAGGCCGCCACCATCAGCACCCCCGCCGCCACCACCGCCGTCCTCAGCGCCCAGCGCATATCTGACGGTCCCGACTATACGAGCCCCCGCCGCCGAGGGGGACCGCGCGGTGACGGCGCGGCGCGGCCGCCCGCGCCAGGACCGTCGCCACTCCCGGCCCCGGGGCTCAGGCTCCGGCCCGTTTGCCGTCCAGGAACTCCTGGTAGCGGCGGTAGGCCTCCTGCTTGCGGGCGTCCACGATCTTGGTGTAGCCCTGCAGGGTGTTGAGGTTGGCGTGGCCGAGCACCTCCTGGACCAGCCGCACGTCCCCGCCGGTCACCTCCAGCAGGTTGGTGGCAGCGGTGTGGCGGGCCACGTGGGGTGACCTGAACGACCACGCGCCCAGCTGGGCGCGCAGCTTGCGAACGATGTGGCGGGCGCCGGCCGCGGTCAGCTGGCGCGCGCGGTCGTCCTGGCCGGAGCGATCGAAGTTGATGAAGAGCGCCATCGAGGTGTCGGTCCGGCCCCGCAGGTAGTCCTCCAGCGCGTCCCTGGCGTCGTCGGTCAGGTAGACGACCCGCTGCTTGGCGCCCTTGCCGGTGACCACCACCCGGTTGCCCTGTCGGGGGACGTCCGTTCGCTCCAGGGCCAGGGCCTCGCTGATCCGGCAGCCGGTGCTGATCAGGAAGTTGACCAGGGCCCGGTCGCGCTTCTCGAGCGGCGTCTCGGAAGGCAGGCTGCCCAGGAGCTTCACCAGCTCGCCGGGGTCGATCGGCTTTGGCAGCCGCTGCTCGAGCCTGGGCAGCGTGATCCCGTTGGACAGGTCCTGGTCGAGCAGGCGCTCTCGGGCCAGCCACCGGAGCCAGGAGCGGATGGCGACCAGCGCCCTCGCCCGCGACGAGGGGTGCTTCAGCCTGGCCGCCAGGTGGCGCTGATAGGCTCGCAGGTCCTCATGGCTGAGCTCCTCCATGGCCAGGCTGTGGTGGCGATCGGCGAGGAAGAGCCTGAGCTTGCGGAGCTCGTCGGCGTAGGCCCGGACCGTGTTCGGGCTGCGGTTCGCCTCCAGCTGGAGCCAGCCGATGTATTCGTCCGTGGCGGCCTGGAAGTCGAGTGGCATGACGAGGCCTGGGCGAATGTTAGCCCGGTGGCGCCGGAATGGTCACCGCACCGGGCGCGGGGCGCCCTAAGTCAGGTGCGCTGGCGCCGGGAGTAGTAGAGGCCGATCGCGATCAGGATGATCAGCACCACGATCGCGGCGATGATCTTGTTGGTGGTGATCCTCGTCGTGATCAGGTACATGGATGCGTAATCGAGCATTCGTTACCTCGCGTTTGAATTCGGTCAGTCCGGCCCATCCGGATTCTTCGCCAGGGGCAGCATAGACGATCGTCCCCGCCCGTCAAGCGCTCCGGCCGGAGCGGGTACCCAGGCTCAGCCTCGCCTGGCCGAGGCGAGGACCCGGCTCACGGACGCGTCCAGCTGGGACCGTGGGTAGGATCCCCCGAGGACCGCCTCGAGGATGGCCTGGTAGGCCTGGTCGGCGACCGGCAGGTCGTGGGCGATGAGGACCATGTCGCCGCCGTCCTCCAGGAACCGGAGGGCGGCGTCCGGGACCGTGAATCGGCTGCTCAGGGCACCCATCTGGAGATCGTCCGAGATGGCGACGCCCCCGAATCCGATCTCCGAGCGGAGTGCCCTCATGACGGCCGGGGACATGCTGGTCGGGTTGGCGGGGTCCAGGGCCGGGGTCAGCATGTGCCCCACCATGACCATGTCCGCCCCCGCGCGGACGGCGGCCCGGAAGGCCGCCCAGTCGCGAGCGCGCAGTGTTGCCGCGCTCTCCGCGACGGTGGGCAGCTCCAGGTGGGGGTCGCCCGCCGCGGTCGCCTCGCCGGGGAAGTGCTTCACCGCGGCGAGGAGGCCGCAGGCGTGGATGGCGCCCACCGCCGCCGTCACGTCGGCGCTGACGGCGGCGGGGTCCTGTCCGTAGCTCCGATCCGCCATGAACGGATGGACGCCGTCCCAGACGCCCGCGACGGGGGCGAGGTCCTCGTCGAAGCCGGCCGCCCGGAGCCCGCACGCCATCTGCCGCATCGCCAGCGACACGGCGCCCGGCCCGAGGACGCCGGCCGCTCGCGCCCCCGCCAGGCAGGGAGCGCCGCTCGCCCGCATGCAGACGGTGCCCCCCTCCTGGTCCGTGGCGGCGATGAGGGGGTGGGCCATCGTCCCCCGGACCGCCGCGATCACGGCGCGGACCTGGCCCGGGGTGGCGCCGTTCTGGTTGTCCGGGATGACCAGCAGCCCTCCGTACTGGTGCGCGCGCCAGTCCGCCAGCACCTGCGGCGTCGCCGGTCCCCGGAAGGCGACCATCATCACCGCGCCCACCTCCTGGCGGAGCGAGAGCCCGCCCGGACCTGGAGTCGCGAGCGGATCGGGCGGCGCCGATGGAGACGGTGGGGGGGACGGCGAGGAGGGACTGGGCCAGGAGGGACTGGGCGAGCGGGGTTGTCTCGCGCCCGGGTCCGCCGCGGTGGGAACCGAGAGCGATGAGCATCCCGTCAGGAGGGCCGCCCCCGCCGCGGCCGCGCTCAGAAGGCGAGCCGGCGCCCGGGCGCACGTCCCCCGCCGGTGGATCCTCACTCAGGTGCAACGCGGCGACCGGGTGGACCATTTCGGTCGCTCCCCACCGCCATACTGGCGCCATGCCGCCCGCGCCCCTCCCGAGCCACCCCCTGACCACCCACCTGATCACCCACACCGACGCCGACGGGCTGGGCTGCGAGGTCATGGTCCGCTCGGTCCGCGATGCGGTCCGGTCGCGGCGGGTCGAGGTGGACGCGGTGGGCGGCGCCGTCATCGAGCTCCTGGAAGAGCTGGATCGCGCTCCCGCCGGTGCCGCCGAGGTGATCGTCACCGATCATCACCTGTCGCCGTCGGCCGTCGCCGCGGCCGACGCCTATGCGGAGCGGGGCGGGGTGTTCAGGGTTCTCGACCACCACAAGACCTCGCTGGACCTGGTCCGGCACTCCTGGGCGACCGTCGACACCTCGCGCTGCGCGACCCTGCTCTGCTTCGAGGAGCTGCACGCGCCCGGTCGATACCGGGCCTTCGCCGGGCTCGTCAACGACACCGACCTCGGGATCTGGGCGGACAGCCGCTCCTCCGAGCTGGCCACCCTCTCCGTGACGCTGCCGGGTGACGCCTTCGTCGAGCGATTCCTCGGCGACCCCGACTGCGGCGCCTGGCGGCCCGAGGAGCAGGCTCTCATCCAGTGGGAGAACCGCCGCCTGCGCGAGTATGTCGTCGCCTGCGAGGGCGCGGTGCGGGTGGTAGAGCGCGATGGACTGCGGGTGGGGGTCATCTTCGCCGAGGACTTCAAGAACGCGGTCGCCCGCCATCTGATGGAGAAGATGGACCTCGACGTCGTGGCTCAGATCAACGCCCGCACCGGCAAGGTGGGGCTGCGCGGCAACCGGAGGGTGGACCTCTCGGAGATCGCCGCCCGCCACGGGGGCGGTGGCCATCCGGGCGCCGCCGCGTTCGGCCTCGGGGGATCGGAGGCGGGCGCGCTCCTGGCCGGTGTTCTCGACCGCTTCGGGGCGACGTTGATCGCGGACCGGGGAGTCGCCGACCGGCTCTGAAGTCCCGGCGCTATCCTTGGCCGCGTCATGTGCCGCAGCATCAAGCCCCTCCGGCGGGGGGATCAGATCGCCGGCGAGGGTGAGGTTCGGGAGGCGGCCCTGCAGTTCGTCCGCAAGGTCAGCGGGTACCGCCGGCCCTCCGCCGCCAACGAGGCCGCGTTCCTCCGCGCCGTGGACGAGATCTCGACGGCGTCCGGGCGGCTGCTGGGCGAGCTCAGGCCGGCCGGTTCCCGGAATCACTCATCGGTGTCGCCGACCACCCTGTCCAGCGGCGGATCC
>JBOHUX010000187.1:0-4335 GCA_050734915.1 Candidatus Dormibacteraceae bacterium
GACGCCTCGCAGGGCGTCGAGGCGCAGACCCTGGCCAACCTCTACCAGGCGGTGGAGGCGGACCTGGTGCTGGTGCCGGTGGTGAACAAGATCGACCTCGACGCCGCCCAGCCCGAGCTGGTGGCGCGCGAGATCGCCGAGGTGACCGGTCTTCCCCCGGAGCGGACCATCTTCGCCTCGGCGAAGCTGGGGACCGGGACGGGCGAGATCCTGGAGGCGGTGGTCAAGGAGGTGCCGCCCCCGGCCGGGGATGCCGCCGAGCCGCTGCGCGCCCTCATCTTCGACTCCCACTACGACAGCTACCGGGGCGTGATCGTCTACGTCCGGGTGGTGGACGGCGAGATCAGGCCCCGGACCCGAGTGCGGATGATGAACACGGGCAAGGTGCACGAGGTGGACGAGGTGGGCTGGTTCGCGCCCCGCATGCGGGCCGGCGAGGCGCTGGCGACGGGGGAGGTGGGCTACTTCACGGCCGGCATCAAGGACGTGGCCGACGCCCGGGTGGGGGACACGGTGACGGCCGCCCAGCACGGCGCCGCGACCCCGCTGCCCGGCTACCGGCGGGTGAAGCCGATGGTCTACTCGGGCCTCTTCCCGAGCGACTCCGACCTCTACCAGGAGCTCAAGGAGGCGCTCGAGAAGCTGCAGCTCAACGACGCCGCGCTCGTCTACGAGCCGGAGAGCTCGGCCGCGCTCGGCTTCGGCTTCCGCTGCGGCTTCCTGGGGCTCCTGCACATGGAGATCGTCCAGGAGCGCCTGGAGCGCGAGTTCGACCTCGACCTGGTCACCACCGCCCCCACCGTCGAGTACCAGGTCTGGATGAGGACGGGGGAGATGACGGCCATCGACAACCCCTCCCTGCTCCCCAGCCCGACCACCATCGAGCGGGTGGAGGAGCCCTTCGTCCGGCTCTCCATCCTCGTGCCGGCGGAGTACGTGGGCCCGATGATGGAGCTGTGCCACGAGCGGCGGGGCACCTACGCCCAGCTCGAGCACCAGGCCGGGGGGCGGGCGCTGCTCGAGTACGAGATGCCGCTGGCGGAGATCATCCAGGACTTCTACGACACCCTCAAGTCGCGCTCCAAGGGCTACGCATCGATGGACTACGAGCCGATCGGCTTCCGGGCCGCCGACCTCGTCAAGCTGGACGTGCTGGTGGGCGGGCAGCCGGTGGACGCGATGTCGATGATCGTGCCCCGCGACCGCGCCCAGACCCAGGGCCGGCGGCTGACCGAGAAGCTGAAGACGATCATCCCCCGCCAGCTCTTCGAGGTGCCCATCCAGGCGGCGATCGGGGGCAAGGTGGTGGCCCGAGAGACGGTGTCGGCGATGCGCAAGGACGTGATCGCCAAGTGCTACGGGGGCGACATCACCCGCAAGCGCAAGCTGCTCGAGAAGCAGAAGGAGGGCAAGCGGCGGATGAAGCGGGTGGGCAACGTCGAGATCCCCCAGGAGGCCTTCATGGCGGTGCTCCAGCTCGGCTGAGGCGGTCTGCGTGTTCGGACGAGCTCGCGCCGGAGGCCGATCGCGTCGCGAGGGGGATGTCGCGCGTTGTAGCACATCCCGTGCTACAATGGCCCTGTGAGGATCGGGGTCCGGGAGCTGCGCCAGCATGCCAGCCGGTACCTGGCGCGCGTGAAGATCGGGGAGGTCGTCGAGGTGACCGAACGGGGGCGGCTGGTGGCCAGGTTGGTGCCCGCCGCGCCACCTGACTCGGCGCGCGAGCAACTGATCGCCCAGGGCCGGCTGGTGCCCGCCACCCGCCCCTGGCGGATGCCTGAGCCGGTGCCCCGCGCGCCGGGGGAGCCGACCAGCGAGGAGGTCCTTGCGGAGCTGCGCCAGGAGAGGCCGTGATCTACCTGGACTCCTCGGCGCTGCTGAAGCTGATCCGTCAGGAGGCGGAGACACCTCGGCTGCGGGATTGGCTGGCCGCGCAGCCAGGGGTGCCGAGGGTCTCCAGCGTGCTCGCCCAGGTCGAGGTCGTCCGCGCCTGCCACCGATACACCCAGGCGGTCCTGGCGGCGGCCCGCACCCTGCTGGCCGGGCTCGACCTGATCCCGCTGAGCGGAGAGGTGGTGGAGGTTGGCGGGGAGGTGGGTGAATCGAAGCTCAGGGGCCTGGATGCCATTCACCTGGCCTCCGCCCTCTCGATCCGGAGTGAGCTGTCCGCGTTCTGCGTTTACGACCGGCGGCTTTACGCGGCAGCCGGCACCGCCGGTCTGCCTGCTGTGGCGCCGGGCGCTCGCCGGTCGTGAAATCCGGTTCAGGATCGAGCATCGACGATGCCGACGTAGTCCGCCGGCGCCGCATGCGGCAGGTCCTCGTCCGCCATGGCCATCACGTGGGCCTGGATGCGCGGGACCGCCGCCGGATGCACCGCACGGCGTGACCATGCTGTCTGGCCCTGGCGCGGCCGAGCTGGAAGCGGCCGTGCGCCATGTCGCGGCGGCGGATCCGGCGCTGGTGCCGGTGATCGAGGCGGCAGGACCGCCCGACTTTCGGTACCAGGGCTACGACCACTTCGGCGCGCTGCTCCGCTCGATCTTCTACCAGCAGCTCGCCGGGAAGGCGGCCGCGGCCATCCACGGGCGGTTCAAGGCGTCATTCCCGTCCGGCATCACGCCGGAGGCGGTCCTCGCCGCGCCGCCCGATGTCTTCCGTGCCGCGGGGCTCTCCGGGGCCAAGGCGGCGTCCATCCTCGACCTGGCGGCGCGGGCGACCGACGGGCGGCTCCCGCTGGCGGGCGTGGAGGCGCTGCCGGACGAGGAGGTGATCGCGCTCCTGGTTCAGGTCCGCGGGGTCGGCCGCTGGACGGCGGAGATGTTCCTCATCTTCCAGCTCCGCCGGCTGGACGTCTGGCCGGTGGGCGACTACGGCGTCCGCAACGGCTGGGCCCGCGCCCACGGCCTGGCTGAGCTGCCCAAGCCGCGCGAGCTGGCGGCGCTTGGCGAGGCCTTCCGGCCCTATCGGAGCGTGGCGGCCCTCTACTGCTGGGCGGCCGTCCGTACCGTCCTGCTCACCAGCAACTGACGATCGCTCCCACGCGAAGGTGGTCAAGAACGTGGCCGACTCCCGCGATCGTAGACGTCACCATGCGCAGGTCGAGCTCGGTCAGCTCTCCTCGATCTCGATCCCGGTGGAGATGAGGATGTCAGCTCGATCCTCGAGGATCGAGGCTGCGCCGGACCGACCGCGCGATCGGTCAGCTCCAGGCGCTCGCCCGCCGCTCGCCGACCCAGGCTGCCGCGGTCATCCAGTCCATGGAGTGGATGTCATGGTGGAGCGCCCGCTCGGGCCGCGATCACTCCGGGCGGCTCACCGCCTCCGGCGCCGAGCAGCGCTCGGTCAGCGGTCGCCAGCGCCGCGCCCCGCGAGCGTGCCGCGGCGGCGTAAGCGGCGTCGTAGAAGGTCAGCGCGTGCGCCTCCGCCAGCTGGGCCGCCAGCCGCAGCTCGGTGGCGTTCGGCACCAGCACCGCACAGATGGCACGAACGTCGTCGAGCTGGGCCGCCACCTCCGCCGCGGGCCAGCGCAGAGCGCGCAGAAGGATGTTGCCGAGCTCGTAGAAGGTCAGGTCGAGGACCCACGTGGTGAGCATGCCCTTTCGATGGGAGGCCAGTAGCCGCCTCGCCTCCTCGACCTCCTGCTCGCCCTCATCATGGAACCACTTGAGCACGACCGAGGCGTCACAGATGACGTCGGTCAAGGGCGTCCCGCTCGGCTCGGATCAATGCCGTGGTGTCGAAGCGGCCGGCGGAGGCGAAACGTGAGCGCGAGCGGGCGACGGCGGCGTCGATGACCGCGGGATCAGCACGCCCGAGCTCGCGGAGCGCCGCGTCGCGGAGCAGGCCGCTGCGGCTGGTACCCCGGCGCTGGGCCTCGCGATCGATTCGAGCGAGCACCTCGTCAGGAAACGACACCATCACCTTCGCCATGAAGCCAGTATAGCCAAGGGCAATACCGGGAAGGCTCACTGACGCTCATGGCCGAGGTTGGCCGAAAGGCACCGACGCTCAAGGCCGAGGTCGGCCTTCAGTTCGTCTGGGTACGACAGAACGGCCAGCATCGAGATGGCAGGGCCGTAGCCGGCGCTGAGCGGAGCCGGCGACGCCCTGATGGATACGAGCTGGCGGTCAGTGCCCAGGCCGCGAGGGCATTGCGCCGCCTTCCAAGCAGGTACCGCGCGCGGTGATGGCCTGATCGTCGATCCGTGCTGCTTGACGGGGGATGAGGCGGGAGATCTGGCTCGCATGAAACCATGCCGGCGTGAGCGCCACGCCGATAATGAGCACGTAAGAGGTTCGGTGGGATTAAAGAGCTTCGTATAACTACTTGAC
>JBOHUX010000188.1:0-4316 GCA_050734915.1 Candidatus Dormibacteraceae bacterium
CCCTCGCGGCCGGCCCGGGCGGCTGCCTCACCATCGCCGAGGAGGCGGTGGCCGCCTTCCTGGCGCCACAGCCGGTGGAGGCGCTGCCCGTCTCGACGGAGATGCTGCGCCGGCTTCGCCTGCTGAGGCTCGACACTCTGGGCCGGCTGTCCCGGCTGCCGCGCTCGGCGCTGGCCGCGCAGTTCGGCCCCGAGGGGGTCATCGCCTGGGATCTGGCCCGGGGCGATCCGGGGCCACCGCTCAGTCCCCGCCGGCCCCGCGAGCGGGTGCGGGAACGGCTCGGCCTCGATCCGCCGCTGGTCAGCCGGCCGGCGCTGATGGTGGCCTGGGAGCAGACGCTCGGCCGGGTGCTCCGGCAACCGGCCATGAAAGGACAGGCGGCCCGGCAGGCGGTGCTGCGCGTGGCCACCGAGCGGGGCGGCGGCTGGACGCGCGAGATCACCTTCAAGGAGGCCCTTGTTCAGCGTGAACTGATCTGGCCCGCGCTCGCCTCGGTGCTGGCCGAGGCGCCGATGCCGGGGCCGGTCTGCGAGCTGGAGCTGGAGCTGGCCATGCTCACACCCGCCCAGGGCCGGCAGCTGGCGATCCCCTCTCAGCGGGCGGGCAGCAAGGAAAGGCTGGAAGAGTCCCTCCGGCAGTTGAAGGCCAGGTATGGCTACTGCCCGGTGGGGCGGGTGGTGGAGATCGAACCGTGGAGCAGGATTCCGGAGCGAAGGCAGGCGCTCATCGACTTCGACCCCTGAACTCGCCTCAGCCGACCGGGCTGAGGGTGATCGGCGGCGAGCCCAAGGCGCTCCTCTATCGCGGGAGCTGGCGACGCGTGCTCAGGGTCGAGGAGGCCTGGCGGGTTGACGATGGCTGGTGGCGGTCCCCGGAGGTCCATCGGACCTACCTCCGGCTCGCCCTCGAGGGCGGCACTCTGCTCACCGTCTTCCAGGACCCGGAGGGAGCCTGGTGGCTGCAGAGGTACTGACCGCCGCGCCCGGCCATGTCGAGCTGCACCTGCACACCAACTACTCCCTGCTCGACGGCGCCTCCCATCCCGAGGAGCTGATCGAAAGAGCCGCCCGGCTGGGCTACCGCGAGCTGGCGATCACCGACCACGACAACCTCTTCGGCGCCATGGCCTTCGCGCTCGCTTGCAGGGAGCGGGGGATCCGCCCCCTCACGGGGCTCGAGCTGACGCTCGACCAAGACCCTGATCATGACCCCGATCAAGGGTCGCGCCATCACCTCACGCTGCTGGCGAGGAACCGTGAGGGCTACGGCAACCTCTGCCGGCTGGCGAGCCTGGTCAACGGGCACGGGCTGGAGGCGCAGGCAGATCGCGAGCGGCGGCGCCTCGATCCCTGCCTGCCTCTTCACCAGCTTCGTGACCGATGCGGGGGCGTGATCTGCCTGACCGGCTGCCGCCTGGGCGAGGTCCCCAGGCTGGCGGCCGCGGGGGACCTCGAAGGGGCCTTACGGGCGCTCGAGCGCTGGCGCGACTGGTTCGGGCCCCAGAACGTCTATGTCGAGCTTCAGATGAACCTCGTCCACGGCGACACGCCTCGCAACCGGGCCCTCACCGAGCTCGCGCGGCGGGCGGGGCTGCGGACGGTGGCGACCGGCGACGTCCACTACCACGAGAAGCGCCGCCACCGCCTCCAGGACGCACTGGTCGCCATCCGGCACCGGACCACGCTGGAGGAGAGCCACCGGCTGCGGCGGCCCAACGCCGAGTTCTTCCTGCGCTCTCCGGAGCAGGTGGGAAGGCTCTTCCGAGACTTCCCGGAGGCGCTCGCCGGTGCCGCCGAGGTGGCCGCCCGCTGCGCCTTCGACATCACCAAGGACATCGGCTACCGGCTGCCGGCGCCCCCCGTCCCCACCGGACACGATCCCGGCACCTGGCTTCGGAGCCTGTGTGAGGAGCGGCTGCGAGAGAAGTACGCCGGCCCGGAGCGCGGGCGCGCCGCCAAGCAGCTCACAGAGGAGCTCGCCCTCATCGAGCAGCACGGCCTCTCCGGCTTCTTCCTCGTCTACCACGAGGTTTTGAAGCTGGCCCACGAGGTCGCCCGCGAGGTGCGCGGGAACAGCGCCCGTGGCGCCACCAACCTGCCCTGTGGCCGGGGCCGGGGATCCAGCGTGGGCAGCATCGTCTGCTACCTGATCGGGCTCTCTCACATCGATCCCATCCGCAACCGGCTCTTTCCCGGCCGCTTCCTCAACGACCGGATGACGAGCCTGCCCGACATCGACCTCGACTTCCCGCGCGACATCCGTGAGCGGCTCCTGGAGCGGGTCCACCAGCGCTGGGGCATCGACCGCTCGGCCCTGGTGGCGACCTTCCCCCGCTACCGGATCCGGAGTGCCATCCGCGACTTCGGCAAGGCGCTCGGCCTCCCCGAGCCGGAACTCGACCGGCTCGCCAAGCTGACCGGCGGCTACGCCTCTTCGAGAACGGTCCGGAGCGAGATGCTCGCCGCCCCCCAGTTCGCACCACTGGTGGACGCGCCCGGGTGGCGGGAGCTGATCGAACTCGCCCACGAGGCAAACGACTTCCCGCGCCACCTCTCCCAGCACGTGGGCGGGATGGTCATCTCCTCAGAACCCCTGGTCGAATGCGTGCCCGTCCAGCCCGCCGCCTGGCCGGGGCGCTACGTCTGCCACTGGGACAAGGACTCGATCGACGACGCCCGCATGGTCAAGATCGACTTCCTGGGCCTGGCAATGCTCTCGCTGGTCGAGGAGTGCCTCGACCTCATCAGCGAGAACCGGGGGGAGACGGTCGACCTCTCCCGCATCGATTTCGAGGACGCGCGCGTGTACGACCGCATCTGCGAAGGCGACACCGTCGGCGTCTTCCAGATCGAGTCCCGCGCCCAATCCCAGATGCTGCCCCGGACCCAGCCCAGGAGCCTCGATGATCTCACCGTCCAGGTCGCCATCGTCCGGCCCGGCCCGATCACCGGCGGTGCGGTCAACCCCTACGTGAGACGGCGCGAGGCCGCCCGCCGCGAGGGTCGGCAGCCCCGGCCCGAGTCGCCCCATCCCTGCGTCGAGGAGATCCTCGGGGAGACGCTCGGAGTCGTCCTCTTCCAGGAGCAGGTGGTGCAGGTGGCGATGGCGATGGGGGGCATGACGGCGGGCGAGGCGGAGGACTTCAGGCGCGCCATGAGCCGCCGGGACTGGGAGCGGACCGGCCCCCGCCACCGAGAGGTGTTCATGGCCGGCGCCGCCGCGGGGTGGGTGCCGGAGGAGGTGGCGGCGAGGATGTTCGAGAGCCTCTGCGGCTTCGCCGCCTTCGGCTTCCCCAAGAGCCACGCCGCCGCCTTCGCGCTCCTCGCCTACCAGTCGGCCTGGCTCAAAGAGCATCACCCGCCCGAGTTCTACTGCGCGCTCTACAACAACTGGCCGATGGGGTTCTACCCGCCCCACGTGTTCACCAACGACGCCCGCCGGCACGGCGTCCTCGCGCTCCGGCCGGACGTGAACGTGAGCGTCGCCCGGTGCGCGGTGGAGGGGGACTCGGTGCGGATCGGGCTCGGTTACGTCCACGGTCTTGGCGACGCCGGCGCCGAGGCGGTGGTGTCGGCCCGCGCCGAAGGGGGCCCCTTCCGGTCGCCCTTCGACCTCGCCCACCGCACCGGGCTGCGCCGGGAGGCGCTCGAGAACCTGGTTCGCATCGGCGCCCTGGATGGGTTCGGAGGCAACCGCCGCGAGCTGCTCTGGCAGCTCGGGCTCCTCGGTGGCGGCCTCGGGATCGGCGGCCTGCGCCGGCCGCCGGGCGCCCGTCAGCTCCGGCTCGAGCTGCCCATGGAGCAGGACCAGGTGGAGCTGGACGACCTCACCGCCTTCGATCGCATGGCGGCCGACTACTCGGTCCTCAAGCTCTCCCCCGACGCCCACCCGATGACCTTCCTCCGCGAGGAGCTTGAGGCCGGGGTGCTGAGCTCTCTGGAGCTGCAGGCGATGGCGCCCGCGCCTGACCGCCGGCTCGAGACGGCCGGGCTGGTCGTCTGCCGGCAGCGCCCGAGTACCGCCCACGGGATCGTCTTCCTGCTCCTCGAGGACGAGCACGGGATGGTCAACGTGCTCGTCCCCGCCGACCTCTACGAGCGCGAGCGGGTGACGGTCCGGACCCGCGCCTTCCTGCGCGTCGGGGGCGTCCTGGAAGGACACGCGGGCGCGGTGCCGATGATCCGAGCCCTGGCCCTCAGTGCCATGGCCGAGGAGGCGGCGGTGCGGACGCCCGACGGCAAGAGCTGGGGCTAAGGTAGCCCCCGCGCCGCGACCAATACGAGGCCTTGCCTTGCCTCGGCGGCCCTGTTCAGAAC
>JBOHUX010000189.1:0-4263 GCA_050734915.1 Candidatus Dormibacteraceae bacterium
CGCCCACGAGGAGCCCACGGCGCGGGCGTTCATGGACACCGTCACCGCGCAGGACCGGGAGCCCCGGGTGCCGATCGTCGAGCTGGTGGACCGCAAATACGCGGAGGGGAGACTGGACGGCTTTCAGTACGCCGACATGCCCGACGACCGCGACGCCTGGCACCTGGTGCTGCGCGGCCTCGACGAGACCGCCACCGGCCGCTACGGCCGCCGCTTCCACGAGCTGGAGGAAGAGGCGCGGGAGGCGATCTGCGAGGACATGAGCCGGGGCGTCCTCGAGGGCGGGGCGTGGTCCGAGCTGAACGTCATCCGGGCCTGGTCGGTCTGCCTGCGCGGGGTCCTGAGCGAGTTCTACTCACACCCCTGGGCCTGGAACGAGATCGGGTTCGGGGGTCCCGCCTATCCGCGCGGCTACGCGAGGATCGGAGAGATCGGGATCCGCGAGCCCTTCGAAAAGGCCGACTCGATCAACGTCGACCCCGTCCGGGACGTCGAACGCAAGCATCTGCCTTGATCCGGTCAATCCTCAAGGGGGCGGTGGGGCCGGAGGACAACGACTCCCGACACCTCCTCGACGTGCACCGCCGCGGGATTCCCAACCTCGATCGGATGGCCTCTCACGACGAGGGGGAGGAGATCGATCTCTGCATCGTCGGCGCCGGCGCGGGCGGCTCCACGCTCGCCCAGCGGCTGGCGCGGAAGGGATGGCGGATCGTCATCCTGGAGGCGGGCCCGTTCTGGGACCCGGATCGCGACTGGGTCAGCGACGAGGCCGGCTCGCACCGCCTCTACTGGACCCAGAAGCGGATCATCGGTGGTGAGAATCCCATCGAGCTGGGCAAGAACAACAGCGGCCGGGGGGTCGGCGGCTCGATGATCCACTTCGCCGGCTACGCGCCCCGCCTCCACCCGTCCGACTTCCAGACCAGGAGCCTGGACGGGGTGGGGGAGGACTGGCCGATCACCTACTGGGATCTGAAGGAGCACTACGAGCGCGTCGAGGCCGAGCTTCCGGTGGCCGCGCAGCGGTGGCCCTGGGGCGATCCCCACGGCTATCCCTTCTCCCCGCATCCGGTCAGCAAGCAGGCGCTGGTCGCCTGGCGAGGGGCCCGCATGCTGGGGATCGAGATGCGGGCGGGTCCGGTGGCGATCGTCAACGGCACCTTCGGGAACCGTCCCCACTGCATCTACCGGGGATTCTGCCTGCAGGGCTGCAAGGTCAACGCGAAGGCCAGTCCCCTCGTCACCCACCTGCCGGACGCCATCGCGCACGGGGTCGAGGTGCGCTCGGACAGCATGGCGTGCCAGGTCAAGCTGGGCGCCGGCGGCCTCGCCACCGGCGTGGAGTACATCAGCCTCGCGGACGGCGCCCACCACTTCCAGAAGGCGAAGGCGGTCGCCGTGGCCGGGTATTCGATCGAGACGCCCCGCCTGCTTCTCAACTCGGCCCAGGCGGGCTTCCCCAAGGGGCTCTGCAACAGCGAGGATCAGGTCGGCCGCTACATCATGGTCCAGGGCGCGCCCCAGATCGGTGGCCGCTTCGCCGACGAGCTGCGCATGTACAAGGCGCCCCCGCCCGAGGTGAGCTCGGAGCAGTTCTACGAGACCGACTCCGGGCGCGGGTTCGCCCGTGGCTACGCGCTGCAGACCGTCGCGCCCCTGCCGATCGGGTGGGCGGAGCACGTCCTCGCGGATGGGCACTGGGGCAAGGCGCTCCGCGAGTACATGCGCGACTACGTCCACTGGGCCACGCTGGGGGTGCTCAACGAGCTGCTGCCGCAGCCGGGGAACCGGGTGACGATCGCCGGCGAGAAGGACGAGCAGGGCCTCCCCGTGGCGCGGATGGACTACTCGCTGTGCGACAACGACAGACGGAACATACGGCACTCGATCGGGGTCATCGAGGAGATCTGGAAGGCGGCCGGCGCCCAGGACACGCTGACCATCGAGCGCTTCGCCCACCTCGTCGGGGGCTGCCGGATGGGGACCTCGCCCGAGAACAGCGTGGTGGACTCCGACCACCGGAGCTGGGCGGTGCGGAACCTGTTCATCGCCGATGGCAGCGTGATGCCGACGCAGGGGAGCGCCAACCCCGCGCTGACGATCATGGCGCTCGCCTCCCGGCTGGCCTCGCGCCTCGCCTCGGGCGCGGCGCCCCAGACTGCGGGGCACGGCGCCCGAGGGCAGGGCCACCCCGGGCGCCGCTGAGCCGGACTCGCCGGCGGGGGCGTCTCCGCTACTCTCGGGGGCACCCGCCTCCCGCGAGACTTCGGGCGGCCGCCAGCGCCGCGCGGGTGCGTCCGGGCGAGGGGTGGCGCAGCATCCAGAGCGAGACCGCCTGCAGCGAGAGCCCGGCCGCCGTGGCGGCGGTGAAGGCGGGGCCGATCCCGACTCGAGGCAGAAGCTCGGCCAGCGAGAAGAAGAAGAGGCTGAACGAGAACAGCCCGACCACCAGCCCGCGCAGCACCGCCCGCGCCGCGACGGATCCCTGCTGGCGGTGGGCGAAGACGGCCAGGATGGCCGCGTAGAGGGGGAAGGGAGCCAGGAGGCCCGTCAGCCGGGGGCCGAGGTGGGTCGCGATCCCGGTCAGCACCAGCACGAAGGCGGTCGCCACGGCCATCCGGAGCGGGATGTCCCAGCTCGGGAGGGGGCGCGGCGCCCGTCGGACAGGGTTCGCGAGCCGGGGCAGCAGGAGCAGAGTGCCGGCGAGGCCGGCGAGCGCGGCGCCGAAGAGCGCTGCCGGGCCCCCCGGCACCTGCTCGAGCAGGACGGTCCCGGCGGCGAAGGCGGCGGTGCCCGCCAGTGTGCAGCCGGCCCACGAGATGCGCGGCGCGAGCCACGCATAGGCGAGGCAGAAGGCGGCCTGGGAGAGGGTCCCCGCCGTGATGCCGACCGCCGCGGCGGCGGCGAAGCCGGCTCCATGGCTGAGCGCCAGGAAGAGCGCGATGGGGCCCGACGTGAAGGGGAAGCCGACCAGCCAGCCGCTGATCGACGGCCCCCACCGCCGCCCGACCAGGCTCGCGGCGCCGATCAGGAGAGGGGTGAGGATGAGCTTGAGGGCGAGATCGTCGCCGGGCAACTATCGAACCCCCGGCAGCGCCGGTCTCAGCGCGGCCGCCCAGCGGCCAAGCATGCTCCCGAAGACCAGCACCCACGCCCCCACAGCCACCCAGACACCGACCTTCGCGATGGCGACCATGAAGCCCAGGTGTTCGACGGCGCCGAACTCGCGGCTGGAGGCGGCGTACATGCCGAGCGGGAAGACCACGCTCCAGAGCAGCGGCTCATACCCGAGCGGACGCCATTTGACCAGGTGCCGGTGGACGCCGAACAGCACCAGGAGCGGAATCCACCACGTGCCGAAGGCCCAGAGCAGGAGCGAGGTTCCCTCGACGGTGGCGCGGGCGGCCGCCACGATCGGGAGCGATGCGGGCAGGCGCAGGATGTGCGAGCCGGCCAGCACGCTGATGGCGGTGGCCCCCATGGAGATCCAGTAAGGGGGCGAGAGGTGATCCGCCGCGAGGTCGATCAGGAGCAGCCGCATCATCACGAGCACGATCAGGATCCCGTAGAGGACGACCCCCAGCGCCCAGAAGCAGACGGCGAGGACGGACAGCCCGGCGACGTGGCTGCCCGCGTGGGCGAGCGTGGCCGCCACCGTGGAGACGCTCTGGGTGGCGACCACCCAGAGCAGCCAGGTGCCGTTGACACTCTGTCCGAGCGGCTGCTTGGACGTCGCCAGCATGCTCCAGGCGGGCACCGCGTAGGTGAGGACCACATAGCCCGCGAGGCCCAGCAGCGCGAGCGCGAGGGTGACCTGGGCGTCTCCGGCCAGGAGGAAGCGCTCTCCGAGCACGTTGGAGCCGGCCACGAAGGTGAAGAAGCCGAAGGCACGGTGGCTCGAGCGGGCGTCGAGAAGGAAGTCGGCACGGTGACGGAGCAGCCGCCAGGCGTACATCGCGCAGAGGACGGCGTAGCTCACGCTCGCCACCACCAGCAGCGCGTCCGAGAGGGGCGCCTGCCCCGCCTGGCCGGCCGCGATCGAGACGATGCCGGTCGCCATCACGACCGCGAAGTAGCTGGGGTGGAGATCGCGCACGGTGGCCTCGATGGAGGCCTTCCCGCTCGCCGATCTCGTCTCCGTCAACGCTTCTCCCCAAGGTGCCGCGGGGGCCCCCATCGACCCGATTGACTGCCGGTGCCAAGGCGCCTAGCCTGGCCCTCATGAGTGTGATTGATGAATTGGTCGACAAGGGCTATCTG
>JBOHUX010000190.1:0-4218 GCA_050734915.1 Candidatus Dormibacteraceae bacterium
GGGGTGGCGGCATCGGCGGCGCGCTCTGCCGGCGCTTCGCCGCCGGGGGAGCCCGGGCGGTGGTGGTGGCGGACCTGGACCTCGCCGCCGCCGAGGCGGTGGCCGCCGAGATCGGCGGCACCGCGGTCGCGGCCGACGTGAGTGACGAGCGACAGGTCGCGGCGCTGGTCGAGGCGTCGCTGGCGGCGCACGGCCAGATCGACGTCTACTGCTCCAACGCCGGGGTCGCCTTCGGCGGCGGCCCCGAGGCCCCCGACCAAGCCTGGCGGCGGAGCTGGGAGGTGCACGTGATGGCCCACGTCTACGCCGCCCGGGCACTCCTCCCGGCCATGCTCAAGCGCGGGGAGGGCTGCCTGGTGGGAACCGTCTCCGCCGCCGGCTTGCTGAACCACGTCCTCGCCGCGCCCTACGCGGCGAGCAAGGCGGCGGGGCTCTCGTTCCTGGAGTGGCTCTCCATCGCCTACCACGACGACGGCATCCGCGTCTGCGCCGTCTGCCCGCAGGGCGTCCGCACCGCGATGCTGGGGACCGGCTTCCTGGCCGAGGGCGCGCTGGAGCCGGAGCAGGTTGCCGAGGCGGTGCTGGCCGGCATCCGGGAGGAGCGCTTCCTGGTCCTGCCCCATCCCGAGGTGGCGACCTACTTCGCCCGCCGGGCCGCTGACCAGGAGCGCTGGCTGGCCGGGATGCGCCGGCTCCGGCACCGCGCCCTAGATGAGTAATTCCGAATATCGACGGGCTCTCGCCGCCATTAGGAATCACTCATCTGGCCTGACGGCTCCGTAGCCCCCTCTACGCGCCCCCTCTACACGCCCGGCCGCCTCTCGATGAGCGTCGCCGGTCCCCACGAGAAGAGCACGAGGACGTCCACGATCTCCTCCAGGTCCGGGTAGCGGCCGTCCAGGTGGCCCAGGGCCAAGGACTCGGTCAGCGCGATGTAGCCGCGTGCGATCATCTCCACCCGTCGCCGCTGGGCGGGGGTCCGGTCTGGGTGGCCGAGCAGCACCAGGTCCTCGGCCAGCTCGCGCCGGTGGTCGTCGGTGATCCTGCGGCTCGGCTCGGCCAGTGGCGAGGCCGGCTGGTGGCGGGCGCGGAGGCTGAGCCGGAAGAGGACAGGGTGGGCGGCGATCATCTCCAGGGGGACCCGGAAGACCTCGCGCAGCCGCTCCTCGTCGGAAGGGGCCTCGCGGGCCCGGCGCCGGGCCTCCCGGACCGCCCGCCGGAGCGGGACCAGAAGCTCGTCGCCGAGCGCCCGGAGGAGGTCGCCCTTGTCGCGGAAGTGGACGTAGAAGGTGGACTGGGCGATCCCGGCCGCGCGCGAGACCGCGCTCGCCGACAGCCCCGCCTCGCCGCTCTCGTCGAGGAGCCGCAGCGCGGCGCGGAGCAGCCGGCGCCGGGTCAGCTCCTTGGCCTCCTCACGCCGCAGCGCCATCGTCCACCGATATCAGTATCGGTGGATCGAACGCTCGGCGCCGGAGGCGATCTCATCGGAGCAGCGCGCGGAGGCGCTTCCGGTCCACCTTGCCGACCGGCGTCAGCGGCAGGGCCGGCAGCAGCCTCACCTCGCGGGGGTACTTGTAGCCGCCCAGGCGGCGCCGGCCGAACTCGACCAGCTCCTCGACGCCTGCCTCCGCCCCCGGTCGCAAGGAGACGAAGGCGACCACCTCCTCGCCCAGCTCGGGGTCAGGCCGGCCGACGACGCCGGCCAGCGCCACCGCGGGATGCTCGGCGAGGGCGTCTTCCACATCCCGCGGGAAGACGTTGAAGCCGCCCCGGATGATGAGGTCCTTCTTGCGGTCGATGACGCGCAGGAAGCCGTCCCCGTCCTGGCGGCCGATGTCGCCGGTCCGAAGCCAGCCGTCCGCCACCGCCGCGGCCGTCGCCTCGGGGGCCCGCCAGTAGCCGAGCATCACCCCCGGCGAGCGGACGCAGATCTCGCCCGGCTCGCCGGGCGGCACCTCACCGCCGCTCTCGTCGATGATCCGGACCTCGAGGCCCGGCACCGGCTCCCCGACCGCACCCAGCCGGCGCCGGCCGGGCCGGGTCGCGGAGATGATCGAGGCCGACTCCGTGCAGCCGTAGCCCTCGCGGACCTCGACGCCCGGGATCCGGCCCTCGATCTCGACCGCCACCTCGGGCGGGAGCGGGGAGGCGCCCGAGCTGAGGATGCGCAACGAGGAGAGGTCGTGCTCCTCGAGCGGTTGGCCGAGCAGCATCTGGAGCATGGAGGGGACGACCGGGGCCTGCTCGATCCGCATCTCCTCGACCAGCCGGACGAACCGCCCCGCATCGAACCAGCGTTCGAGGGCGCTGGCGGGGGGATCGACGGCATGGAAGCCGATCACCGTCACCAGCAGGCCGAAGGCGTGGGAGAGTGGCAGGGTGACCAGCGAGCGGGTCACCCCGGGGGTGTGGCTCGCCTCGTGGCTGGCGTGGCCTGCGTACCAGAGGTTGGCGTGGGAGAGCATGACCCCCTTGGCGCGGCCGGTCGTCCCGCCCGTGTACATGAGGGCGGCGAGGTCCTCGTCCCGGCGGGGCACGACCCCGATCGGCGCCTCCGCCTCCAGCTCGGCCAGGGGAATAGCGCCGTCGCCGCCCGTCGAGATCAGCCAGCGCAGGCTCGCCACCCCCTCGACGGCCGCCCGGACCTTCGGCAGAAGCTCCTCCGAGGTGATGACGGCGACTGCCTCCGAGTCGGCCAGGATGTGGCGCAGCTCCGGCTCGGCGAGGATGAAGATGGCCGGGGTGATCGCCGCGCCGGCCCGCCAGAGCGCCGTGTAGCAGACCCCGACCGTGGGGTCGTTGGACATGCTCAGCACCACCCGGTCACCGGGCCGGACACCGAGCCTGGCCAGCCCCCCGGCCAGCCTCAGCGTCCGGTCGCGCAGTTCGCCGGAGCGGTGCCAACGGCCCTCGAAGTGGACCGCGTCGCGGTCGCCGAACCGCTGGAAGGCCCGCTCGGCGGCGAGCGCCAGGTTCCGGCTGCTGGGAACCTTGTCGGTCATGTCGGACTGGAGGCGGGCCGCGGAGCCGGAGCCCCGCGGCCCCAATCTTCCGTCAGTGGCCGGGTATGCCGCTGGCGGGCGGCGTCGCCGGCGTCCCGTTGTACTGCTTGATCGGACCGGTGTTGGTCGAGGTGTAGATCGGGCCCACCGTGGAGGCCGTGCCGCCGGAGCCGATGGTGTCGACCTGGACGCCCAGGTAGCCGAGGTGGTTGGTCGGCGAGTAGCCGAACGGCACCAGGCCGGGCCCGTCGCTGATCTTGGTGTCCTCGACGGTCTTGACGAGGCTGGCCCGTGTCGGGTTGCGGCCGGCCGCCTTCAGCTCCTGCACCAGGGTGTACGCCTGGGCCATGCCGTAGAGGACGTTGCCATCCCAGGGCAGGCTGGACGCGTACTGGCCCTTGATCCTCTGGAAGAGCGAGATCCAGGGGTTCGAGCTGTCGCCGACCAGCGGCAGGTAAGTGTCGGAGACCATGCCGGTGAGGAGGGCCGCCCCGGCCTTCCCCTTCGAGAAGCTGGAGAGCAGCCCGGTCAGGGTGGGCGGGTCGGAGCCCACGTTGCTGACCACCCAGACGGGGTGGTAGTTGAGGGTGACCGCGGCGAGCAGGGCGAGGGCGGTGAAGGCGGGCACCGTGTAGGCGACCACGACCTGGGCCCCGGAGGCCTGGAGCGCCGCGATCTGGGGACGGATGTTGGTGTTGGTGGTCACGTAGTTCTGGCGGCTGACCACCGAGCTCGGGGAGATCTTCTCGTCCAGGCCCTTGACGCCGTCCTGGCCGAACTCGTCGTTCTGGTAGAAGTAGCCGACCTTCTTGCCGCCGAGGCTCTGATCGATGTACTGGCCGAGGATCTTGCCCTCGATCGTGTAGTCGGGCTGCCAGCCGAAGGTGTACGGGTACCTGGAGACGTCGTTCCAGCAGTTGCACCCGGAGGAGACGAAGAGGTCGGGGACCTTCTCTGTGTTCAGGTAGCCGGCCACCGCCAGGTGGGTGGGGGTGCCGAGCGCGCTGAACATCGCGAAGACGTTGTCCTGGAGGACGAGCTTGCGCGTCACCGCCGGCGTGTTGCTGGGGTTGTAGCCGTCGTCCAGGTAGATGTACTTGAGCTTCCGGCCGTAGACGCCACCGTGGGCGTTGACGTACTGGAAGTAGGCGTTGGAGGCGGGCGCGATCTCTGAATACCCGGGAGCGGCCGGGCCGGTCAGTGGCTGGGTGCTGCT
>JBOHUX010000191.1:0-4089 GCA_050734915.1 Candidatus Dormibacteraceae bacterium
CTTCTACCTCAAGGAGTTCGACAGCCGCGGTGATGACGGGGCGGGGATGCCCTCGGACGCCTATCTCGCCCGCCGCACGATGGCCCCCCTGTTGGGCGTGCTCGAGGAGATGGACATGCTGAGCCGCCTCCACGAGGAGGGCGTGCTCAGCGACGACGAGTTCAAGAGCAAGCGCACCTCGGTGCTGGAGCGCTTCTAGAGGGGCGGCCTCGGGCGCCCGCCTCCCGCTGGGCACCTCGAATTGTCGGGGGGTAGAATTCAACCGTCATGGCGGAGGCGGACGGGAACGGAGTCCTGACGGGGACCTTCAAGGTCAAGGCGGGCCTGGCCGAGATGCTGAAGGGCGGCGTCATCATGGACGTCGTCACACCCGAGCAGGCGCGGATGGCCGAGGAGGCGGGCGCCTGCGCGGTGATGGCGCTGGAGCGCGTCCCCGCCGACATCCGCAGAGAGGGCGGCGTCGCCCGCATGTCCGACCCCGCCCTGATCAGGTCGATCAAGGCGGCCGTCACCATCCCGGTCATGGCCAAGTGCCGGATCGGGCACATCGTCGAGGCCCAGGTGCTCCAGGCGCTCGAGATCGACTACATCGACGAGTCGGAGGTGCTGACGCCCGCCGACGAGGAGAACCACATCGACAAGCACCAGTTCAAGGTGCCGTTCGTCTGCGGCTGCCGGGATCTCGGCGAGGCGCTGCGCCGGATCGCCGAGGGCGCCGCCATGATCCGCACCAAGGGCGAGGCGGGGACCGGCAACGTCGTCGAGGCGGTCCGTCACATGCGGGCGCTGTCTACTGGCATCCGCCACCTGCACGGCCTCGGTTACGCCGAGCTGGTGATGGAGGCGAAGCGGATCGGTGCTCCCGTCGACCTTCTCGCCGAGTGCCAGCGGCTGGGCCGCCTGCCCGTCGTCAACTTCTCGGCGGGCGGCATCGCCACCCCGGCCGACGCCGCGCTCATGATGAGCCTCGGCTGTGACGGCAACTTCGTCGGCTCCGGCATCTTCAAGTCGGCGGATCCGCTGCGCCGCGCCAAGGCGATCGTGGGCGCCACCACCTACTGGGATCGGCCGGAGATCGTGGCCGAGATCTCGGAGGGGCTGGGGGAGGCGATGCGCGGGATCGAGATTCCGGCCATCCCCAAGGAAGAGCTGCTCGCTCAGCGCGGCTGGTAGCCCGCCCTCCGGCCCGGCGTGAGAATGCAGGTGACACCCGAGATCGCGGCCGACCGGGCGCCTCTGATCGGGATCCTCGCCCTCCAGGGTGCGTTTCTCGACCACGCCCGCGCCCTCGAGGCGTGCGGGGCGCTCACCCGTCTGGTCAGGCTGCGCGAGGATCTGGAGGGGCTGGACGGGCTCGTGATCCCGGGCGGTGAGAGCACCACCATGACCACCCTCCTGGAGCGGATCGGTATGCTGGACGACCTCCGGGCCTCGGTGGCCGGAGGGCTGCCGACGCTGGCCACGTGCGCGGGGATGATCCTGCTCTCCGATCGCATCGTGGACGGCGTCGCCGGCCAGCGCGGTCTTGGGCTGCTCGACATCGGCGTCAGGCGAAACGGCTACGGCACCCAGCTGGACAGCTTCGAGGCCCCCCTCGAGGTGGCGGGGATCGAGGGCGGTCCCTTCCCCGGCGTCTTCATCCGTGCTCCGCTGGTCGAGGAGGCGGGGCCGGGGGCGGAGGTGATCTCGATCCACGACGGCCGGGCGGTGGGGATCCGGCAGGGCAACGTGTTGGCGCTCTGCTTCCACCCCGAGCTGAGCGGGGACCTCCGCCTGCACCGGGAGTTCGTCCATCTGGCGCGGAGATCGCGGAGATCGGAGGCGGCGTGCTGAAGGTCCGCGCGGCCAGCATCCGGGACCTCGGCAAGGTGGAGCAGATCCACCTCGAGGCGGGGGGGGCCGCCCGCAGCGGCACTCCCCTGGCGAGGCTCTGGACCCTGTTCAGCCACACCCTCTCCTCGCTGGTGCCGATCTATCAGGAGAGCCTCATCTACGTCGCCGAGGAGGACGGCAAGCTCGTCGCGTTCGTGCAGGCCTCCAGCCAGTCGCCGCGCATCAACCTCGGGGCGGCGACCGGGCTGCAGGTGCTCAACTTGTCGGTCAAGCCCGGCCACCACCCGGACGAGGTCGCGCCGCCTCTGATCGACCACCTCTGCAACCAGGCGCTCGGACGCGGTGTGCACCGGCTTTTCGTCCGGCTCCCCCTCGACGACCCGCTGACCCGGATCTTCCGGATCGAGGGCTTCCACCAGTACGCCACCGAGCACGTCCTCTACTCCGAGTCGCCGAGGGCGCTCACCGAGTCGCCCCCGCCGGGCGACCGTCCCGTTCGCAGCCGCGACGTGCGCCTTCTCTACCACCTCTACCGGAAGGTCACCCCGGCGGGCGTCGCCCAGGTCGAGGCCCCCACCTTTCGCGAGTGGCGGTCCTTGAAGGGCGACTGGCTGGGCCGCATGAGCACCCGGGGCGACGGTCAGCAGCAGCGCGTGCTCGACCGCGTCGAGCTGGTCGGCTGGCTGCGCGCGCAGATCGGAGCCTCCACCCAGCCGCATTCGCTGGCGTTCCTGGCCCTCCCCGAGGAGGCGGTTCCAGGTGAGCTGGCCGACCTTGCGCTCAGCCTGGTCGGGGCCGGCCCCGCCTGGTGCAGCCTGCGGCACTATGATGCCCACATGATCGACGCCCTTCGCGGGCGTGGGTTCACAACCCTTCTCACCCAGTCGCTGATGGTCAGGGAGATGGCCGTCAGGGTGCCCCTGCAGGAGAAGGGCTTCGTCCCCTCCTTCGGATGATGCGAGAGACGCGGGGTGAGGAGAACGCGTGGGATGAGGAGATCGAGAACCTCGCCCGCACGCTGCCCGCACACCTCTACCAGTCACTTCACGAGCGCATCGACCCAAGCCTCCTGCTCGAGATCGTGGTCGATCTGGGCCGCGAGGCGGAGGCGCGCGTGCCCGGCCGAGAGATCCTCCTCTCCGACCGGCCAGTGACGGGAGCCGACCTCGAATACGTGGCCGATCGTGTCGGCCAGTTCGGCCAGGACAACCGGGCCGGCATCGAACGGACGCTGCACCGCGTCTCGGCCATTCGCAACCGCTCCGGTCGGATCGTCGGGCTCACCTGCCGGGTCGGCCGCGCGGTGACCGGCACCGCCGAGATGGTCAAGGACATGGTCGTCGGCGGCCAGAGTGTGCTGCTGCTCGGCCGGCCGGGGGTCGGCAAGACGACGATGCTTCGCGAGGCCGCGCGGATGCTGGCCGACGAGCTGGGTAAGCGCGTCGTCATCGTGGACACCTCGAACGAGATCGGCGGCGACGGCGACATCCCGCATCCCGGGATCGGTCGCGCCCGGCGCATGCAGGTGGCGACCCCCCAGCTCCAGCACGCGGTCATGATCGAGGCGGTCGAGAACCACATGCCGGAGGTGATCGTGATCGACGAGATCGGCACCGAGCTGGAGGCGATGGCCGCCCGCACGATCGCCGAGCGGGGCGTTCAGCTGATCGCCACCGCCCATGGCCAGACGATCGAGAACCTGCTCGTCAATCCGACCCTGAACGACCTCCTGGGCGGCATCCAGAGCGTCACCCTGTCCGACGAGGAGGCGCGGCGGCGTGGCACCCAGAAGTCGGTCCTGGAGCGCAAGGCGCCCCCCACCTTCGACGTGCTGGTGGAGATCCAGGATCGCGATCGGGTCGCCATCCACGTCCCCCTCGCCGACGTAGTGGACGGGGCCCTCCGGGGCGCGCTGCCGAATCCCCGGATCCGGATCCGGACCGCCGAGGGCCGGGTCATCACGTCGGCCGGGGGCGACCGTGCCGCCGCCGCCCTCCCCCGCCCCCGCCGTCCCGCCACCGTCTTCCCGTACGGGGTCAGCCGCAGCTACCTCGAGCAGTCGATCCGCGACCTCAACCTGCCCATGCGGGTGCTTGGCAACCTGGACGGGGCGGACATCGTGCTGACGCTCAAGAACTACTACCGGCGCCGGCCCGACAGCCTCCGGCAGGCGGAGGCCGCGGGCGTGCCCATCCACATCCTCAAGAGCAACACCGTCACCCAGGTCAAGGAGGCGCTCGCCCGCATCCACGAGAC
>JBOHUX010000192.1:0-4053 GCA_050734915.1 Candidatus Dormibacteraceae bacterium
GAACATGGCGGAGTGCCATCCGGTCGGATTCCAGTGGGTGATGGAGGCCAAGCTCAAGGGCGCCAAGGTCATTCATGTCGATCCCCGCTACACGCGGACCAGCGCTCAGGCCGACCTTCACGTCCCTATCCGGGCAGGCAGCGACATCGTGTTCCTGGGCGGCATCATCAACCACATCCTCAGCAACGGGCGCGAGTTCCGCGAGTACGTCCAGCGCTACACGAACGCGGCCGTCATCATCGAGGAGGGCTTCAAGGACACCGAGGAGCTGGACGGCTACTTCTCGGGCTGGGATCCGGAGAAGGGCGGCTACGACAAGTCCACCTGGCAGTACCAGGGGCTGGAGGAGATGGCGGCCGCCGGCCAGCGGGACCGGGGCGCCCAGTCGAGTGAGAAGGCGGGCGGCGCCGGGGGCGCCGTCGAGCACGCGAGCCCACCCACCGACCCCACCCTCGAGGATCCCCGCTGCGTCTTCCAGCACCTGAAGCGCCACTACCGCCGCTACACCCCGGAGATGGTCGAACGCGCCTGCGGCGTCCCGCGGGCGAAGTTCCTGGAGGTCGCCGAGGCCCTCTGCGAGAACTCCGGCCGCGAGCGCACGAGCGCGATCTGCTACGCGGTCGGTTGGACCCAGCACACGACGGGGGTCCAGACCATCCGGACGGCGGCCATGATCCAACTGCTGCTCGGTAACATCGGACGCCCCGGCGGCGGCATCCTGGCCCTGCGCGGGCACGCCAGCATCCAGGGCTCGACCGACATCCCCACCCTCTACAATCTGCTGCCCGGCTACATCCCGATGCCCTACGCACACGAGGACTCGAGCCTGGACGGCTTCGTCAACCGGCACTCGTCGCAGGCCGGCGGTTGGGGCGGGATGCGGGCCTACACTATCAGCCTCCTCAAGGCCTACTTCGGCCCCCACGCCAGCGCCGACAACGAGTGGGGGTTTGGGTACCTGCCGCGAATCGATCGCGACGACTCCACCTACCAGAGCATCCTCAGGATGACCAAGAAGGAGGTCAAGGGCTTCTTCGTGGTGGGCGAAAACCCGGCCGTCGGCTCGGCCAACTCGGTGCTCCACCGGCACGCGCTGGCCGGCCTCGACTGGCTCGTCGTGCGGGACCTGGTCGAGATCGAGACGGCGTCCTTCTGGTACGACTCGCCGGAGATCCGCCGGGGCGAGATGAGGACCGAGGACATCCAGACCGAGGTCTTCTTCTTGCCCGCCGCCGCGCATGTCGAGAAAGAGGGCTCGTTCACCAACACCCAGCGCCTGCTCCAGTGGCACCACAAGGCGGTCGAGCCGCGCCAGGACTGCCGCAGCGAGCTCTGGTTCTACTATCACCTGGGCCGCATCCTGCGCGAGCGGCTGGAGGCCAGCGACGACGCCCGGGATCTGCCCGTCTTAAACCTCCAGTGGGTCTATCCAACCTCGGGCAAGTTGGAGGAGCCCAGCGCCGAGGCGGTCCTCCGCGAGATCAACGGCTGGGACGAGAACGGCCGGGCGCTCGACAAGTACCAGCAGTTGAAGCCCGACGGCTCCACCACCTGTGGCTGCTGGATCTACTGCGGCTGCTTCGCCGGCGAGAAGAACCAGGCCGCCCGCCGCAAGTCGGGCCTGGACCAGAGCTGGGTCGCCCCCGAGTGGGGCTGGGCCTGGCCGGCCAACCGGCGCCTCCTCTACAACCGAGCCTCCGCCGATCCCGCGGGGGCGCCCTGGTCGGACCGCAAGAGCTACGTCTGGTGGGATGAGAAGAAGGGGAGCTGGACCGGGCACGACACCCCCGACTTCACGCCCGACAAGCGGCCCGACTACCAGCCCCCGGAGGGAGCCGAGGCCGACGCCGCGCTGGCCGGCGACAAGCCCTTCGTCATGCAGGGCGACGGCCGGGCCTGGCTCTGGGTGCCCTCCGGCCTCAGCGACGGGCCTATGTCCACCCATTACGAGCCGGCCGAGTCGCCCGTGATCAACCCGCTCTACGAGGTGCAGTCGAACCCAACCCGGGAGATGATCGACCACCCCCTCAACCCCTCCAACAACGAGCACGACGTCAGCTCCCCCCGGTACCCCTTCGTGATCACCAGCTACCGCCTCACCGAGCACCACACGGCTGGCGGTATGAGCCGCACGCTCCCCGTCCTCTCGGAGCTGCAGCCGGCCATGTTCTGCGAGGTCAGCCCGCAGCTGGCCCGCGAGCGCGGACTCGCGAACGGCGGCTGGGCGACCATCAGCACCAGCCGCTCGGAGATCGAGGCGCGGGTCCTCGTGACCCGTCGCATGACCCCGCTCGAGGTGGACGGCCACACCGTCCACCAGGTGGGCGTGCCCTATCACTGGGGCAGCCGGGGCATCACCAAGGGTGACTCGGCCAACGATCTCTTCCCGCTCGTGCTCGACCCCAACGTCCACATCCAGGAGGTCAAGGCGGCCACCTGCGACATCCGGCCCGGCCGCAGGTCACGATGAGGCCATGAGCGTCGACCTCGAGAGCGCCCGCAGCGAGGGCGCCGCCGGCAGGCCGCGGATGGGCTTCTTCACCGACAGCAGCATCTGCATCGGGTGCAAGGCCTGCGAGGTCGCCTGCAAGGAGTGGAACCAGGTCCCTTCGCGCGGCGCGGACGCCCCAGGCGATGGCGCGCGGCGTGGCGACCGGGCCCGCGCGGCGGCGGGCGGCGGCGACTTCGACCTCAGGCGCTGGACGGGCAACTCCTACGACAACACCATGTCGCTGGGCGCCGACGCCTGGCGGCACGTCGCATTCATCGAGCAGCCGACTGGCGACGGCGGCGTCCGCTGGCTGATGAACTCCGATGTCTGCAAGCACTGCACGTCGGCCGCCTGCCTCGACGTCTGCCCGACGGGGGCGCTGTTCCGGACCGAGTTCGGCACCGTCGTCGTCCAGGAAGATGTCTGCAACGGTTGCGGATACTGCGTGCCCGCCTGTCCCTTCGGTGTCATCGACCGCCGCCAGGACGACGGCCGCGTCTTCAAGTGCACCCTCTGCTACGACCGGCTCAAGGTGGGCATGGAACCCGCCTGCGCCCAGGCCTGCCCGACCAGGTCGATCCAGTATGGGGAGCTGGCGGACCTGCGGGCGAGGGCCGCCAAACGGGTCCAGACTCTCCACGAGCAGGGCCATCCCGAGGCCCGCCTCTACCTGGAGGACGACCGGGACGGGATCGGGGGCGGAGGCTCGTTCTTCCTCCTCATGGACGTGCCGGGCGCCTACCGCCTGCCCGCCGACCCCGTCTCCACGACCCGCGACCTGAAGGAGATGTGGGGCTTCGCCGCCGCCGCCGCGGGCGCCCTCGCGATCGGCGTCCTGGCCGCCTTCTCGGGTGGCCGCCGGTGACCGAGGCCGTCCTTGGGGGCCCGGCTGGCCAGACTCCGGCCGACCCCCGCGACCAGAGCTACTACGGCCAGCCCATCCTCAAGAAGCCGGTCTGGAAGCCCGAGGTCGGCTGGTACCTCTTCGCCGGCGGCATGGCCGGCGCCTCCGCGCTTCTGAGCGCGATCGCCAGGGCGATGGGGAACCCCCCCCTGGCCCGGAGCGCCCAGATCGGCGCCATCCTGGGCGCCGTCGCCTCCCCGATTCTTCTCATCGAGGACCTGGGCCGCCCGGGGCGTTTCCACCACATGCTGAGGGTCGTCAAGCCTACCTCGCCGATGAACATCGGCACCTGGATCCTGACCGCCTTCGGCACCCTCACCGGGGGCGCCTTCGCCAGCGAGCTGACCGGCATCGCCCGCCCGCTCGGACGCGCGGCCGGCTGGGGCTCCGCCCTCCTCGGCCCAGCGCTGGCCACCTACACCAGCGTCCTGCTCACGGACACCGCGATCCCGGCCTGGCATCGCGCCCGTCGGATCCTGCCGTTCGTCTTCGCGGGGGGCGCGGCCGCCTCCGCGGGAGCCTTCGCGAGCGCGATCACCGACCCCGACCAATCCGGGCCGGCCCGCCGCCTGGCGGTGGCGGGGACCGCGCTCGAGCTGGCGGCGGCGGCCGCAATGGAGAGATCCCTCGGCCAGCACGGCCAGCCCTACGGCCAGGG
>JBOHUX010000193.1:0-4053 GCA_050734915.1 Candidatus Dormibacteraceae bacterium
GCCGGGACCCGGCGCCGCGGGGGCCGGCGGGAGCGCACGGCCTCCCCGATGGAGAGCGCGGTCCAGCGGTGGCGGGTGAGCCCGACCACGGTGAGCGCCGCGCAGACCAGCGAGAAGACGAAGAGCGTCGCCACCCTGGGCACCGGCCCGATGCCCCCCAGGTGGGGCCCGAGCAGGTTCATGAAGACGGGGTGGACGATGTAGAGGCCGAGTGAATGGCGGCTGACCCAGGCGACCGCCGGCCAGGCGCGGCCGAGGGAGCCCTGGAAGGTGCGCGCCATCCAGAGCACGGCCAGCGAGATGCTGAGGGTGAGCGGGATCTCGGCCGGCCACAGGAAGGTATAGGTGCCGTGGCGCCAGCTGGCGGTGGAGACCGTCAGGCTCTCGGCCAGGAAGGCGCCGGTGGACAGGAGCGCCACCGCCAGGGCGGCCGGCCAGTACCGGGAAAGGCCGACCAGGCGCCGCCAGTGGGCCGCGGCCAGGCAGCCGGCCGCGAAGTAGCCGACGTAGAAGGGAGCCTCCTCCAGGGCGAGTTGCGAGCCCGGCCAGTTGAGCGGTCCCTGGAGCTGGGGCAGATAGGTGCGGTAGAAGCCGAGCCCGAGCTGGAGCGCGAGGGCCGCCGCGGTGAAGACGACCAGTCTTGGGCCGGGGGCGGGGATGAACAGGTAGACCACGTAGAGCTGGGCGATCAGGATCAGGAAGTAGAGATGGCCAGCCCCGTAGGCGACCCAGGCCGCAAAGTTCCACCAGCCGCCCGGGAAGGCACCGAAGTAGAGGCCGAGGAGCGCGAAGACCGGTGTCCAGATCAGCCAGGGCAGCGCCACGCGGCTCCAGCGGCGAGCCAGGAACGACCGCGGCTCGACCCCCGCCCCGTGGCTCCAGTAGAGGACTAGGCCACTCGCGAACACGAAGGCGGGAACGCAGAACCGGCTCAGGTCGAGGAGCGCGGCCGGGATGCCCTCGTAGGCGGGGACGGTGCTGGTGACGATCCAGGCCAGGCTGTGCAGGAGCACGACGGCCAGGAGGGCGATCGCGCGCAGCCCATCCAGCTCGTCGAGGCGCTCGCGCACAGCTCTGGACACGGCAAACATGATAGTTGAGATGTCACTGAATCAGCCCCCGTGGCGCTGGCGGACGACCTCGAAGAGGAGGGCGGCGGCGGCCGCCGAGGCGTTGAGGCTGGCCACCTGGCCCGCCATCGGGAGCTGAAGGCGCACGTCGCAGCGCTCGCGCACGAGCCGGTGGACGCCCGTCCCCTCCCCGCCGACGACCAGGCATACCGGCTGCCTGAGGTCGAACTCCCAGGGCGCCATCTCCCCGTGCGGGTCGAGGGCGGCGCACCAGATGCCGGCGCGCTTGAGGGCCGGGATCGCGGAGGGCAGCCCGGACACCTGGCAGATGGGGAGCAGCTCGGTGGCGCCGGAGCTGGCCTTGACGGCGACCGGGCCGAGGGGCGCGCTGCGGCGGGCGGGCAGGATGGCGCCGCCGGCCCCCGCCGCTTCGGCGCTGCGGAGGATGGCGCCCAGGTTCTGGGGGTCGAGGACGGAGTCGAGCGCGACCAGGAGCCGGGGCCGGAGCTCCAGCAGCTGCCCCAGATCGAGCAGGCGGCGCGGTGCGGGCTCGGCCGCCACGCCCTGGTGGACGCCGCCGGTGAGCGCGTCGAGAGACTGCCGGCTGGTCGTCTCCACCCGGACCAGCGAGCGGATCTCGTCCAGGCGCGGGTCGGCGCCCAGCCCGGCCGCGATCAGGACCCGGCGCAGGCGGCCCGCCCGCGCCGCCTCGAGGACCGCGTTGCGCCCGTAGATCAGCCCCTCCGGCGGGCCGGTCTTCTTCAAGGGCCGGTCAGCCGATCGGTTGGATGAGAACCACCGCCTGGGCCGCGATGCCGTCCTGGCGGCCGAGGGAGCCGAGCCCCTCGGGGGAGGTCGCCTTGACCCCGACCAGGTCCCGATCGAGCCCCATGCAGTCCGCCACCCTGAGCGCCATCTCGGCCAGGTATGGCTGCAGTCGCGGCTCCTCGGCCACGATCACGCTGTCCACGTTGGCGACCAGGTAGCCCGCCTCCTCGACCATGTTGGCGGCCATCGCCAGGAGCTCGAGGCTGGAGATCCCCTCGAAGCGTGGATCGCCGGCCGGAAAGTGCTCGCCGATGGTGCCGAGAGCGGCCGCGCCGAGCAGCGCGTCGGTGATCGCGTGGCAGAGGACGTCGGCGTCGGAGTGCCCGTCCAGGCCCCGGCGGTGCTCGATGACGACGCCGCCCAGCACCAGGCTCCGCCCCTCCCGCAGCGCGTGGACGTCATAGCCGATGCCGACCCTCACCGGGGGGAACCGGCCCTCACGGCGCCGACCTCGACCTCGCTCACCGCGTGCATCCTAGTGCAGTCAGGAGAGGAGATGCTCGGCGGCGCCGGCGAGGCCGGCGACGACCGCGGCGGCGCCCGGGAACCGGAGGCCGCGGGTGGCGTCGTTGGGCACCGCCACCGCGTGCATCCCCGCGGCCGCCGCGGAGGCGACGCCGTTCGGCGAATCCTCGACCGCCGCGCAGTGGGTGGGGTCGGCGGCCAGCCGGAACGCGGCCAGCAGGTAGATCTCCGGGTCGGGCTTGCCGTTCCGGACATCGTCGCCGGTGACGGCCACCTCAAAGTCCTCGGTCAAGGACAGCGCCCGCAGCACCTGGTCCGCGTACCCTCGCGTGGCCGAGGTGGCGAGGGCGAGGCGTATCCCCGCCCGGCGCAGGCGGCCGATCGCCTCCCGGAGGCCGGGCATGGGACGAAGGTCCTGCCCGATCAGCTCCCGGCCCTCGTAGACCTCGCCGGCGGGCCTCCCGATCCGGGCGGCGAGGGCTCGCGACAGATCGAGCGTGCGCCGGCCGTACATCGACCTCGTCAGCTCGCCGACATCCAGCTCGACGCCGATGTGGCGCAGGTAGCTGACGGTGGCCAGCTCATGTACGGCCTCCGAGTCTACGATGACGCCGTCCATGTCGAAGACGACGAACGGAAAGCGCACCCGGCGCGGAGCGGCCCTACTCTCCGAAGTCGTCGTCGACAAGACGCCGCAGGACCTCGAGCGCCTCCTCCGCCTGCGGACCCTCGGCGCGAACGACCACGCTCGCTCCGCTGCCGACGCCGAGGGTCAGCACCTGGATGATGCTCTTGGCGTCACGCACCTTGCCGTCCTTGAGCAGCTCGACCTTGGTGTCTCCGAAGGCGGTCGCCGCCCGCACGAAGAGCGCCGCGGGACGGGCGTGAAGGCCGACCGGGCTGCGAATGGTCAGGGTCATCTCGGGCATCAGGACCCCCTCATCCAGCCGGGTGCTTCCAGGAGCTCCTTGAGGGTGGCCAGGAAGAGGGCACCGGGATGCCCGTCAACCACCCGGTGGTCGGTGGTGAGGCTGAGGTGGGCGGCGCTCACCACCCCCACCCCGCCCGCGATCGGCAGCACCCGGTCGGCCACACGGCCCACTGCGAGGATGGCGACCTGGGGAGGGTTGATAAGCGCGGCGAAGTGATCGACCCCCGCCGCACCAAGGCTGGTGATCGTGAAGGTGCCGTTCGACGTCTCCCCGGCACCCAGGCCGCCGGCCCGCGCGCGACCCACCAGCGCCGCGAGGCGGTCGCTGAGAGCATCGACGGACAGCGCCCCGGCACCCTGCACCACCGGCACGACCAGGCCCTCCGGCCGGGCGACGGCGAACCCCAGATTCACCTCGCGGGCGGTGGTCAGGACGCCGCCCTCGAAGGTACTGTTGAGCAGAGGATGATCGGACAGCGCCCGGCAGGTCGCGGCGCCGATCATCGCGGTAATCGAGGGCCTGTCCCCGGCCCACCGCTCGCGCAGCCCGAGCAGCTCCGCGAAGCGCACCTCCACGCTGAGCGTGATGTGAGGCGCCTCGTGGGCGCGGACCATACGGGCGGCGATCGCTCTCCGTGTCGCGCCCAGCGTCCCGGTCGCGGTCGTGGTGCCGTCGGCGGGGGCGGCCGCGCCGGCCGCGGCGCGGACCGCGGCCAGGGTGACACGGCCGCTCGGATCGGCGTGCGCCCCCAGCTCGAG
>JBOHUX010000194.1:0-4032 GCA_050734915.1 Candidatus Dormibacteraceae bacterium
CAGTACCCGTCCCCGTACAACACCTATCTCCATCCGGGACTGCCCCCCGGCCCCATCAGCAACCCCGGCCGGACCGCGCTGGAGTCCTGCGTCAACCCGGCCCGGAGCGACTACCTCTACTATTTCGACGACCCCAGCGGGAAGACGCACTTCGCGACCACCCTCGATCGGTTCAACGCCGAGAAGAGCCGGTACGGGGTCGCCGGCGGCTGAGGGCAACCGCGGAAGTAGTCTGGGCGGGTGCGGAAGGTCGCGCTGATCGGCTCCGGGATTTCCTACTCGGCCAGCCCTCGGATGCAGGAGGCGGCCTTCCGGGCGGCGGGCCTGGACTGGGTCTACGAGCTCTGGGACGTGCCCGCCGGCGGACTTGCGGAGGCGGTCCGACGTCTGCACGCGCATGAGATGGCCGGCGCCAACGTCACCATCCCACACAAGGTGTCCGTGATCGATCTGCTGGATGGAGTCGAGGGCGAGGCGGAGGCGGCGGGGGCCGTCAATACCGTCCGTCGGGAGCGCGACCGTCTGGTGGGATCGAACACCGACGTGGCGGGTGTGCGCGCCGCCCTCCGCGAGACGGGGATCTCGCCCCCGGGGTGCGAGGCGGTCGTGCTCGGGGCGGGAGGCTCCGCCCGGGCCGCCGCGGTCGCGCTGAGGGGGGCGCGGGTGACCTTCGTGGCACGTCGCGCCGGGGCGCTGACGGGCCCCGTCGTGAGCTGGGAGGGCGATGAGTGGTGGGCGCTCGCCCGGCGGGCCGACCTGCTGCTCAACGCGACGCCGCTGGGTAGATCGGGGGAGCTCGCCGCGCCGGCCATGGCGCTGCCCGCCGACGGAGCCGTCATCGATCTCGTCTACACGGCCGGCGGGACACCGCTCGTCGGCGCCGCGCGCGAGCGGGGCCTGCGGGTGGCGGACGGCTGGACGGTGCTCGCCGCGCAGGGTGCGACCTCGTTCCAGGCGTGGACCGGGCGGACCGCGGACCTGGCGGCGATGCGGGCGGCGCTGGAGATGACCGGGTGACCGGTTGGCCGGCGGCGCTGCTGTGGGCGGTCGCGGGCCTCGGCGCGGGGGTGCTGGCCCGTTGGGGATCGGTCCGGCTGGCTCGCCTGGAGGGGCTGGAGCCGGGCTTCGAGCGCTGGCAGGTCCAGGGGCCGCCCGTCCTGGCGATCCTCCTCTTCGGGATCCTTGGCTACCGGCTCGGGTTCACACCGGCACTGTTCATCCGCAGCCTCTGGGCCGGCGTCCTGGTGCAGGTGATCTTCTTCGACCTCGAGCACCGCCTGATCCTCAATCGCGTCCTCCTACCGGCCGCGCTGGCCGCGATCGCGCTCAGCTTCGTGACCCCGGGCCTGGGCTGGAAGCTGAGCCTCGTGGCGGGGGCGGGGGCGGGACTCGCGTTCGCGATCCTGGCCCTGACGGGAGCCCTGGTGTTCCGGACCGAGGCGATGGGGATGGGAGACGTCAAGCTGGCTGCGTTCATCGGCCTCATCCTCGGGCTCTACCCCGACGTCGCCACCGCGCGCGCGCTGATCCTGGGTGTGGTGCTGGCCGGGATCGCGGCCGTGGCGCTGCTCGTGACCCGGGTCAGGCGGGCCCGGGAGGGGTTCGCCTACGGCCCCTTCTTAGCAGCCGGAACCCTTATCGTCCTGCTCCAGTTCGGCGCAAAATAGCCCCGCTTTGGCTGGCAGCCTCCTCCCGGGCGAGGGCCTGGTGATGCGCCGCTACCGCCACTGGGTGGTGCTGGTGAGGCCGTTGGGCCTCGCGGTGCTGCTGGTCGTGGCCGTCCTCGGCCTCGACGTCGTGGCGCCGGTGGCACCGCGGCTCCGCCTGCTGGCGACCCTCGTGGTGGGGTTCTCCGCCGGCCTCTGGTCGATCGGTGCCTGGGCTCGATGGAGCAGCTTCGAGGTCGCCCTCACAGACCAGCGGGTGATCCTGGAGGAGGGGCTCCTGGGCCGAACGACCCGGGTCATCGCCCTCGACCGAATCCAGGACATCGTGACCCGGCAGGGGCCGGTGGGGCGGCTCCTCGGCTACGGGAGCCTGGACATCGAGACCGCCGGCGCCGGTGGCGGCCGGATCATCGACCATCTGCCGATGCCGGACCGCTTCCGCGACGCCGTCTTCTCGCAGGTGCGAGGCCGCGGGGCGCGGGTCAGGATGCCCTGAACCGGCCGCTCGCCCTGCTCGGATTCATGGGCTCCGGCAAGTCGACGGTCGGGGAGCGGGTCGCCGCACGCGCGGGGGCGGGCTTCAGCGATCTCGACGACATGGTGGTGGAGGTTCACGGGGCCTCCATCGCCGAGATCTTCGAGAGCGCGGGCGAGCCGGCCTTCCGGCGTCTGGAGGAGGAGCTCCTTCCCCGGGCCCTCGAGCGGGGCGGGGTGATCGCGGTCGGGGGCGGGACGCCGATGGCCGACGCGGGTTGGCGGCTGCTCAGATCGAGGTCTTTGACCGTCTGGCTGGATGCGCCCCTGGAGGTGCTGCTGGCTCGGGTTGGCGAGGATGCCGGCCGGCCGCTCCTCCGTGGGAGCGCGCGCTCCGAGCTCGAGCGCCTGCTCAGCGGGCGGAGAGCCCGCTACGCTGAGGCCGAGCGGCGCGTGGACGCCGACCGGCCCATCCTGGAGGTTGTCGAGGAGGTGGTGCGGCTCTGGTCCGGATAGACGTGGCCATCCCGGACCATCCCTACCCGGTCCTGATCGGCGAGGGCGTCCTGGCGCTCCTCCCCCAGCTCCTGGCGACCCACACCGGCGCCGCCGTCGTCGCGGACCGGGCGGCCTCGGGGTTCGCGGGCGTCCTCGACGCTCCCCTCCTGGAGGTGGACGCGGGCGAGGGGCTCAAATCCCTGGAGGGGGCCGGAGCCGTGTTCGACTTCCTGGAACGGACCGGGATCGACCGCTCCGGCTGCCTGGTGGCGATCGGGGGAGGCACGGTGGGTGACCTCGCGGGCTTCGCGGCCGCGACCTGGCTCCGGGGCGTCGCCCTCTACCAGGTGCCGACGACGCTCCTGGCCATGGTCGATTCCGCGATCGGCGGCAAGACCGGCATCAACACCGCCCTGGGCAAGAACCGGATCGGCGCCTTCTGGCAGCCGAGCGCGGTCGTGGCCGACCTCCGGGCACTCGACACCCTCGCCGAGGAGGAGGTCCGGGGAGGATTTGGAGAGGTGGTCAAATACGGGCTGGCGATGGACCGTGAGCTGCTCGCGCGCGTCACGGAGAGGGCGGGACCGCTCCTCGCCCGCTCGCCACCCGAGCTCGAGGCGGTGGTCGCCCGCTGCGCCGCGCTCAAGGCCCGTTCGGTCGCCGCCGACGAACGCGACCTGACCGGGGCGCGGGCGGTGCTCAACTACGGCCACACCGCCGGCCACGCCCTGGAGACCGCCTCCGGATACTCTTTGCAGCACGGCCGCGCCGTCGCCCACGGGATGCGCGTCGCGGCCCGGCTGGCGAGGGCGCTGGGGCTGGTCGGCGACGAGGTTGTCCGAGCCCATGACGGCGCGCTGGCCAGGTTCGGCCTGCCCGGCCGCCTGCCGGCCGCGATCGACCTCGAGGAGATCCTGCGCGCCCTGCCCCGGGACAAGAAGGCGGTCGGCGGGGAGCCGGCGTGGATCCTGCCGCTGGCAATCGGCGAGGTGGCACCCGGACGGCCGGTGGCCGGGGCCGCCGTGCGCGAGGTCCTCGCGCGTTACCTTGAAGAGGCTTCATGAAGGTCGTCGTCGCCAACGGTCCCAACCTCGATTCGCTCGGCGTCCGCGAGCCGGCCGTCTATGGCACGGAGACCCTGGCGGACATCGAACGGGCGCTCGCGGCCAGGGGCCGCGAGGTGGGCCTGGAGGTCGTCTTCCTGCAGACCAATCATGAGGGCGAGCTGATCGACCGCCTGCAGGCCGAGGCGTCCGGCTCCGCCGGCGTGGTGGTCAACCCGGGGGCGCTGACGCACTACTCCTACGCGCTCTACGATTGCCTGCGAGCCCTGGACGTTCCCATCGTGGAGGTTCATCTGACGAACCTCTTCGCCCGCGAGGAGGACTTTCGC
>JBOHUX010000195.1:0-4009 GCA_050734915.1 Candidatus Dormibacteraceae bacterium
GCGCTGAACGCCGTGCTCCATCGCTACTTCGAGGTCTGGGTGGTGCTTCTCGCCTACGTCCTGGGCGGGATCGCGCTCATCGTCCCGCCCCTGGGCATCTGGCTGCTCTTCCGCTGGTCGATGTCGCTGCCGGCGCTGTTCGAGGAGGACGGCGGGGGGATCGCGGCCCTGGGCCGGAGCTGGGCGCTCGTCCGCAAGCGGTGGTGGCGGACGCTGGGGGTGCTGCTGGTGGCGGGGATCCTGGCCGCTCTGGTCGGCGCAGCGATCGCCGGGGTCCTGGGGGCACTGGCGGGCGCGCTGCCCGGGACCGCGTTGGAGATCCGCCTGGGCGCCCTCGCCCGGGCGATCGCGTCGGCGGTGGTGGGCCCCTTCCCGGCGCTGGTGGCCGTCCTGCTCTACCTGGACCTCAGGACGAGGAGTGCGGGCGTCCCGCCGTCCGCACCGAACTGAGCCGGGCCCTCGCCCTCCCCCGGCCCCTCAGGCCACCTTCTGCCAGCCACCCCGCTCCCGCCTCGGGCTTTGGGGCCGGTCCCCCTCGAACAGGCGCAGGCCGGCGAGATGGAAGCGCCGGCGAGCGGCTCCGTAGGCGGCCAGCCCGGCCAGCGTCGCCACTCCGGTGACCAGGACGCGCTGCAGAAGGGCGGCGGCGCCGGCGGCGGCGGGGTCCAGGCCCAGGAGCACGAGCATGCCGACGACGCTCGCCTCGTTGGCGCCCGCTCCGCCGGGGATCAGGCTGACGGCACCCCCGACGTAGGACACCGCCAGGACCAGGGCCGCGTCCTCCCAGCCGATGGCGCCCGGCCGCAGCCCGTGGAGGATCAGCCAGAGCAGGCTCACCATCGTGGCGGCGCGGGTCAGGTCGAGCAGGGACCCGGCCAGGGTGCGGGGCCGGCGGAGCAGCCCCACCGTCTGTCTCCGGAGCGCCTCCACGTGGGGGGCGAGGGGGCTCAGGATCGGGAGGCGGGCCAGCGTGCCGTTGACGGCGTGGAAGACGGGGCTGACGCTGAGGATGGCGAGGACCGCCAGCACGCCCGCCAGCGTGGCGGCGAGGGCCGGGACGCCGAGGTGGAATTCGAGCAGGGCGGGAGCGGCGACGAGGACCAGGATCAGCGTGTAGCTCAGCTCTTGAACGGTCACCGTCGCCGCCGCGGCGCCGAACTCGGCTCCCGTCGCCTCGCTGTAGAGCGCCGCGCGGGTGAGATCGCCGAGCGGCAGGATCGCGGTCACCGCCTGCCCGCCCATGTTGAGCAGGAGGCTGTCGCCCACCTCGAGCCGGGAGCCGGTCTCGCGGAGGAGGAAGTGCCAGCGCAGGCCCTGGAGCAGGTAGAAGACGGCGATCAGGATCAGTCCCAGCGGCAGCACGATGAGGTTCAGATGGCTCAGCGCGGCGCCCAGGCTGCGAGGATTGACGATCAGGACCAGGGCGGCGATGGCGGCCAGGCCGATCGCGGGAGCGCCCGCCTTCCGGATCATGAACCGAACCCCAGCCCCCATCTCTTCGCCTGTCACTTGACAATCGCCGGGCGCGCGCGAAGCTTCCATCCAGCATCGGCATGCGGCCGGGCGGCGGGTGGCGTCAGTCAGGCGAGCGACCACCTCACGGCGGCGGTCCCTCTCAGGCCGGACTCAGGGGGTGGGGCTCCGGCGGCGATTCCGGGAGAAGCCATGGCAGAGCCTCCGCCAGCGGCCGGAGAAGCACGACCCGGTTCTCGTCCGGGATCAGGCTCGCCGCCACCAGCGCCAGCACGGCTCCATACGCCGCCCGTTCCGCCTTGTGTCCCATCTCGCCGTGCTCGGCCCGCCACGAGACGAGCCGGGAAGCGCCCTCGGTCAGCCCGAACACGGTGTGCCGGGCCCGGTCCCACGTGGCGCCGCGGTCGCCCTGTTCGATGGCCCTCAGAGCGGCCCGCTCCGATTCGTGAAAGGGCGTCAGATCCCTGTCGCCGACGTGCCGGTCCCAACCCCACGCGGCCCGTTCGATGCCCGACGGCGAGAAGCTCCGGAAGTCATCCAGCAGCCGCCCGAGCCCATGATCCTCGGGGCCGAATCCGTATCCATCCCTGTCCATCAGCCAACCTCCCGCGCGCATCGCTGCCGCATCGCCGCTCTCAACGGTACTCGCCGCCGGCGGGCCGGGGGCGCTCAGCGCCGGAGGGCGGCCACGATCAGCCCGGCACCGGCCAGCAGCGCGAGCGCGCCCGCCGCCGCCCAGCTGGGGACCCCGGTCATGAAGCTGCCCCCGATGTGCCCTGTCCCCTGGCCGATCCAGAGCGCCCCGACCAGCATCAGGAGGACCCCGAACGAAAGCCCGTACGTTCTCAGTTCATGACCCCGTCTCTGGAACCGGTCCCCCCTCGCCTTGCTTCCGCCAGGCCCCCCTCGCAGACTCGGGTGGTCGGCGTGGACACCGCCTGAGAACCTGTTCACCGCGGCCGCCGGATGGTGCGCATCGACGGCCGGCGCCGGCGGCCCGATCGCATAATGGCTCCCGTGCTTCAGGTTCGCGAACTCGCCGTCGAGGTTGGCGCCCGGCGCGTCGTCGAGGAGGCGTCCTTCACCGTTCGCGCGGGCGATAAGGTCGGCCTGGTCGGGCGCAACGGTGCCGGCAAGACCAGCCTCATCAAGGTGCTCGCCGGCGACGCGCTGCCGGCCGCCGGGCTCATCCGCCGTCCGGCTTCCCTCGGCCACGTACCCCAGGACCCACGTCCTCGAAGGACGGGAAGCGGGGCCACGGCGCTGACGCACGTCCTCTCTGGCCGCGAGCTCGACCTGCAGGCGAGCCGGCTGGAGCACCTCCGGCAGCGTCTGGAAGGCGACCATTCGGTGGCGGCGGTGGAGGCCTTCTCCCATGCCGAGGAGGCCTTCCGGATGGCGGGCGGGTATTCGGCCGACGCCGAGGTTCGCCGCATCACCGCCGGGCTGGGCCTGCGCCCGGATCGCGTCGATCTCCCGCTGGCGGCTCTCTCGGGGGGCGAGCGGCGCCGGGCGGAGATCGCCCGCGTCCTCTTCGGCGGGGGGGATCTGCTTCTTCTCGACGAGCCCACCAACCACCTCGACGCGGAGGGGAAGGAATGGCTGATGGGGTTCCTGCGCGGATACCGGGGTGGGCTCCTGGTCGTCAGCCACGACCTCGAGCTTCTGGACAGCGCGATCACCCGCATCCTCCATCTCGAAGGCGGCAGCGTGGTCGAGTACCGCGGCACCTACTCCCAGTACCTCGAGGCCAGGCGGTTGGACGAGGAGCGCCGCACCAAGACCGCGAAACGGCAGGACACCGAGGTTCGCCGTCTGGCCCAGCTGGCGGAGTCGATGCGCCACCAGAGCAGCAAGCGGGCGCGGACCGCCCATGCCCTGGACAAGCGGGTCGAGCGCCTCCGCGCCGACCTCGTCGCCGCGCCCAGCCGGGAGCGCAAGATCCGGGTGCGCTTCCCGCCGCCTCCTCACTCCGGGCGCCTGGTGCTGGCGGTCGACGGCCTCGCCAAGTCGTACGGCCGGCCGGTCTTCGCGGATGTCACGTTCCAGCTCGAGCGAAGTCAGCGGCTGCTCGTGCTGGGCCTCAACGGAGCCGGGAAGACGACGCTGCTGCGGATCCTCGCCGGCGACCTGGGCGCGGATTCGGGCACCGTGCGGCCGGGGGTGGGCGTGTCGACCGGCTACTACGCCCAGGAGCACGAGGGCATCGACGGCGAGAGGTCCGCGCTGGCCAACATGAAGGCCCAGTCGGCCGCCTCGGAGCCCGAGCTGCGCGCCCTCCTGGGCATGTTCGGGCTGACCGGTGAGATGGCGCACCAGGATGCCGGCACCTTCTCCGGCGGCGAGAAGACCAAGCTCGCGCTCGGGCAACTGGTGGCGGGGCGCCACAACCTGCTCCTCCTCGACGAGCCGACCAACAACCTCGACCCCCCCTCCCGGGAGGCGGTGGCGGCCGCCCTCGGCGCCTGGCCGGGGGCCATGATCCTGGTCAGCCACGACGTCCGGTTCGTCGAGGCGCTTCGCCCGGATCATGTCC
>JBOHUX010000196.1:0-3940 GCA_050734915.1 Candidatus Dormibacteraceae bacterium
TGTTGAGGAAGTCGGTGTTTCCCCCGAAGTTGAGCTGGTAGGTCTCCTCCAGGCGAACCCCGCGCTCGCGGAAGAGCCGGGTCAGGGTCCGGTGGACGATGGTGGCGCCCACCTGCGACTTGATGTCGTCTCCGATGATGGGCAGGTTGCGCTGCCGGAAGCGCTCCTGCCAGTAGTGCTCGCGGGCGATGAAGACCGGGATGCAGTTGACCACCGCGCAGCCGGCATTGAGCGCCTGCTCCATGTACCACTTGGTGGCCTCTTCGGAGCCGACCGGCAGGTAGTTGATGACGACGTCGGTGCCGGTCTCCTTGAGGACCCGGACCACGTCCGCGGTCTCGCCGGGCGCCTTCGTGATCACCTCCGAGAGATACTTGCCGATGCCGTCGTGCGTCATGCCCCGCTCGACCTTGACCCCGAGGTCAGGCACGTCGGAGAACTTGACGGTGTTGTTCTGCCCCGCGAACACGGCCTCCGAGACGTCCTTGCCGACCTTCTCCACGTCGACGTCGAACGCGGCCGAGAACTCGATGTCGCGGATATGGTAGCCGCCCAGGTCGACGTGCATGAGGCCGGGGACGAAGTCCTTGGGAGAGGCCTCCCGGTAGTACTCGACGCCCTGCACCAGCGAGGAGGCGCAGTTCCCCACGCCCACGATGGCGACTCTCACCTTGCCCTTGCCGTTCTTCATCAACCCACCTCTCGAGTGATCGTCTGCGTGCCCGTCTCCTCCCGCGCCAGCCCCAGCATCTCGGCAAGCTCGGCCTGCCGGCGCCGAAGCGTCTCCCGGTCCAGCGAGCAGTAGACGAGGCGACCGTCCCGGCGGGTCTGGACGACGCCGCCGAGCCGCATGATCCGGAGGTGCCACGAGATCCGCGGCTGGCTCATGCGAAGCCTCAACGCGAGATCGTTCACGCTCTCACCCTCGGACTCGGCGAGCACCTCCAGGATGCGGAGCCGGGTCGGGCTCGCGAGAGCGGTGAAGTGAGCGGGCAACTCCTGACGCTGGCTGGGAAGAAACATAAACGTTCCTTTATGAGTCTAACGCATAAAGAACCCTTTATGGATCGATTCACCGTGGAGCCGGGGCCGCGTTGTCGTCGGTATGCTCATCTACTACCAGTGATGAGCTCCGACACTCGCATGGAATCTGCCGCCGACCTCGCCACGGGCCTCATCGACGACGCCCAGAAGCTGGCGCGTCTCCAGATCGAGCTGGCCAAGCAGGAGACCAAGGAGCTGGTCATCTCGAACGCGATCGCCGCCGCCCTCCTGGTGGGCGCGGCCTTCCTGGTTACGATCGCCATCTTCGTGATCGTCCCGGTGCTGATCGTCGTCATCCTGCCCTGGCACTGGCAGGTGGCCGCGATCTGGTTCGGGGCGTATGTGGTGCTGGCGGCCGGCATGGCGATACCGGGCAAGCTGCTGCTCAAGCTGCAGCCGCCGCGGCGGACCATCGAAAGCCTCAAGGAGACGCTGGATTGGCTACGCCATCAGATGAGATCGTCCGTCAGATAGCCGAGACGCGGGGCGAGATGGAATCCCGGATCGTCGAGCTGCGCCAGCGTGGCCGGCGGACGGTCGATCGAAGCGTGCGCCTGGCCCTGATCGGTGCCGGCGTCGCGGCGGGAACCCTGATCGCCGTGGGCGTGAGCCTCGCTGTCTACCGCATGAGCCGGCCGCCAACCTTCGGCGAGCGCTTCGAACGCGTCCTCCCGAGGCGCTTCCAGCACCTCCGCGGAGGCGCTCAGGCGCTGGAGCTCTGGGCCCGTAAGCGGGTGCCTCCGATGCGTCTTTACATGGGGGACCGCCAGCCGGGCGAGGAGCGGGAGGCACCGCGCTGGGAGAGGATCGGCGTGCGCTTCGCGCAGGCGTTCGGCACCGCCGCCGCCTCGCTCCTGGTCAGGCGCGTGGTCGGCCGCCTGACCCCCGGCCGCTGACCGGCCCCGCTCCCACGACGCCAGGGGTCGTGAAGGGATTCGAATTCGTCACCCTCGGCGACGGCTCCGAGTCGAGCGCTTGCCCCTCCCGCCGGGATTCGCCCGGGACCGAGTCGGCTAGGGATCCATCCTCAGGTTGGCGCCGCTGAGCGGGGACGAGTCCGGGCTCGCCAGCCAGGCGACCACCCCCGCCACCGCGGACGGCTCCAGGGCCGGCTCGGAGGGAGCCGGGCTGAGGTCGAGCATCCGGGTCCTCACCGCGCCCGGGCTGACCGCGTTGACGCGGATCCCGAGTGGGCGCCCCTCCACCGCCAGGGCCTCCGTCAGGCCCGCCATCGCCGACTTGGCCGCCACGTAGGCGGCGGTGCCGGGAAACTTCTCGGCCCCGGCCACGCCCGCCAGGCTGGAGACCATGACGATCGACCCGCCCCGGCCGGGCATCATCCGGAATGCGGAGCGGGTGGTCAGGAACGCGCTCCGGAGGCCGGCCTCGAGAGTCCGGTCCCACTGCTCGGCCGTCACCTCCGCGAACGGGGCGGGAATCAGCACGGCGGCCGCATGCACCAGGGCGTCGAGCCTCGGCAGCCGGGCGAAGAACGCCTCCACCTGAGCCTCGTCCGCGGCGTCCACCCCTCCCGACGGGCTCAGCGACCAGGTCTCGAAGCCGCGCCGTCCGAGTTCTTGACGGACCGCGGAACCGATCCCGCCGGAGCCTCCCGTGACGACCGCGACCGGCTTCACCGAGCCACCTCGGCGAGTGCCGCCTCGTAGGCGTCGAGGCTGCGTTCGATGGTCAGCGAGGCGGCGCCGGCGCGAACCCGGGAACGGTCCAGCGCCAGGCAGGATCGGGCCGCCGCGCCGAGCGCGTCCTCATCGCCGGCGTCGGCCAGGTGGCCGCCCACGCCCTCGGCCACGACCTCCGGCAGGCCGCCACGCCGGTAGGCGGCGACCGGGCAGCCGGCGAGCTGCGATTCGGCCGCGACGAGCCCGAACGGCTCCTCCCAGTCGACCGGCATCAGGGTCACGGCGCAGCCCGCCATCAGCTCCCACAACCGGGGGCGGGCAAGGGGGCCGAGCAAGCGATCACCGTCCAGCAGCGGCAGCACCTCCCGCCGGTGATACTCGGCGTCGTAGATGCCGCCGACGACGAGCGGGCGCAGCCCGGCCGCCCGGGCGACCCTGATCCCCACCGCCGTCCCCTTCTCGGGCGAGATCCGGCCAGCGATCAGAGCCACCGCCTCCACGGCCGCCGGCGGCGGCTCGAAGGCGGGCACCCCGTTCCTCAGAACGCGAACCCGCAGGCCGGTTCCCTCCCAGGACCTGCGGGCGGACTCGGAAACGGTCGCCAGAGGCGCTCTCGTCCGCGCCGCGGCGGCGACCACCGGCGCCGCGATGGGAGGAAGGTGAAGGGTGTGGAGCACCGGCAGGCCCTCCGCCAACTCCAGCGCCTCGACGTCGAAGGCGTGCTGGCTGACGGCATCCGCGCCCCGGCGCCGGAGCTCGGCGAAGAGACGCTCGAATCCGTCCCGCAGCGCGGGCACGGGCCCCGCCGCACTTCCGGCCGGCCTCACCAGACCGGCCTCGACGGAGCCGTCGACGGGCACCCGGACCAGCTCCACGCCCGCCACCTCCGAGCCGTCGGCGCAGTAGAGCTGAACCCGGTGGCCGCGCTCGGTCAGACCCCGCGCGAGGTCGGTGATGAACGCCTGCGCGCCTCCCGCCTGCGCGGGCACGAGCGGAGTCACCAGCGACGCCACGATCGCGATCCTCACCGCCGTGAGTGTTCCACAGCGGTGCCCCCCAGGGCGCCACTTCGGAGGGCGCTCAGCGCCGGAGCAGGTCCATCAGCTCCGCGCGGGCGTGCCCCTCGTCGCGGAAGGCGCCCAGCATGCTGGTCGTGACGGTCTGACCGCCGGGCCGCTCCACCCCCCTCATCTCCATGCACATGTGGCGGGCGTCCATGATCACCGCCACGCCGTCCGGCCTAAGCACCTCGTGGA
>JBOHUX010000197.1:0-3877 GCA_050734915.1 Candidatus Dormibacteraceae bacterium
CCTTCTTGGAGAGATCGCCGTTGGCGACCGCCGTCGTCACCTCGGCGATGTTCCGGATCTGGCTCGTCAGCTGGCCGGCGAGCAGGTTGACGTTGTCGGTGAGGTCCTTCCAGACCCCGCCCGCCCCGCGGACCCGGGCCTGGCCGCCCAGGATGCCCTCGGTGCCCACCTCGCGCGCCACCCGCGTCACCTCGGATGCGAACGAGCCGAGCTGGCTGACCATGGTGTTCACGGTCTTGGCGGTGCGTGCGAACTGACCCTGCAGGGGGCGGCCGTCCACCTCCATCTCCACGTTCTGGGAGAGGTCGCCGTTGGCGACGGCGGAGATGACCCTGGCGATCTCGGTGTTGGGACGGACCAGATCCTCGATCAGGTCGTTGACCGTCTCGACCGACTCGGTCCAGCCCCCGCCCACCTTGCCGAGCGAGAGACGCTGAGTGGTCCGGCCCTCCTTGCCGACAACGCGCCCGACGCGGTCCAGCTCTTTGCCAAGCCTCTCGTTGACCTCGATGACCTCATTGAGGGTGTCGGCAATCTTGCCGGCGACGCCGGTCCAGTCGGAGGGGAGCCGCGCCGAAAAGTTGCCCCTTCTGAACTCGACCAGGAAGCTCAGGAGCTCCTTGGTGTCGACCGAATCAGTCTTGGCCGTGGGCATCCTGCCTCGATCCCCCCATCCGGGTGCTGGCTGTCCTGAGGCTGGCCCGACCCGGACCTTCAGGAAGAGGTGATATCAATCCGCGGTCATTATCGGATGCCGCGCAGAGATTTGATAGGGGAAAGCGGGGTCAATTCGCCATGGAATGCATTCCCGGAGGGCACGGCGGCCCGCGGTCCGGGAGTCGAGGAGGAAGGGCGGGGGCTCGGGGAGCCCCCGCCCCAAGAGCTAGGCTACTGCTGGCCCTCGAACTGCCCGTCGTACTGGGCGCCCTGCTGGACGTCAGGTCCCGCCGCGCCGCCGGGGTCCGCCTTGGCGCCGGCGGTTCCGGCGCCGGTCTCCGGCGCATCGGCCGCCGTGCCGGTGTCGCTCTTGTCCGCCGCCGCTGTGTTGTGGTTCACCGCCGCCACCGGCGCCGACGCCAGGGTGGGGCCGGAGAAGGCCACGATCGAACCGATGCCGGCGAGCATGCTGGCGGGAACCGCCAGCATCAGCACTCTTCGCTTCAAGTGCATCTCGATGCACCTCCTCAGGTGGATTCGGACCTCTCCACGAGGGCCGTCGAGAAGCAGCCTGAGAACCGAAGCTGAAGCGATCCTGTAACGAAACCTCATCGTTCATGCTCCCTTCAGCGTGAAGAGGGGAAACTGGCAGCGGTGAGGGTGCTCCTGGTCGAGGACGACCGGCGGCTGGCAGCCAGCCTGCGGCGCGGCCTCGAGGAGGCGGGACTGGCGGTGGATGCCGTCCACGACGGCGAGGATGCCCTCGAGGCGGGCCGCGTCACCGCCTACGACGCGGTCGTCCTCGACCTCATGCTCCCCACCCTGGACGGCCTCGAGGTCACCCGCCGGCTGCGCGCGGCGCGGGTCGAGACCCCGATCCTGATGCTGACCGCGCGCGACTCGGTCGACGACCGGGTGCTGGGACTGGAGGCGGGCGCCGACGACTACCTCGTCAAGCCGTTCGCCCTCCGGGAGCTGATAGCGCGGCTCAGGGCGCTGGTCCGCCGCCACGTTCCCGATCGCGCGGCCGTGCTTCGGGCCGGCCAGGTCGAGCTGGATACCAGCTCGCATCTCGTCCGAGTGGCGGATCGCGAGCTTCGGGTGACCGCCAAAGAGTTCGCCATCCTCGAGTACTTCATGCTCAACGCGGGGCGGCTTCTCACCCGGGGACAGATCATCGAGCACGTCTGGGACTACGACTTCGACGGCAGCCGCAACCTCGTCGAGGTCTACGTGGGACGCCTCCGACGCAAGCTCCTGGCAGCGGGCGCGGGGGAGCCCTTCCTCACCGTCCGCGGCGCCGGCTACCGATTCCAGGTGCCTTGACAGCCCCAGTGAGGCGGTTCGCGAGCACCACCCGGGGCCGGCTGGCGATGGCCACGACGCTCGTGCTGCTGGTGGCGGCCGCGATCGTGGACTCCGCCATCTACGTCGCCTTCGACACCGTCGGTGCCAGTGAGGCGGACGCCTCGCTCACCGCTCAGGCGAGCGCGCTCGGAGTCGGGCTCCAGGAGAGCGAGAGCGGCATCACCTTCCAGGGCGGCCAGGTGCCGGGCGAGACACTGAGCGGGGTGGCGGTGGACGTGGCGGCGGTGACCGGGAGCGGGATCTCGCAGACGGCCGGCCGTCCCCTGCCGGCGGCGGACCTGATGCAGCTCGCCCGCCGCGTCAGAGCCGGCGGCCGGCCGGTCTGGGCCGTCTATCGAGACCGCCACGGCAACCCCCGGCGCGCCTTCGCGGAGTCGATGCCGGGCTCGCAGGGGTCCGCAGACGTCCTCATCGTCAGCCGCTCCCTGGCCGAGCTGCAGTCGTCTTTGCAGCGCCTGCTGACCACCCTCGTCGCCACCTCCGTGCTCGTGATCCTGATCGGTGCCCTCCTCGCGTACTGGCTGGCCGGGCGGGTCCTGAGGCCGGTGCGGACGATCGCGGAGACCGCCCGCTCGCTGAGTGAGCGAGACCTCCACCGGCGCGTCGAGGTCAAGGTCCCCTCTGATGAGCTGGGCGAGCTGGTCACCACGTTCAACGGCATGCTCGGGCGCCTGGAGGCGAGCTTCGAGAGCCTCCGGCATTTCACCGCCGACGCCTCCCACGAGCTGCGCACTCCGCTGACGCTGATGCGGACCGAGGTCGAGGTGGCGCTGGCGGACTCGCGGTCGGAGAAGGAGTACCGGCGCGTGCTGGAGTCGGTCGGCCGGGAGGTGGACCATCTGGCCCGCCTCGCCGACCAGCTGCTGGTCCTCGCCCGCGCCGACGCCGGCGTCCTGACTCCGGAGCGGGCCGAGATCGACGTCGCCGACCTCCTCCACGAGACCGCCGCCCGCTGGGAGGCGACCGCCCGGCGGCACCGTCTCAAGGTGGTCGTGGAGGCGCCCGAGTCCGGGGTGCTGCGGGCGGATCCGGCCCTTATTCGGCGGGTCCTCGACAACCTCGTCGACAACGCCCTCCGCCTGAGCCCGGCCCGGGCCACGGTGACGCTCCGCGGCCGGCCGGAGACCGACTCCTGGCTGATCCAGGTGGCCGACCAGGGGCCGGGCGTGGCGCCCGCGCTGCGGGCCCACCTCTTCACCCGCTTCGCCCGCGCCGACGAGAGCCGGAGCCCGGATGGCGGCGCCGGCCTCGGCCTCGCCCTCAGCGCCGCCATCGCGATCGCCCATGGAGGCTCCCTGCGGCTGCTCGACAGCGGCCCGGGCGCGACCTTCGAGCTGCGCGTCCGAGATGAGTGACTCGGAATCTCTCGCCGCCAATTGAGGAACCACTCGTCCCGCCATCGATCAACTGATCGCGATCGAGTTGACGGGATGGATCTCCGCCCAGTCGTGGTCGAGGTCCATCACGTAAGGTCCCCAGACATCGACGTGATCGCCGGCGGCGGGCACGGGCAGCTCGGAGGCGGGGCAGGCGGCCGCCGCCTCGGAATCGGCGGGCCGGCCCGGACACCGGGGGATGATCTCCAACACCAGCTCGGGCGTGCCGTCGTAGAAGTCCTTGTCCCTGGCCATGCCGGTGAAGCCGGCGTCGAGCCGGATCCAGATGTGATGGTCGCCGTCGCTCTCGTCGCGCACGAGGACCGCCACCCCCCGCGCCTCGCGACAGCGAGCGAGGAGGCGGAGGCGATCGGGATGGTAGACGCCCGCCAGGGGATCGCCGGGGGGGCAGGACGGCCGTGAGAGGCTGAGGCCGGCGGGCGCGGACCGCCCGGCCCGGCCCGGCGGGGCGGAGC
>JBOHUX010000198.1:0-3798 GCA_050734915.1 Candidatus Dormibacteraceae bacterium
TGCCATCCACCGTCTCAAGTACGAGGGCCGGCGCCCGCTGGCGAGGCCGCTGGCCCGACTCGTCTGCGACCGGCTGGCTATCGATGGAGCGCCCGGGATGGGGCTGCTGGCCGTGCCGCTCCATCGGTCCCGGCTGGCGCGGCGCGGCTTCAACCAGTCCGAGCTCATCGTCCGGGAGCTGCGAGTGCGGCTCCGCCTCCCGGAACCGCCCGGGCGGCTGGTGCGGGCCCGCGACACGCCGGCCCAGGTCGGACTCGACCGGGCCCACCGGCTCGCCAACGTGAGCGGCGCCTTCGACTGGCAGGGCCCCGATCTGGGGGGCATGCCGGTAATCCTCGTGGACGACGTTATAACCACTGGAGCAACGCTGGAAGCCTGCGCCGCCGCCCTCCGGGCGGGGGGTGCCGGTGCCATCTCGGGGCTCACTGTGGCTCGGGTCTCATTTTGAGAGCCCGGCATCATGCGGAGGAATCAATGGCGGTCAGGATCCCCGGAATCGACATCGCGGAGTACTACGCGCAGCTGGGTCCGATCCAGCCTTTGATCGAGGACGAGAGGGTGACCGAGGTGATGGTCAACGGCCCCGAGCACGTCTACGTGGAGATGGGGGGCAAGATCCTGCTGACCGGCATCCGCTTCCAGGACGAGGACCAGCTCCTGAACGTGATCCAGTTCATCGTCCGCTCGGTCGGGCGCCGGATCGACGAGCGCCTGCCGCTCTGCGACGCGCGCCTGGCGGACGGCTCCCGGGTCAACGCCGTGATCCGCCCGCTCGCCCTCGACGGCCCCCTCCTGACCATCCGCAAGTTCGCCAAGGACCCGTTTCAGGTGGACGACCTGATCCGGTTCGGCAGTTGCACCGAAGGCGGCTTCGGCTTCATGAAGGCGTCCGTGCTGGCTCGCGCCAACATCCTCGTCAGCGGCGGGACCGGCACGGGCAAGACCACCTTCCTCAACGTCCTCTCCGGCTTCATCCCCGCCGAGGATCGGATCGTGACCATCGAGGACGCCGCCGAGCTGCAACTCCACCAGGAGCACGTCTGCCGCCTCGAGGCGCGGCCTGCCGACATCAACGGGGAGGGCCGGATCGCGATCCGCGACCTCGTCATCAACTCGCTGCGGATGAGGCCGGAACGGATCATCGTCGGCGAGTGCCGGGGCGGTGAGGCACTCGACATGCTGCAGGCGATGAACACCGGCCATGACGGCTCGATGACGACCCTGCACGCCAACGGCCCCCGGGACGCCCTCGCCCGCCTGGAGACGTTGGTCCTGATGGCGGGCGTCGACCTGCCGGTGCGTGCGATCCGCCAGCAGATCGCCTCGGCGGTCAACGTGATCATCCAGCTCGAGCGCCTCCGGGACGGCTCCCGCAAGGTCACCCAGGTGACCGAGATCATGGGCATGGAGGGCGACACCGTCACCATGCAGGACGTGTTCCTCTTCGAGTCGCGCGGGGCCGGAGCCGACGGCAAGATCGTGGGTGACTTCGCGCCGACGGGACTGCGCCCGCGAATTCTGGAGAGGATGTTCGCGATGGGCCTTCAGCTCCCCCAGGAGATCGTGGCGCTCTTCCCGCCCGAGACGAGGATGGCCTCGGCGGGTCGCTGGTAGGGGGCGCGCGCCGCGTGTCCCGCGGCACGTCCGGGGAGCCGGCGGCTGGCTATACTCAGGGGACGTGAAGGTCGTGATCCACGACCAGACCGAGGTGCCGGGCCGGCTGCGAAGGCACGCCGAGGAAAGGCTGGCGCGTCTCAGCCGCCATTGGGACCACATCCTCGACACCGAGATCCACTTCGCGAGAGAGCGCAAGGGCAGCCACGAGCCCGCCCACGTGGTTCGCATCGTGATGCGGATGGACGGCCGCAGGCGGTCGCTGCTGAAGGCCCAGGAGAGTGCCGGCGACCTGCAGGCGGCCCTCGATCTGGCGTTGGACAACCTCGATCGACGGCTGCTGAAGCTGAAGGGCAAGATCACGGAGAGGAAGACCGTCGCGCGAGAGCAGGCCGTGCTCGCGGGCGCCGCGGCCGGTGGCGTCCCCCCGGCGCGGCCGCCCCAGCGCCGCAAGGTGCGGCTGCAGCCCCGGTCGGCCCAGAAGATCCTGTCGGAGCTGGCGACGGGGGAGGAGGCGTTCCGGGTGTTCCTCGACGAGGACGGTGGCGAGGTGAAGGTGGCGTACCGGCGCCGTGACGGCAGCCTGGCCATCATCGAGCCCGTGATCCCCTGAGGGCCGCCCCCGCGGCCGCCGGGACCGGCCGCTCCTCGGCGGAGGGTATATAGAAGGCGTGGCTTTCCTGAATCGCATCGTCGATCCCAACCAGCGGGAGGTCCGGGCCCACCTTCGGAGCGCGATGGACATCGCCGCCCTGGAGCCGGAGCTGTCCGCGCTCGACGACGCGCAGCTGCGCGCTCGCTCCGACGAGCTGAGGCGGCGGGCGCGGCAGGGCGAGGACACCGACGAGCTTCTGGTGGAGGCGTTCGCGCTGGTCCGGGAGGCGTCCCGGCGCACGATCGGCCTGCGCCACTTCGACGTCCAGATGGTGGGGGGCGTCGTCCTCCACCAGGGCAAGATCGCCGAGATGAAGACCGGAGAGGGCAAGACGCTGGTCGCCAGCCTCCCCCTCTATCTGAACGCGCTCGCCGGGGCCGGGGCGCACCTGGTGACCGTCAACGACTACCTGGCCCGCCGTGACGCGGGCTGGATCGGGCCCGTCTACGTCCTGCTCGGGCTGACGGTGGGGGTGATCACCAACCAGGCGTCGTGGGTCTACGAGCCGGATTACCTGGACGAGACCCATCCCGACCCCCGCCTCCAGCACTTCCGCCCCGCCGACCGGCATGAGGCCTACGCGTGCGACATCACCTACGGCACCAACAACGAGTTCGGCTTCGACTATCTGCGCGACAACATGGCCACCGACCTCAGCCAGTGCGTGCAGCGCGACCTCGCCTTCGCGATCGTGGACGAGGTCGACTCGATTCTCATCGACGAGGCGAGAACCCCCCTCATCATCTCCGGACAGGGCGAGGAGTCCACGGACAAGTACTACGAGTATGCCCGGCACGCCGCCCGCCTGGAGGAGGAGGAGGACTTCACCGTCGAGGAGAAGCACAAGTCCGTCTCGCTGACCGAGGAAGGCATCGCCAAGATGGAGCGCTGGACGGGGATGTCGAACATCTACGACCTCGAGCACGTGGTGGAGGCGCACCAGATCAACCAGGCGCTCAAGGCCAAGGCCCTCTACCGGCGGGAGCAGGAGTACCTCGTCATCGACGGCGAGGTGGTGATCGTGGATGAGTTCACCGGACGGACCATGCCCGGGCGGCGCTGGTCGGACGGCCTCCACCAGGCGGTGGAGGCGAAGGAGAACGTCAAGGTCCAGCAGGAGATGAAGACGCTGGCCACGATCACCCTCCAGAACTACTTCCGGCTCTACGGCACCCTGGCGGGCATGACCGGGACCGCGATCACCGAGGCGGAGGAGTTCCACAAGATCTACGGTCTCGAGGTCGTCATCATCCCCACCAACATGACGATGATCCGGATCGACAGCCCCGACCTCATCTACAAGAGCGAGGATTCGAAGTTCGACGCGGTCATCGAGGAGATCGTCGAGATGCACGAGGCCGGACGCCCGGTCCTCGTCGGCACTGTCTCGGTCGAGAAGTCGGAGCGGCTGTCGAAGCTCCTCACCAAGCGCGGGTTCAAGCACAACGTGCTCAACGCCAAGTACCACGAGCAGGAGGCGATGATCGTCGCCTCCGCCGGGGCGGCGGGAGCGGTCACGATCGCCACCA
>JBOHUX010000199.1:0-3765 GCA_050734915.1 Candidatus Dormibacteraceae bacterium
TCCCCCGCCCTCATCCAGAGCGGCGGCCGGCGGCCCTTGCCGGCCCCGCCCGGAGTCCCGGTCGCGATCACGTCACCCGGCTCCAGCGTCAGCCAGGAAGTGATGAACTCGATCTGGGCGGGGATGTCGAAGAGCATCAGGGAGGTCCGGGACGCCTGCACCCGGTCCCCGTTAAGCCTGGTCTCGATGCCGAGGTCGCGCCAGTCGACCTCGTCCGCCGTCACCACCTCGGGTCCGATCGGGAAGGTGCGGTCGAAGTTCTTGCCCGGCGTCCATTGGGTGCCCCGGCCCTGCCAGTCCCGGATGCTGACGTCGTTGACGGCGCAGAAGCCGAAGACCAGCTCCATGGCCCGCTCCGCGCTCACGTGGCGGCCGGCGCGTCCGATCACCACCCCCAGCTCGCCCTCGTAATCGACCTGCTCAGAGACCGAAGGCCGGACGATCTCGTCGAAGGGCCCGATCACCGTGCTCGCGTACTTGGCGAACACCTCCGGCCAGCCGATCTGGCGTGCGCGCACCTCATCGATGTGCTCAGTGTAGTTGCGCCCGATGCAGAGGATCTTGCCCGGCCGCTCCACCGCCGGCCCCAGTTCGAGCCCGGCGCCGTCGTCCCCCGGCGGCAGCTCCGCCACCCGAGCCAGGCCTGGCTCGCCGGTCGCGAGCAGGCCGGGCAGGCTCGCCAGCCGGGGATCGCCCGTGGCGCGGGCGACGTCCACGTAGCCGGCCGACGTTCGCACGTGGAGGCGGGTCCCGGCCGCCGCGCGAAGATTGGCGAGCCTCATCTCGCGATCCACGATAATGCTGGCGTGAGATCGGGGGCATGATCCAGGCGTGAGATCGCGGATCGGATCCGTGCGGGGCGTGGGGAAGCGGCGATGAGTCCCCGCGTCAACCCGGTCGCCGAGGACACGATCAGTCCCGCCACCGCCAGGGCGTTCGCCGACGCGGCCGCCCGGGGGGCCCCCAACCCGACCCTGCTCCGCATCCTCGCCCGCCAGCCGCGGGCCATGAACGCCTTCTACTCCGGCTGGCAGGAGACCTTCTATGCGGGCGACGTCGAGCACACCCTCAAGGAGCTGATGCGGGTCCGGATGGCCCGCCTGCGAGGCTGCGGCTATTGAAGCGGGGTCCGCTCCGCGGTCGCGGAGAAGATGTCCATCGATCAGGCCAAGGTGGAGGCGACGTGGGACATCGAGGACACCATCTTCGATGCCCGCGAGCACGCCGCGCTGGAGATGGCGAGCCTGTTCACCGACGACTACCGGTCGATCACCGACCAGCACGTGGCCCGCTGGCGCGAGCACTTCACCGAGGAGGAGCTGGTCGAACTGGGCGCGTTCATGGCCTACGCCGACGGGTTCGGCAAACTTGTGGAGATGCTCGGGCTGGGTGGCGGCGACCAGTCCTGCGAGTACGAGATCTGACCGGCTGACGCGCCGCGCCACGTGCTCCCGACCGCCTCCCCCCCCAGAGGCGAGCCGGTCCGAGCCGCCGGCCCCAGGTGGGAGGCCTCCTTCGTTTCCACCGTGACCGCCCGCTGATCTCATGCTCTGGCCGCTTCACGCGAGCTGCCGCCGCCGTCATGTCCCCTTCGGGATCACCTCCAACCCTTCGGGTTGGAAGCCGGCCGGCACCGGACTCCTCGTTGACTGATCTCCGATGCCTGACCTAGCATTGGCCGGCCCGTCCCGCTTCCCTTCAGCTTCGGAGTTGTCGATGCAGAGCTTCATCGAGCAGACGCTCAATGGCCTCACCTTCGCAGGACTTCTCTTTCTGCTCGGGAGCGGGTTCACGCTCATCTTCGGGCTCATGCGCATCGTCAACCTCGCCCACGGCGGCACCTACCTGGTCGGCGGCTACGTCGGCTACACGACGATCGCGGTGACCCACAGCTTCGTGCTCGGGCTGGTCGCCGGTGCGCTCGCGATGGCCGTCTTCGGGATCGTGCTCGAGCGCGGACTCCTGGTCCGGCTCCGGGGGCGGCCGATGTCGGAGCTGCTGCTGACCATGGGGGTCGCCTTCATCCTCAGCGACATGGCACTCGCCATCTGGGGCGGCAATCCCCTCTCGATCCGCCTCCCGGCGTTGCTCGCCCAGTCCACCACCTTCGGGCCGATCACCTATCCGGACGGCAGGTTCTTCATCCTGGCGGTGGCGATCGGGATCGCGATCATCCTCTACTACCTGCTCAATAGGACGCGGATCGGCTCCATGATCCGGGCCGGAGTGGACGACCGCGAGATGGTGGGGGCGATGGGGATCAACATCAACCGCGTCTTCACCGGCGTGTTCGTCCTCGGCGCCCTTCTGGCCGGCCTCGCCGGGGTCCTCGGCGGCAGCCTCCTGACGCTCTCCCCGGGATCCGACTCGGACATCCTCACCTTCGCCCTGGTGGTGGTCATCATCGGCGGCCTGGGTACACTCGAGGGCGCCGTGGCCGGGAGCCTGGTGGTGGGCCTGCTCAACACCTACGGGAACGGCTACTTCCCGGAACTCGCCTACTTCACCCTCTTCGCCCCCATGGTCCTGATCCTGCTCTGGCGTCCTCAAGGCCTCTTCGGCCGAACCGCGACGTGATCGGCATCGCCGTCCGGGGGATGAGCCGGCATCCCCGCCCGGTCCGTTGGGCGGCGGTCCTCATCCCTCTCGCGGCCGCCGTCTGGATTCCCCAGATGGGCTCCAGCTTCTACACCTCGCTCGCGATCAACGTCCTCATCTTCGGCCTCCTCGCCATGAGCCTCGATCTGCTCGCCGGCTACACGGGACTGGTTTCGCTGGGCCACGCCTCCTACCTGGGGGTGGGTGCGTACGGGATCGCCTTCGGGATGTCGCGAGGCATGAGCGCCGACGCCAGCATCGGCCTCGCGATGGCCGTCGTGCTCCTGACCGCATTGGTCTTCGGCCTTGTCGCCGTACGCGTCCGCGAGATCACCTTCGTGATCCTGACCCTCGCCTTGGGCCAGATCGTCTGGGGCCTCGCCTATCGATGGGTGAGTGTCAGCGGCGGCGACAACGGCCTCCCGATCGGCGGGCGCCCCGTCTTGGGGCCGCTCGACCTGACCGGAGGCACCTCCTACTACTACTTCGTCCTGGTGGTGTTCGTGATCTGTGCGGTCATCCTCTGGATGATCGTCCGCTCGGTTTTCGGGCTCACGTTGCGTGGCATCCGCGGCAACGAGCCCCGCATGCGGACGCTGGGCTACAACACCTGGCTCCACAAGTACCTGGCCTTCGTCATCTCGGGGGTCTTCGGCGGCATCGCCGGCGTCCTCTTCGGCTTCTACAACCTCTATGTGAGCCCGACCACCATCGACTTCTCCCACAACGGCCAGGTCGTCCTGATGGTCGTCATGGGTGGTCTGGGCACGCTCTGGGGGCCCCTCGTCGGAGCGGGCGTGATCGTCCTGCTCCAGCAGTACGTGAGCATCTATGTGACCCGCTGGGTGACCGTGCTCGGGATCATCTTCGTCCTCACGGTACTCTTCGCTCGGGACGGGCTCTGGGGAGCGTTCATGAAGCTGCTGAGCCGGCTCCTCGCCAGAGGAGGCGGGCCGCCGATGACGGCGGTCGAGACCGAGAACCTGGTCATGACCCAGACGGGAGTCGAATGAGGAAGGAAATGGAAGGCAACGAATCCCAACTCAGGACCGCTCCCCGCCTCGCGCGGGACCCGGTCGCCGCCTCGCATCCCACGAGGAACAGGTACTGATCACCGAGCAAGCGGCCTCGGCTCCCGCCAGCGAGTGCGCCCTCCGCCTGGCCGAG
>JBOHUX010000200.1:0-3749 GCA_050734915.1 Candidatus Dormibacteraceae bacterium
AGGCGTCGACCAGGATGGCGTCGTAGCGGGCGCCGCGGGTCACCAACCAGTAGCGACCGTCCGCCACCGCCACCTGGGTTCCGCTGGAGCCGAGATGGAAGTAGCGGCGGCCGGCCGCGACGATGTCGGGATCGATCTCGACCCCAGCCAGGTTGGTCCCCGGCCCGAAGGCGGCGCGGTACTGGCGCGCCGAGGTGCCCGCCGCCAGCCCGATGAAGGCAACACTCGACGGCGGTGTCGGAGAGGGCCGGATGTAGGGTGCCAGCAGCAGATAGTCCCAGTAGCCTCCGGTGAGCTCGGTGGTGGGGTCGTAGATGGAGTGGATCGCCTGGCCCTCGTTGAGGATCAGCTCCCGGCGCGTGCCGACCTGGACGACCTGGATGTAGTTGTAGGCCGACTCCTTCTCGAAGAGCAACCGCCCCGCCGAGGCGGGCCGGATCCCCTGGGGAAGCAGGATCCAGGCGGCCAGCACAAGGCTGGCGAAGGCCCAGTAGGCACGCTTGCGCGGCCAGAGCCCGGCGATCGAGATGCCGAGGAGGACGACGCTGAAGCCGGCCAGCGTGGCCCGCGTGCCGTACGTGGGGATGAACCAGAAGACGGGCAGGAAGGTGCCCAGGATGCTGCCCACCGTGCTGATCCCGTAGACGCGACCGGCGGTGCGGCCCCCGGTCTCGACGTCCTGCAGCAGGAGCCTGATGGCGAACGGCGACACACAGCCGAGCAGGATCACGGGCACCGCGAAGAGCAGCACCACGGCGAGCAGGGTGCCGGCCACGAGACCGACGCTCAGTGTCGCGAAGCCCCGCTGGGAGGCGACCAGCACCGGATATGAGACGAGGGGGATGATCCCGATCCAGAGGGCGGCCCAGGCGGTGAGCTGGAACATCACCTCGGGACGGGGATGGCGGTCGGCCAGGCGCCCCCCGAGCAGGTACCCGACGCTGAGGTAGATGAGGACCAGGCCGATCAGGAGCCCCCACACGTAGAGGCTGGTCCCGAAGTACGGCGCCAGCAGGCGCGAGGCACCGAACTCCACTCCCAGCGACGCCATTCCCGCCACGAACACGAGCGGAAGGATGAATCGGACCCCCAAGCTTGACGAAGCTTACAGGCTGCCGCGCAGCCTACCGGGGCGGCTGGGCGCGCTCGAGGCGGTCGATCAGGCGGACGATGATGGCGATCGCGTCCAGCTGGAGTCCCAGGTCGCGCCTCAGCCGGTGCACCTGCCTCGCGCGCCGGACGGTCAGGTCGGTGATGCCTGCCTCGGTGATCTCGATGCAGCCGGCCCTCTGATATCGACGGACCGCCGCCACCTCGACCCTCGCCACCTCGGCCAGCTCGACGAGCGGATCGGCACGCCGGCCGTCAGGCATGGTCCAGCTCCTCGGCCAGGCGCCGGGTCTTCTCGTCGATCGGGAACGGGAGCCGGACCCGGACCTCCACGTAGAGGTCGCCCGGGCCGCCACCCCTGGGGTCCGGCATGCCGAGGCCCTTGAGGCGGAGGCGGGTCCCGTTCTGGGTCTCGGCGGGAACGCTCAGCTTGACGCGGCCGCCCTTCAGGGTGGGCGCCTCCACCTCGCCGCCCAGCAGCGCGGTCCGGAGGGGCACCTGGACGCTGGTGCTGACGTCCGGGCCGTGCCTCTCGAAGGCAGGATCGGGCTGGACCTGGACCCGGACCCGGAGGCCGGGAACTCTGAGCGTGGTGCCATCCACGATTCCGGCCGGGACCTTGACCTCGACGCGCTTGCCGTCGGGCGTCTGGAAGGTGCGCGTCGTGCCCAGGCAGGCGTCCCGGAGTGTGATCGAGATCGCGCCCTCCGCCGGAGCGGCCCGGGCGGCGGTCCGGCCGCCGGCGTGGCCCGCGCGCCCGAACATGGAGTGGAAGAACTCGCTGAACGGGTTCTCGTCGCCGAAGAGATCCCGCAGGTCCTCCTGGCTCACGGTCCGGTACTCGACGTTCGGATCCCCCGGTCCGGCCCCCGAGCCGGGGGCCCTCGCCCCTCTCCCATCCGCCCCGGCCGCCTTCGCGGCCCGCCAGTCCTTGCCGAAGCGGTCGTAGAGCTTGCGCTTCTCGGGATCGCTGAGGACCTCGTTGGCCTCGGTCACCTCCTTGAAGCGTGCCTCCGCCTGGGTGTCGCCCGGATTGAGGTCGGGGTGGTGCTTGCGCGCCAGCTTCCGGAACGCCCTGCTGACGTCCTTGGCCGGCGCGTCCCGGGGCACGCCGAGGATCTGGTAGTAGTCCTTGAACTCAGCCACTGTCTGGGTTGGTACCCGGATCCAGGACGGTGGAATCACAGGCTGGGGGCAGCGCGTGGGGCTGCGAGCGCGAACGGGCCCTCCTGTCGTTTCGGCGCTCCCCCGCTGGGCGTGGCGTCAGGAGCGCCGTCGTCGTGATGCCGCGATGCCCCCTAGATCGTTGAAAGGGGGTGCGTGACTTGAGGCGAGCGAGCGAGTCTCAACTCCCGACGACCAACGAAGTCCAGTGGACGCCTCCATCAGTCGTCCGGTAGTAGGTGGTCCGGTGCGAGAGCGGGTTGAACCCGACAGCGTAACCTGTCAGGTCGTCGACGAAGTCCAGTGCGGTTACCGCGGCCGCATCGGGTGTCGTCCCGAGGGCCGAGCTCGTCTGGCCTTGGTCTCTGCTCAGCTCAACGCCTGACGCGCCTCCACTCCAGGTGTGGCTCGCATCCACAGCTGCCCAGGCAATCGGAGAGCCTGGCAGTCGATGCGCGGTCCAGGTCAGACCCGCATCGGAGCTCGAGTACACGATCACCATTGGATCCGACTTCGGTCCAGCCTGCAGCGCCGCGACAGCGTGAGTGGGGTCAGAGAAGTGGGGAGGGTCCAGCAACGTCACCGGCAGGGGGTACGTGAGACCGGGAGGGGCCGGCAGCGATTGAGCTTGCCATGTCGAGCCTCCGTTCCTGGTGACATAGAAGAAGGGCGTTCCCGCCACCCCGTTTGCGCCAAGAGTTTGGGGAGGGTAACGGAAGCCGGAAATCCAGCCATGTTGAGCATCTGAGAACCGCATCCCCTCCAGATGCGCGGAGGGGTCGAGCCCATTGCGCCCCGACCCTGCAAGGTGCCAGGTCGACCCTCCGTCCAACGTGCGGTATACGGCTGGGTGGCCGCCGGCAACGGTGGCCAGCACCCAGCCCTCGCGGGGGCTTGTGAAATCCATCCCAAGCGTGGCTGCGATGCCGGACGGAAGGGCCTTCCGCTGCCAGGTCGATCCATCTTGAGAGCTGAAAAGTTGAGGCGCCAAGTGAGAGCCCACCGAGTTCAGCACGATCACGAATCCGTGGCTGGCGTCCGGGAAGCTCATGTCCTTCGCAAACAGGCGCGGGAAGTTGAAGTCGAGCTGGTCGATCCAATGCTGGCCGCCATCCCCGTCTTCAGGAGACTTCCATGTCCCTGGACGCCCACCGCCAGCCAGCCGAGGGCGCGCGTTACGAACCAACCGTTGAAAAAGCCCGTAGGCTGACCAGGCCGCGGCGGGACACGGGGGGCGACGCTTGACGACCCTGGCCCGGAAGCCGAAACAGCCGCATGCGGATCCCTGCCGGCCGGTGTCGGGTGGCGGGCGTGCTGAATCCACGTCAGGGTGGAGACGGCCAATATCGCCGCCATGGCCGCCGCAACAGCGGTGACCTGACCCCCTAGAACTGGTCCATCTGATATGAGGTTCCATCATCGCCCGAGAGGGCAAGGAGGAACCGAAGTGAAGGGCAGGAAGCACACTCTGGAGC
>JBOHUX010000201.1:0-3649 GCA_050734915.1 Candidatus Dormibacteraceae bacterium
CCGCTGAGCTTCAGCAGCACCCGCCGATATTGGACCTGGGTGCCCAACTTGGCCCTAACCCTCTTTGATACTGAAGCGGCTGAAGCGTCTGACGGTGATGTTCTCCTGCAGCAAGGAGCTGGTCTGCGCGACCAGATCCTTGATCGGCGTCTTGGGGTCGCGCACGTAGGGCTGCTCCCAAAGACAGTTGTCCTTGAAGAAGGCTTCGATCTGGCCGTCCACGATCTTGTCCAACACCGAGGCCGGCTTACCCTCCTCTTCGGCCCGGCGCCGGTAGAGGTCGCGCTCCGACGCGACCAGCTCGGGGGGGACATCCTGGCGCCCGATCCAGCGCGGCGCGGCGGCCGCGATGTGCAGCGAGAGTTCCCGGGCCAGCTTGCGGAATTCATCCCCCTTGGCCACGAAATCGCTCTCGCAGTCAAGCTCCAGCAGCACCCCCACCTGGGGTGGGTAGTCGTCCGAGGTCCGGTGCAGGTAGGCCTCGACGACCCCGTTGTTGGTCTCCCGGCCGGCCCGCTTGGCAGCCGTGGCGATGCCTTTTTCGCGCAACCAGGTGACGGCCGCCTCCACGTCCCCCTGGGTTTGCTCCAGGGCCCGCTTGCAGTCCATCATCCCGGCACCGGTCGCGTCGCGGAGCTGCTTGACCAGGTCCATCGACACCTCCGCCATCATCGGGCCTCCTCATCGTCGGTGCCGGCCAGGAACTCGTCCTCGGACACGTCCGGGAGGTAATCCTCCTCGTCCACGTACTCCTCCAGGAGGCCCTCGTAGCGCGGCGTCTCAAGAAACTCGCGCTCCTCCATCGAAGGCAGCTGCTCGCCCCGTTCCATGGCCTGCTGACGGCCTTCGAGGCAGGCGTCGGCGGTCTTCGAGGTGAGCAACTTGACCGCCCGGATGGCGTCGTCATTGCCCGGAATCACGTACTGGATGAGATCCGGGTCGCAGTTCGAGTCGGTGATGGCGACGACTGGGATGTGGAGCCGGTTGGCCTCGGTCACCGCGATGTGCTCCTTGCGCGGGTCGACCACGAAGACCGCCCCCGGCAGGCGCTTCATGTCGGCGATGCCGTCGAAGTGGTACATGAGCCGGTCGAGTTCGTCCTGCAGGTGCTTGGCCTCTTTCTTGGAGAGCAGTTCGAACTGGCCCGTCTGCTGCATACGGCGCAATTCCTGGAGGCGCTCGATGCGCTTCTTGACGGTGCTGAAGTTGGTCAGCATGCCGCCCATCCAACGCCGGTTGACAAAGAACATGCCGCACCGAGCGGCCTCGGTCTGGATCGTCTCCTGGGCCTGCTTTTTGGTTCCCACGAAGAGCACCGGACGGCCCGTCGCAGCCACGTCCTTGATGAACGAGAGCGAATCGTCAAGGAGCTTCACCGTCTTCTGCAGATCGATGATGTGGATACCGTTGCGGGCGGTGAAGATGTAGGGCCGCATCTTGGGGTTCCAGCGGCTGGTCTGGTGCCCGAAGTGGACCCCGGCCTCCAAGAGCTGTTTCAAACTTACCTGGGCCACGTCACAATACCTCCCTGTTGTTCCTCCGCCCAGCGCGTCGCCTCGAAGGAGGACAGGGGACTGGCTCTGAGCGTGTGTGATGGGTCGCCCCGGCGACCATCCGTCAGTTTACCGAGGCTCGCCGTCAGGCCGTCTTCTTCTGCTGCGGTCCTTTGCAGCGTGGATAGTCGCTGCAGGCTTTGAAGGTCCCGTAGCGCCCCTTTCGCTCCACCATCGGCTTGCCGCAGAGCGGGCAGGCCTCGTCCAGAAGCTTGGGCTCGGGTCGCGCCTTGCCGGCCAGATTGGCCCGGTAGTTGCACTGCGGATAGCGACTGCAGGAGAGGAAGGCGCCAAATCGACCCTGGCGCTGGTAGAGTTCGCCCTCCCCGCACTGCGGGCACTTGGTTCCGGTCGGCTCGGCGGCCGCGCGTTCCTCCTTGCGGATGTAGCGACACTCCGGATAGCCCGAGCAGCCAACGAACTCTCCGTAGCGTCCCCGCCGCTTCTGAAGCGGCTTGCCGCACTCCGGACAGGTCTCTTCCAGAAGGGTCGGGCCGGCCGCCTCGCCGCTGGCGCTGAGGTTCTCGCGGTACTTGCACTTGGGATATCGCGAACATCCCTTGAAGGGCCCGTAGCGGCTCGCCTTGAGGGTCAGGTGTCCCTCCTGGCACTCCGGGCAGATCTCCCCGGTGTCCGCCGGCATGGCCTCCTCGGCTGCTCCGAGCATCGCCTCCAGGGGCAGATAGAAGTCCCGAACGACGGGAATCCACTCCACCTGGCCCTTCTCCACCTCGTCCAGCCGACTCTCCATGCGGACGGTGTACTTCTCATCCACGATGGCCGGGAAGTGCTCGGACATGATCTTGTTCACCGCCTCGCCCAGGGGTGTCGGATGGAGGCGGCGCTCGAGCTGCTCCACGTAGTGGTGGTCCTGGATGGTGGCCACGATGCTGGCGTAGGTGGACGGCCGCCCGATCCCCCGCTTCTCCAGTTCGTTGATCAACGTCGCCTCGGAATAGCGCGGCGGTGCCTGGGTGAAGTGCTGCTCCGCCTCCAGTCCGTGGAAGTCCAGGCTCTCGCCCGCCTGCAACTCTGGGAGCCGGTGCTCCTCGTCGTCGACCTCTCGCTCCCAGATCTTGTAGAAGCCCTCAAAACTCAGGATCGAGCCGCTCGCCCGGAGACCGAACCCGCCGGCGGCGATCTCGGCCGTGGTCTGCGAATAGCGCGCCGGCGCCATGCGGCTGGCGACAAAGCGCCGCCAGATCAGCTCGTAGAGACGGTACTGGTCATCCTTGAGGAACGCCTTGACGTCTTCCGGCCGCCGCGTGGGGTCGGTGGGGCGAATTGATTCGTGTGCCTCCTGGGCCCCCGGGCGTGCCTTCTCCTGGCGCGGCTTGCCCAGGAACTGGGCGCCCAGCGTGGACGAGATCCAGGCCTTGACGCTCGCCTCGGCCTCCTCTGAGACCCGGCTCGAGTCGGTGCGCATGTAGGTGATGAGCCCGGTCGAGCCCTCGCCTCCCAGCTCAATCCCCTCATACAGATCCTGGGCCAGACGCATAGTCCGGCGCGGCGCGTAGCGCAGCCGGCTGGAGGCGTCCTGCTGCAGGGTGGAGGTGATGTAGGGCGGCGCAGCGGACTTGGAGCGCTGCTTGGTCTCCACACCGACCACCTGGTAACCGGCACCCGCCAGGGCGGTCCGCGCCGCCTCCGCCTCAGCCCCGGTCTTCAACTCCAGCTTGCCCGACGGCCCGCTCACCAGCCGGGCCTTGAAGCGCGATTCGTCCTTTTGGCGCGACAAGATGGCGTCGACCGTCCACGACTCCTCGCTGACGAAGTCGCGAATCTCCTGCTCGCGGGAGCAGACAAGACGCAAGGCGACCGACTGGACCCGACCCGCGCCGATGCCCTTTTGAACCTTGCTCCAGAGAAACGGACTCAGCTTGTATCCCACCAGGCGGTCGACCACACGCCGCGCCTGCTGGGCGTTGACCAGCCGCATGTCGATCTGGCGGGGCTGCTCCAGGGCTCGTTTGACGGCCTGGCTGGTGATCTCGTGGAACTCGATTCGACTCGGGTTCTTGAGCTTCAAGACCTCAGCCAGATGCCAGGCGATGGCCTCGCCCTCACGATCGGGGTCGGAGGCGAGAATCACTTGC
>JBOHUX010000202.1:0-3638 GCA_050734915.1 Candidatus Dormibacteraceae bacterium
GGGCCGGGCTACGCCTCCCGGACGACGGGCGGGGGGCGGTACCGGCCGCGTCCTCCCCCCCGGCGGCGCCGGCCCGGCATCGAGGACGGCCGCGGCCGGTTCCCCGGGACCTGGTTCGAGAGCACGGACGCCGGCCCGGGTTCGGCCGGCTGGGCGAGGTAGCGCCAGGTGTTCTCCTCCAGCAGGCCGCGGATGTCAACCTCGGGCAGCGAAGGCGCTCCCTGCGATCGCAGCTTGCGCCAGGCGATCAGGTCCTCGGGGCTCAGGAAGGTGAGGGCGCGGCCCTTCTCCCCCATCCGCGCGGTGCGGCCGATCCGGTGCGTCAGCCACTGCGGCGTCTCCGGGAGCTCGTAGTTGACGACCAGCCGGACATGGGTGATGTCGAGCCCGCGGGCGGCGACGTTGGTGGCGACAAGCACGTCGGTGCGGCGGTGGCGGAACGCCTCCATCGTCCGGTCCCGGGCGGTCTGGGAGAGGTTCCCCTGGAGCTCGACACTGTCGTGGCCGAGCGCCTTCAGCTCGCGGTTGAGCTTGCGAACGCCATGCTTGGTGCGGCCGAACACGATCGCCGAACCGCCGTGCTTGCGCAGCAGCCGGCTCAGCGTGTGGAGCTTCTGACCGCGGTCCACGCGGACGATGCCGTGCTCGAGCAGTGACTCCTCGTCGAGCTCGACCTCGATCCGGACGGGCTCCCGCATGTGCTTGCCGATCATCCTGGTCACCCAATCCGGCATCGTCGCCGAGGCGAGCACCATCTGCGGCTGATACGTGAGCCCGAGGATCCGCTCTACGTCGGGCGCGAAACCCGCGTCCAGCATCTCGTCGGCCTCGTCGAGCACCAGGTACTCGACCCGGCTCAGGGAGACGAGGCGGCGGCCGACCATGTCCAGGGTCCGGCCCGGCGTGCCGATCACGACGTCCGCGCCCCGCTTCAGAGCCAGGGTCTGGGTGGCGTATCCGACGCCTCCGTAGAGAAGCGCGGCCTTAAGACCGCTGTCGAGCTCCCGGAAGACCTTCTCCACCTGCATGGCGAGCTCGCGGGTGGGCGTGACGATCAGCGCGCGGGGTCCGGGCCCGGGCTGATCCATGCGCCGGATGAGAGGAATCAGGAAGGCGAGCGTCTTGCCCGAGCCGGTCGGAGCCTGCATGACGACGTCCTGTCCCTCCATCAGCGGGGGGATGGCCTCGGCCTGGACGGAGACGGGAGTTTCGATGGATTGCCGCTGCAGAGCGGCGAGCGTGCGGGCGCTGGCGCCCAGTTCTGCGAACGAGTTCAATTGGGGGTGCTCCTCCCCCCTCTTTCGGTTTCGATCTTCCGCGACTTCAAGGACACCGTTGCTTAGACGGGGAGGGAGGACCCAAGCGCGAAGGCCCGCGTGTTGTCGCGGACTTTTGTACGGCCACTGTAACACGCCCCGTTCAGCCTTCCATTCCACCGCCCCGGCGCCCGGAGGCGGCGGTCGTACCGAGGCCGGGCCGCAGGGCGCCGTCTTCGGGCTCCTCGAGACGACGGAAGCCTGAGCCCAGGAGTCCGTTCGGGGGGCGGGCGTCAGTCGGCCGCGTCGCGGTCTCAGCCTTGCTGTTCGTGCCCCGGAGGAAATATCGACGCCGCTCTAACGATTAAGGTAGACTAAAGAACCGCTAGCCACTAATGATTCGGAGAAGGTAGATCACCTATGCGTAGTGCGGAATCCCTCGGCTCCCGCCAGAAGACGGCGATCATCGTCGCGATCATGCTCGGCCTCTTCCTGGCCGCGCTCGATCAGACCATCGTCGGCACGGCGCTGCCGCGCATCGTCACCGACCTTATGGGCAACAGCCTCTACACGTGGGTGGTCACCGTGTACCTGCTCAGCTCGACCGTCACCGTGCCGATCTACGGCAAGCTGTCCGACGTCTACGGGCGGCGGCCGCTGCTGCTGATCGGGGTCAGCCTCTTCCTGGCCGGCTCGGCGCTGGCCGGCATCTCCCAGTCGATGGGCGAGCTGATCGTCTTCCGTGGCATCCAGGGCCTCGGCGCCGGCGCCATCTTCCCGATCGCGCTCGCCGTCATCGGCGACCTCTTCAGCCCCAAGGAGAGGGGGCGCTACCAGGGCCTGTTCGGGGCGGTGTTCGGCCTCAGCTTCATCATCGGACCCTTCCTGGGCGGCTTCCTCACCGACAACCTCAGCTGGCACTGGATCTTCTACGTCAACCTGCCGATCGGAATCGCCGCCCTGGCGGTGATCGCCAGCCAGTTGCCCAACACCGGCAACGCGCGCGGCGTGCGCGTGCGCGACCTCGACTTCCTGGGCATCCTCGTCTTCAGCGCGGCGGCGATCCTGCTCCTGCTCGGGCTCACCAACAAGGGCCTGACCGGCGCCTCCGGACGCCTCAACGATTGGTTCTCGCCCAACGTGCTCACCTACCTGGTCGCGGCCGCCGTCCTCGCGATCGGCTTCATCGTCGTCGAACGCTTCGCCAAGGAACCCATCATCCCGCTCGACCTCTTCCGCAACCGCAGCTACACGACCATCAACATCGCCGTCTTCTTCGTCGCCTTCGGGTTCTTCTGCGCGGTCATCTTCCTGCCCCGCTACTTCCAGGCCGTGCAGGGACTGTCGGCGACCGCCTCCGGATACCGGACCTGGCCGCTGATGCTGGGCGTCATCCTCTCCAGCACGCTGAGCGGACTGCTCGTCAGCCGCACCGGCCGGTACAAGGCGATCCTGGTCGGCGCGGCGGTGGTGCTCACGGTTGGCATGTACCTGATGACCCGGCTCGAGGTCGGCACCGGGTACTGGACCCTCTCGCTCTGGATGGCGATCGCCGGGCTCGGCGTCGGGCCCACGTTCTCGGTGACCACCGTGGCGCTGCAGAACGCGGTCCCGCTGAGACGGATCGGAGTCGCCACCAGCAACCTGACCTTCTTCCGGCAGATCGGCGGCTCGGTCGGCCTCGCCATCGCCGGGTCCATCTTCGCCTCCCAGTTCGCCACCCAGCTGCCCACCCACCTGGTCAAGGCCGGCGTGCCGTCCGCTGTCGTCAGCCGGTTCGCCCACGGCAGCGGCTCGGCGACGGGCAGTCTGACCGGAGTCGGCGATCTCCACAGCCAGTTGGCGCGGGCGCTGTCCGCCCAGGCCCAGGCGCTGATCCCGCACATCGCGCACGGCGTCCAGAGCGACCTGGCGGCATCGATCGCCGGCCTCATGTGGCTGGGGGCCGCCTCGGCGCTGGTGGGCCTGATCGTCATCCTCCTGCTGCCGGAGCTGCCCCTGCGCTCGAGCTCCCCGGCCGAGCGGGAACCGGGCCAGGAACCGGCCGAGGAGCGGCCGGCCGTGGCGGTCGCATGACCGCCGCCAGCGGATCGCGCCAGGCGCACGTGACGGCGGCGGTGGAAGCGCTGCACGACTGGATCGACCGCCGCCAGCGGACCATGGTCGGCCATCTCCACGCCTGCGGGCAGACGCCCGCGCAGCTGCACGTGCTCGGACTCCTCACCGAGATCGGTCCCACCACGGTCAGTCACCTGGCCGCGCATCTGGGTACCTCGGCACCATCCACGAGCGCGGTCGTGGATCGCATGGTGGACGCCGGGCTGGTCGTTCGGGCCCGCGGCGAGGAGGACCGAAGGTTGGTGACGGTCTCCATCGCGGCGC
>JBOHUX010000203.1:0-3627 GCA_050734915.1 Candidatus Dormibacteraceae bacterium
GGCCACGGAGGCGGCCCGCTGGAGGTCATACGGGTCGCGATGGAGGTGATCCTCGGCGATCTGGTCCAGCCCCGCGGCGAGGAGGAATGCGTTGAGCCGCGTGCCCTCTCGGAGCTCGCGCCCCAGGAGCCGCGCCAGGGTCGAGAAATCGCCCAGGAGGTCGTGGACCAGGAGCCTGCCCTGCTCGCGGTCCCTCTCTCCCCGCTCCGCCTCCGCGTCCGGCGCCGTCGTGAGAACCTCGCCGGCATCGCCCGCCCACCCCGCCCGGGCCAGGCTCTGCAGCTCAGCCGCCACGTGGAAGGAGCACTAGTACGCCCCGCGGCAGGTGAGCACGGCCCACAGGGTTCGCACCAGGATCGCCAGGTCGAGCCGCGCGGATCGCGTGACCACGTACTCCCGGTCGTATCTCATCCACTGGTCGAAGTCGCACTCGGAGCGGCCGTTGATCTGCCACAGGCACGTGAGGCCGGGCTTGACCGTCAGCCGGATGCGGTCCGAGGGGCGGTACCGGGCCACCTCGCCGGGCAGCGGGGGCCGCGGGCCGACCAGGCTCATCTCGCCCCGGATCACGTTGATGAGCTGCGGGAGCTCGTCGAGGCTCGTGCGGCGCAGGATGCGGCCGAGCCGGGTCACGCGGGGGTCGGCCCGCATCTTGAAGACGGGGCCCGACGCCTCGTTCAGTCGCAGCAGCTCGGGGAGCATCCGCTCCGCCCCGGCGTGCATCGACCTGAACTTGAAGAAGCGAAACCTGGTCCCGTCGAGGCCCACCCGCTCCTGGACGTGGAGGACCGGGCCGCGCGAGTCGAGCTTGATGGCGGCGGCGATGATAAGCCAGAGGGGCAGCGCGGCGACCAGGACCACGACCGCGACGGCGAGGTCGAGAGCGCGCTTCAAGACCGGCTCGTAGCTGAGCCGGCGGCGCAGGCTGCGGCCGGAGACAGAGTCGAACGCGAGGGCCTTTCGGGCTTGATACTCCATCGTCTCCCCGTGAGGCTAAGGTCGGCATGGGCGCGGTGAAATGGGGAATCCGAGCACCAGGACGCCCCGTGTCCAGGGGGGCCGGGACGCCTGTCCCACAGCCCGCGCCGGCCGGCCTAGTTGAAGAGGCTCCCCATCGGGGACGCGTTGCCGTCGTTGCCCGTCAGCGGCTGCAGGCCGAGGGCCACCTCGAATGTTCTCAGCAGCGAGTAGTGGGTGTAGTAGACGGAGGAGACGCCGTGACGGACGTGGTAGCCGACGAAGACGCAGGCGACCTGGTTGCCCGATGACCCGTCGTTCTCATCCCACACCACCACCAGCAGGGATCTCTGAGCGGTGAAGGCGGGCGATCCGAGGATCTGCGGCACGTGCTGGCTGAGCCAGTTGTCGCCAGCCCCGGTGTCACAGTTGTGCATGTCGTTGCAGATGTTCGGGGTGATGAAGGCGAAGTCGGGGGTGCTGGCGGTCGAGGAGAGGTCGCCGGCCAGGTTGTCGAAGGACACGACGTGGCTGGCGCACTGGCCGCTGTGGGTCACCCGCGTGTAGTAGACGAAGGGGTCGTGCTTGGCGTAGTAGGGATCGGCGTCCTGGCCGTAGCAGGGCGACGGCATGTCCTCCGCGTACTCCCTCCAGCTCTTCCCCGCCGCGTTGAGTCGGTCCGCGATGCTGGCGGCTCCGGTCGAGCAGTCGGAGGGCTGGCAGTCGCTGGAGATGCCCTGGGTGTCTCCGCTCGTCAGCGCGATGTAGTTGGGCAGGCTCGGGTGCGTGACCGCATGGTAGTTGCCGGCCACCCCACCCTGCGCCGCCAGGCTGCTGATGTAGGGGGCGCCCATGACCTGGGAGTAGGAATGGTTCTCCATCAGGATGACGAAGACATGGGCCAGGGCCGGCACCGAGCCCGCGTGCGAGGACGGGCTGGAGGGGGTGGTGGCGCGAGGTGTCGAGGAGCCGCCGGGCGCCGTCGAAGCGGTCGGGTGTCCGGCCGAGGCCTTGGGTGACGGGTGTCCGCTCGACGCGCTCGGTGACGGCTGGGCGCTGGATGGAGGAAGGATCGACGGGGATGCCCCCCCGGAACTGCTCGGGCTGCGCCCGGCCGCCGTCCTCGCCGGCCCCCCCGGCGGCCGGAGGAGCAGCACGCCCGACACGACCACCACCACGACCACCAGCGCCGAGACGACGAGCAGGAGCCTGGCTCTTATCAACCGCTCGAGGACCGCCATCAGCCCGCCAGTCTAGCAACCCTGGTCCCGGCTGACACCGGACTTTCCGGGCTCCGTGGAACGGGCGGGGAGGATACCTTCCACATCGGCGGGAGGATCGAGCACACATCCCCGGCGCCTCGGCTGAGCAGCGCGACCAGTGCCCTCCCTTCCGGAGAACCCAGGATGTCTAGATGGTCTAGAACGTGAGAATCGGCACCAGCCCGATCCTCGCCGCGCAGAGCATCGCCTCGGTCCGGTTGCGCAGCTCCAGCTTCCGGTAGATGTTGGCCAGGTGGTTCCGGACCGTCTTCTCGCTGACGCCGCGGCTGGCGGCGATGTCGTGGATCGGCTTCGCCTGGCCGACCAGGGCCAGCACCTCGATCTCGGTCGGCGAGAGGCGCACCAGCATCTTGTCCCGCTCCGCGAACTCCCTCCCGGGGCCGGCGAGCAGGTGGTCGAGCACGTAGCCGCTCAGCACCCGGTGGCCGCCGAGCACCGCGCGCACCCCCTCCAGGAACTCCTGCTCGAGGCAGTGCTTGGAGAGCGCACCCGCGGCGCCGGCCTTGATCCCCTCGATGAGGACCCTCTCCTCCCCGGTCTCGCCCAGGAGAAGGACGGGGATGCTCGGGGACACGGCCTCGGCCGCCTGCAGCAGCAGATCAAGGCCCCCCATCGAGGACCGGGCTTCGCAGACCACGAGGTCGAACCTGCGCTCGGCGATCCGCATGGCCGCCTCGGCGGGGGATGCCACCGTGTCCACCACGGAGACCAGGAGCGGACGCAGCAGCATCGCCAGCGCGGCCTGGACGAGCTGGTGCCCATCGACCAGCAGGAGCCTCGGCGCCTTCTGGTCCACCCCGATCTCGGCGCTGGAGGGTACGACGACCACGCTCGCAACCGTAGCGACCGACAGGGCCCGCGGGAATGGGTATTCGCGCCCGTCGCGGATAGGATCACGGTCCCGGCCCGGGCGCGACATGACCCGGTGGCGGCCGGGCGTCCGCGGGCGGTCGGAGGACTGTCCCCGCGGCTACGCCGTGATGGGCACCTTCCGGATCGTCCAGAAGTCGGCCGCCAGGTAGGGGTTGGTCAGGTACTCGAAGGGCATCGTGAAGTAGCCGTCCATGCCCCAGCCCGGCCCCCAGGAGTTGCGGACCAGAAACCGCCGCTGGGAGAGGTCGTACCCGCACGCCACCACCGCGTGGCCGCCCACCACCGGCTCGCTGGGGTGCGGCAGCTCGGCGATTCCCGTCCGGCGGACGCGCTCCGACTCGAAGCTCTCGTAGACGGTGAAGCCGAAGGCGATCGGGTAGCCGGAGGCGAGGCAGGTGAGGAGCGGGCTCAGCACCTGAGCCAGCCGCAGATACTCGGTGACGCGCTCTTTGAGGGCGTCGTGATAGCAGGCGGGGCTGGGCCTGCTAAAGAAGGTGGCGATGTCGTACGGCCA
>JBOHUX010000204.1:0-3611 GCA_050734915.1 Candidatus Dormibacteraceae bacterium
GTCTCCAGCACGATGGCGGAGCCGGGGTCGAGGCTGGGGCCCTCGTGGGCCTGGAGGCCGAGGCCGTGGCCCACCCGGTGGATGAAGAAGTCCCCCAGGCCGGCGGCCGCGATGACCTCGCGGGCGGCGGCGTCCACCGCGCCGGCGGTGGCCCCGGTCCTGACCGCGGCAACGGCGGCGTCGTGCGCGGCCAGCACGAGCGCGTGCAGCTCCACCTGGCGCGCGTCGGGCTCGCCGAGCACCGCCATGCGCGTGAGGTCGCCGGCATACCCCTCCCAGGCCGCGCCCAGGTCGAGGAGGACGAGGTCGCCCGCGGCCAGAGGCCGGCCGGTCGGGGCCAGATGGGGCTGGGCGCTGTGGGGCCCCGACTGGACGAGCGCGTCGAACGAGGGGGCGGCGCCCAGATCACCGATCGCGGAGGTGGCCCGGATCGAGATGCTCAGCTCGGTCTGGCCTGGCGCGAGGCCGGCGAGCGTACGCTCCATCACCTCGTCGGTGAGCCGGGCGGCCCGCTCCATCAGCTCCAGTTCCGGCCCCGTCTTGGTCGCCCGGAGGCGCCGCACCTCCGCACCGGCGTCGAGGAAGCGCGTCTCCGGCAGTCGCAGCTGGATCTGCTCGGCGCGCGCGAGGGTCAGATGGTCCTTCTCGACCGCCATCGTCGCGCCCGCGCCGAGCGCCGCGCCGAGCAGTGTGTAGGGGTCGTCCCCGTCGCCCCAGGGCCTCACCTCGACCTCTCCGGCGCGCTCGAGTGCCGCCTCGGCGGCCTCGCGCTCGAGGGCGGGCACGACCAGTGCCGCGCGGTCGGCGCGCACCGCGAGCGCCATCAGCCTCTCGTGGGGGTTGGCTCGAAAACCGGTCAGGTAGGCGATCGAGGTCGGGTCGGTGAGGCACGCCGCCTCGACGCCCGCCGAGTCGAGCCAGGGCCTGAGGCGTTCGAGGGCCGGGGTCGCGATGGCGGCGTCGCCCCTACTCGATCGCCGTGATGTGGACCGTGTAGGTGCCGCCGGCTGGCGTCTCCACCTCCACGTGCTCCCCGACCTCATGGCCGAGCACGGCTCTGCCCACCGCCGACTCGAAGGAGAGCCTGCCGTTGGGGGGGTCCGCCTCGGCGCTGCCGACGATCCGGTAGGTGGCCTCGGTGCCGTCGTCCTCGACGAAGCGGACGGTGTTGCCCACCTCCACCCGCCCGGTCTTGGGCGCGCCCTCGATGAGGATCGCGTTGAGCACGATGGCGTCCAGCTCGGCGATGCGGGCCTCGAGGAAACCCTGCTCGTTCTTGGCGGCGTGGTACTCGAAGTTCTCGGACAGATCGCCCAGCTCGCGTGCCGACCTGATCTTGTCCGCCATGTACGGGCGGCGGACCTTGACCAGCTCCTCCAGCTCCCGCTTGACCGCCTCCAGCCCCTCGGGCGTGATGCGTACGTCGCGGCCCATCAAACGAGTCTAGACGAGAGATTCCGGAGACCGGCGGCGCCGGGATTGGGCCCGGATCGACGGCAGCGGCGGCCCTCAGCCCAGCCCGCCGGGCACGATCGCCTGGACCGCGGCCATCAGCCGGCGCTGGACCAGGAACGAGAGGGCGTAGATGGCCACGCCCAGAACCGCGGCGGCCAGGGCGGCCGCCAGGGCATGCAGGGCGTCGGGCGTCAGGGGCGCGAACGCGACCGCGTCGTCCCCGACGACCACCGCCGCCGCCAGGGCGAGCGGGGTGATGATCGGCAGCATCCGGAGCTGCCGCAGGACGGGCGGAACCGGGGGTTCGGGGCGGCCCATCATGCGCTGGCCGATCAGGGAGACGCCGCGCACGTGGCGGAGCCCGGGCGTCAGCGTGAGGGTGACATTGACGACGTTGCCGGGCACCTTGGCGAGCTTGTCGGGCGGGCACAGGAACTGCTCGGTGCCGCCGCGCGTCTTGACCATGATCATGCCCAGACCGAGAGAGGTGCTGACCGAGCTGGCGCCCATCAGCTGGCCCTGGATGAGAAGCGACTCCTTCTTGCGATCGGCCCAGCCCAGGCGCACCCCGGGGCCGACGAAGCTGACCAGGAGCACGATCGGGAAGAGCCAGGCCAGCGCGGCGATGATCTTGACCGCCAGCCCGTGCGGGGAGATGGGCCCCACGATGAGCTCGACGATGATGAGCGCGAAGACGGCGATCGCGATCCCGGAGATGAACCCGATCCGGACGACGAACTCCGGCGCGTAGCCCTGGAGCAGGCCACCCGACGCCACGTAACGCTGCCGCTGCCGCTTTTGCTGCTGGGCGCTGGGCGCGGAGGCGACACCTTTGGGCCGGACCTGCCTCACCTGCTGGCGCAGCTGCCGGCTCTGGACGCGCTTCTTTCCCACCCTGCCGGAGTCTACTAGGAGGGTGACGGCGAGCGTGAGGGGGCCGCGGTGAGGCGTATCAGGATCGATGAGCGACGCGCCCGGCTTGGTCTTCGGCACCATCTGGCGGACGCCGCCCGGGCGATGGACGTGTCGGAGGTGGCTCGGGATCTGGTCGGCCTCCACGCCACCGACCCCGCCTCCGCCGTCATCGCGGCCTGGGCCCGGTCGCGGGCGCCGGTGGACGGTGAGCTGGGACGGGCTCTGTACGAGGAGCGCTCCCTGGTCCGCATCCTCGGCATGCGGCGAACCATGTTCGTCCTCCCCGTCGAGCTGGCGGCGATCGTGCAGGCAGCCTGCACGCAGGCGATCGCCGTGCGCGAGCGCCGGCGGCTGGTCCAGGTGCTGAACCAGGCGGGCATCCCCGCGGACGGCGATCCAGTGCGGACCGCCGGCGCCTGGCTCGAGGAGGTCGAGCAGGCCGCCCTGCGCGCGCTGGCCGCGCGGGGGGAGGCGACCACGGCTGAGCTCGCCGGAGACGAGCCGCGCCTGCGCGAACAGATCGTGCTCGCCGAGGGCAGGCGGTACCAGGCCCGCCAGAGCGTGGCCGCGCGCGTCCTCTTCCTGCTCGCCGCCGAGGGCCGCGTCATCCGCGGCCGCCCGCGCGGATCCTGGACCAGCGGACTCAACCGCTGGGCGCCGATGGACGCCTGGCTGCCGGGCGGACTGGCCGCGTGGCCGGCCGACATCGCCCGCGCCGAGCTGGCGCGCCGGTGGCTGGCGGCGTTCGGACCGGGGTCCGCCGCCGACCTCCGCTGGTGGACGGGCTGGACGGTCGCTGAAGCGGGCCGTGCCCTGGCGCAGGTCCGGCCTGCCGAGGTCGAGCTCGACGAGGGCCCCGGGCTGGTGCTCGCCGAGGACCTCGAGCGGGTCGCCCCCAGCGACCCCTGGGCCGCCCTGCTGCCGGGCCTCGACCCGACCGTGATGGGCTGGTCCAGCCGGACCTGGTTCCTGGGGCCGCACGGTCCGGCCCTGTTCGACCGCACCGGCAACGCGGGCCCGACCGTCTGGTGGGATGGGCACGTGGTCGGCGGTTGGGCGCAGCGGAAGGACGGCGAGATCGCGCTCCGGCTCCTGGAGGACTTGGGGGCCGATGGGGTGGCGGCGGTGGAGGCGGCGGCCGACCGGCTCCACGGATGCCTGGCCCAGGTCCGGGTGGTGCCGCGGTTCAGGACCCCCCTGGAGCGGGAGCTGAGCGCCTGAGGGGCACACGGCCTCCGCGC
>JBOHUX010000205.1:0-3501 GCA_050734915.1 Candidatus Dormibacteraceae bacterium
CATCCCCAGGGGCAGGCTGATGGCCGGCTGGCCTGTGCAGTTGTAAGGGAAGGTGAAGCTGAGCCAGTCGAGGAACTCGTGGTGGGCGGTGGCCACGTCGCGGCCCATCGTCTCCAGCGGGGGGGCGGGCTGGGTGCAGGTGGGGGTCACGAGGACGTCCCGACCGTCCCAGAAGGCGACCACGCGCCGACTGATGGCGCGGATCTGCCCGACGGCCCGCACGTAGTCCGCCGCCGTGATGTCCCGGGCCAGCTCGACGGCGGCCGCGTTGAGCGGCTCCAGGAGGCTCGGGTCCTCGACGGGCAGCGAGGCGACACCGGCGATGGCGACCAGGGTCGTGTGCTCGCGCAGGGCCTCGGTGTCGGGCGGGGCCGCCTCCTCGACGCGGTGCCCGAACTCCTGGAGAAGCCCCGCGACCGCTTCGACGCAGGACGCCACCTCGGGATCGACGGCGGCCACGGCGGCGGTCGTGACGGCGACGCGCAGGTTTCGGTCGCGGGGGCGGGCCGCCGCGAGGAAGCTGCCCGCGGCCGGCGCCCAGTAGGGGTCGCCGGGCAGATGGCCAGCCATCGCGTCGAGCCCGGCGGCGGCGTCAGCGACCGTGCGCGCTAGGGGCCCGTTGGTGGACAGCCCCGCCCAGCCCTCGCCGAAGACCGGCCCCGGCGATACCCGGCCCCGCGACGGCTTGAGGCCGACGACACCGCAGCAGGAGGCTGGGATACGGCAGGAGCCGCCGCCGTCGCTGCCCTGGGAGAGCGCGCAGAGACCGGCGGCGAGGGCGCTCGCGGCGCCTCCGCTGGAACCGCCGGTGTTCCGCTCCAGATCCCACGGGTTGCGCGCCGGGCCGAAGAGGCCCCACTCGGTGAGCGGGCGGGTTCCGAACTCCGGAGCGTTGGTCTTGCCGAGGATCAGGCAGCCCTCCTCCTTCCAGCGCCCGATCGCGTAGTCGTCCCAGGGCGCGATCAGGCCGGCGAATGCGCGTGAGCCGCCCGTGGACCGGTGGCCCGCCAGAAAGCTCAGCTCCTTGATCGAGACCGGCACCCCCGTCAGCGGTCCGCCCCGCCCCTCGGCGAGCGTCCGCTCGGCCGCCGCCGCCTCCTGCCGGGCCAGGTCCTCGGTGGTCAGGACGAAGGCGTTGAGGGCGGGGTTGAGGCGCTCGATCCGCGCCAGGTACATGTCGAGCAGCTCCCCCGGGCCGACCTCGCGGCGCCGCAGGGAGGCCGCCTGATCAAGGGCGGACGCGAATGGGTCCATCGGTCACCGCCCCGATCCGCGCCGGTGGGTACGGCTCGGCCGCCAGGCGCGACTCGAACGTGGCCGCCCCTGCGGCGGGAAGGGCGACCAGGAGGCCGCCGCTGGTCTGCGCGTCGCAGAGGAGCAGCCGCTCGGATTCGGGGACCCCGGCCCAATCGACGCGGTCGCCGGCGGCGGCCCGGTTGCGGCGGCTGCCAGACGGGAAGAGGTCGCTCGCGGCCAGGTCCCGCACACCGTCGAGGACGGGCACGGCTCCCAGCTCGAGGTCAGCCCCCACGCGCATGTTCAGCAGATGGCCGATGAGGCCGAAGCCGGTGACGTCGGTGGCGGCGCTGGCCCCGGCCACCACCATCGCCTCCGACGCGGCCCGGTTGAGACGGCTCATGAGCGCGGTCGCCGCCGCCTCCAGATCCGGGGGGCAGAGACCGCGCTTGACCGCCGTGGCGACGAGCCCGCTGCCCAGCGGCTTGGTCAGGTAGAGCAGGTCCCCCGGACGGGCTCCCGTCGCCGTCAGCACCCGGTCGGGATCGATCTCCCCGACCACGCTGTATCCGAACTTGGGCTCCTGATCGTCAACGCTGTGGCCTCCGACCACCGGCACGCCCGCCTCCGCCAGCTTGGCGGCGCCCCCGCGGACGATCGCCTCCAGGAGGCCCGTCGTGAGCCGCTCCCTCGGAAAGGCGACCAGGCTGAGGGCGAAGAGAGGGCGTCCTCCCATCGCGTAGACGTCGCTGAGCGAGTTGGCCGCGGCGATGGCGCCGAATGCCGTTGGGTCGTCTACGATGGGCGTGAAGAAGTCCACGGTGGCCACCAGGGCCCGACCCCGGTCGAGCCGCCAGACCGCCGCGTCGTCCCCGTCGCGGGCGCCGACCAGAACCCGGGCGTCGGTCAGCGGGGGCAGGGCGTCGAGTACCTGCCGCAGCTCCGCCGGGCTGAGCTTGCAGGCTCAACCGGCGCCGTGGCTGTACTCCGTCAGGCGAAGCTGCGAGAGCTCGTCCATGCGGGTGATCCTACCCGGGTGGCGACGCCCGGGCCACGTCACGGACGCTGGTTGCCGGAGAATGTGAGATCCATGGATGAGCTGCTGAACGAGCTGCGCGACATCCACGCCGAGGTTGCCGACCTCTACGGGGCGGCGGCCGTCCTCTACTGGGACAAGGAGACCTACCTGCCGCCGGGTGGGCTCGGCTCGCGCGTGGACCAGCTCGGCACCCTGGAACGACTCGGACACGACCGGTTCACCTCGCCCCGCGTCGGCGAGCTGCTGGACCGGCTCGAAGGACCAGCCCAGAGCTGGGATCCGGACACGGTCGAGGCGGCCCTGGTCCAGGTCACGCGACGTGACTACGAGCTGGAGCGGCGGCTGCCGGGCGACCTCGTGGAGGAGATCGCCCGGGCGGGGGCGGAGGCGCAGCCGGTCTGGCGGGAGGCGCGCCGGAGATCGGACTTCTCCCTCTTCGCGCCCCACCTCAGCCGTAACGTCGAGCTCTCGCGCCGGGTGGCGGAGGCGATCGGGTACGAGGGACGCCCCTACGACGCGCTGCTGGAGCGAACCGAGCCCGGCATCACGACCGCCACCATGGAATCGCTCTTCGCCGAGATCAGGAGCGCGGTCGTGCCCCTGCTGGCGGAGATCGCCGGGCAGCCGGACGCGGTCGACGACGCCTTCCTGCGCCGGGATTACGACCAGCACGCGCAGATCGTGTTCTCCCTCAAAGCGGTGACGGAGATGGGCTACGACCTCGAGCGGGGGCGGCTCGACCTCTCGACGCACCCCTTCACGATCACGCTCGGGCCGGGAGACGTCCGGATCACGAGCCGGGTCCGGCGTGACTACTGGCCGGACTGCTTCTTCTCGAGCCTTCACGAGGCCGGACACGGGATGTTCGGCCAGGGCGTCGACGTCGAGCTGGGCCGGACCCTGCTCAATCACGCCGCCTCGCCGGGGGTCAACGAGTCACAGTCCCGCCTCTGGGAGAACCTGATCGGCCGCAGCCGGGCCTACTGGCGGTACAAGCTCCCCCACCTCCGGGCCGCCTTCCCGGCCCAGCTCGCGGGCGTGGCCCCGGAGGCGTTCTACCGCGCCGTCAACTCAGTCCGGCCGACGTACATCCGGACCGATGCCGACGAGCTCACCTACAACCTCCACGTCATGATCAGGTTCGATCTCGAGAACGACCTCCTGGAGGGCCGCCTGCGGGTCGAGGACGCCCGGGAGGCCTGGAACGCCAAGGTCAAGGAGTACCC
>JBOHUX010000206.1:0-3499 GCA_050734915.1 Candidatus Dormibacteraceae bacterium
GATCGGTGGATCCAGGACGGTTGATCTAGGTCAGGCGCGGCTCCACGTCACCGAGCCCGGCACCGCCCGCTTCACCAGACGGCCGGAGACGGCCAGGGACTGGAGATGCGCGAGCGCCTCCTGGAGCGCGAGGCGCTTCTCGATCGGGTGCTCACGCCGACCCCATAGGCGCAGGGCCACCTCCCAGGCCTGGGACGTGCCCGCGCCCACGATCTCCATGATCTGAAGCTTGCGGCGCGCGTGATGGGCCTCGATGTCGCGAACCCTGCCCACGGCGTCCCGGTAGCGGTGGCCGTGGGCGGGCAGGACCAGCGCCGGCTGGAGGCGCGCCAGCCGCTCCAGCGAGAGCAGGAACTCGTCCAGCGGGTCGGGCGTGCTCTGCGGGTGGAGGCCGATGTTGGGGGTGATGTCGGGCAGGAGCTGGTCGCCGCAGAAGAGCAGCCCGTCGTCGGGGTCGAAGAGGCAGATGTGGCCGGGCGAATGGCCCGGCGTCCAGATCACCCGCAGACGCCGGCCGCCCATCTGGATCGTCTCGGCGCCCTCCAACTGGACGTCGGGCCCGACCGGGGTCACGAAGTCGCGCATGCCGCGGGACGCGTTGCTGAGCTCGTCCACCTCGGCTTCGGGCGCGCCGTTGACCAGCAGCCAGAGCCGCACGTCGGCGAGCAGCTGGTCCATCTCCAGGTAGCGGGGGTGGACCATGGGCACCTCGAGCCGGTGCAGGTAGAGCTCGACCCCGGGCTGCGACCGGAGCACCCCGGCGGCGCCGTAGTGGTCGGGATGGATGTGGGTGACGACGAGGCGACGCAGTCGCGCTCCTTCGCCTCCGACGGCGGTGATCGAGCGCCGGATCGCCGCCAGCGACTCCTCCGAGTTCATGCCGCAGTCGAGAAGATCGATCGCGCCGCCCCCTGAGAAGAGGAAGCAGCTGACATACCCGTCCTCGAAGGGGATCGGGAGCCGCAGCTGGTGCACTCCCTCCGCCACCTCCTCCAGCCGCGTCTCGACCTCCATCCCGAGATTGTCGCGTAGACCGGCAACGCGGATCCCGGCCCACCCCGCCGTGGCCGCCGGAGCAGCGTCCAGGAGCGGGAGCACCCTCTAAGATGGTGATGACGTGCCCGAGGCGGCAAGAAACAGGAGGACTAGATGGCCGAACAGATGAGTGCCGACCAGATCACTCCAGATCAGGTCTTCGAGATGATGCCGCAGATGCTGGACGTCGACAAGGCGGGCAGCGCCGCCGCCACCATCCTCTTCGACCTCAGCGGCGACGAGGGCGGCAAGTGGTGGATCAAGGTCGCGGACGGGAAGGCCGAGGGCGGCAAGGGCGAGGTCGAGAGCCCCAACCTGACGCTGATGGCCGACGCCAGGGACTACGTCAAGATCGCCCTCGGCCAGATGGACGGCACCTCGGCCTTCATGCAGGGCAAGCTCAAGATCAAGGGCGACATGGGGCTGGCGATGCGGATGCAGACCATGTTCAAGCGCCCCTGACCGAGCCTCGGGCGGCCACAGCCGCGCTCTGCGATCCGGTCGCTCAGACGGTGAACTTCCAGCTCGAGAATCGGCGGGCCATCTCCGTGGTCAGGGGCAGGTTGCCGCTCCCCTCCCGCAGCGTGAGCTGGATCACGTGCCGTCCGGTGAGCGCGAACCACTGTCCGCTGCCGGCCAGGGCCCCCGCCTCCAGCGCGTTGCCCCAGCGCAGGGGCTGGAGGGTGGCTTGCTGACCGACGTTCGCGGCCACCCACTGGGCGAGGGAGGCGCTGGCCCCCCGCTCGTAGGTGCCGATGATCATGTAGCCGAAGAGCCCCCGGCCCGGGCCCGATCCCGAATCGTCGGTGATGTCGAAGGTGAGGTCGATCCCCGCGGGCGCCGTGCTCGACTGCGCCCGCTCCCGGAACCGCCACGTGGGTGGATAGCAGAAGCTCCAGCCGAGCTGGGCGTCCTGCATGGGGTGGTCGCCGCCCGGGCAGCGGACCCCGGCGCCCTCCGCCTGGACGGCGGGCGAGGACGTCGAGGCACTGGGGGTGCTCTGACAGGCGCTGAGCGCGCCGGCGGCGGTCAGCGCCAGCGCGGAGGCCAGAAGCTTGGAAGGAATCGGGGGCAAGGTGATGTTCTCTCTCCTCAAGAGGCTGGAACCCGGGGGCCTGATGAGAGAACGTTGGGCCGGCGGTTTTCCGGCTCCTCGCACTTGATACTCAAGTCGAGACAAAAGCTGCTTCACCCTCGGGTGAAACGTGATAGCCTGGGTGAACCTTCAACCACCTAAGGGGGTACAGTGGCCGCCATGGCAGTGACCGACGCGCAAGACCAAGAGTGGAAGCACCGTCTGGAATCCAACCGCAGGCAGCTGGCCGGGCTCGCCCGGGCATTCGAGCAGGAGGCGGGCCTGGGTGAGTCCCTGGCGGAGCGGCTGGGTGACGTGATGACGCGGGACTACGAGGACGCCGACTTCGCCTCAGCCATCAGCGACCGGGAGACCAGCGACCTTCTCATCCACCTCCTGGGCGAGAACCGCGAGCAGGTCGAGCGGGCGCTGGAGCGGCTGCGGGAGGGCAAGTACGGGTTCTGCGAGGACTGCGGCGACGCCATCGCCGCCGAGAGGCTGAGGTTCCGCCCCGAGGCGACCCGGTGCGTCGCCTGCCAGAGCCGGTGCGACCGCCGGCGCCGGATCGCCTGAGCGCCTCCCCTCCCGCCATGCCGGTACGTCTCGAGAGGGAGGGCCGAGTCGGGGTCATCCTCCTCGACCGGCCGCCCGCCAACAGCTACGACGCCGACTTCCTTCGCGAGTTCGCCTCGGCGGTCGACGACGCCCGTCTCGACGAGGACTTGCGCGCCATGGTGGTCAGCAGCGCGTCCGAGAAGTTCTTCTCCGCCGGGGCGGACGTCGGCGCCTTCAAGGCCGGCTCCGGGCGCCGCCGGGCGATGATGGCCCTCATCGCGCACGAGGCGTTCCGCAAGATGGAGAACACGCCCCTGGTCTTCATCGCCGCCATCGCCGGCCACTGCCTGGGGGGCGGGTTCGAGCTGGCGCTTGCCTGCGACCTCCGCTTCGCCGCCGATGGAAGCTACCAGATCGGGCTTCCGGAGACCAACCTGGGCCTCTTCCCCGGTTCGGGCGGCACCCAGCGGCTGCCCCGGCTGGTGGGCCTCAGCAAGGGCCTCGACCTGATCGTCACCGCCCGGACGATGCCTCCCGGCGAGGCTCACGAGCAGGGCCTGGTCGACCGCCTCTTCCCCGACGCCGCGGCCTGCCGCGCCGGCGCCGTCGAGTACGCCGCCAGGATCGCCGCGGGTCCCTCGGAGGCGATCGGCCGCGCCAAGGTGGCGGCCAGCCTCGGGTTCGGGGCGCCCCTCGACCTGGGCCTGGCGCTGGAGCGCGAGGCGATCGCGCGCGTGTTCGTGTCCGGGGACGCGGACGAGGGCATCGCCGCCTTCACCGAGAAGAGGCGCCCCTCCTTCCGGGGGCGCTAACGCGGGCCTGCCGGGGCACCAG
>JBOHUX010000207.1:0-3466 GCA_050734915.1 Candidatus Dormibacteraceae bacterium
ACCGTGGCCGGCCTGGTCAACGAGCTCCAGGAGGCGCAGGACGCCCACCAACTCTCCCGCGTCGTCCGCCGCTACGCCGGCATGGACTCCTGGCGGCTGCGCCGCAGCCTCGACCGGGCCCGCAAGGAGCCCAATACGTGAGCTGTGGAAAAGTCGAGACCCTGAGAGCCACCAGGACGCCCGCGACGACCACGCCGAGACCCACGGGACCGGCCCAAAGGAGGTGCGCCGGCTACCTCTGACCAGTCATCATTGACCCACGGGGGTGGGGCCACTTCGGAGTATCGGGGTGGGGCCAGACGAACGGATCGTTCTCACCCCAGCGAGTAGGCCCGGTTCTCCTCGTCGGTCGAGATGCGGGTATAGATGGCGACTCTCACAGCAGAACCTCCTCAGAGGAGATCCTGGATAACTCTCCCCGCGAAGGCAACTCGGCCGCCGAAGCCTGTCATGTAGCCATGCGGGCATCCCGTCCCGCCCTCGCCAGCTGCGAGATCCTCCGACGACGGCTCCAGAGGCATGGTGTCTACCAACCGTCACGTCTCGATGCGCGCGGGCCTAGATTGAACAGCTTCCGAGATTAGGCGACACCCTGGGGTTCCAGGGACGTAAGTGGCGGCCCATCCTGTGGATGTCTGACGTCCATTAGGAGGGAGCCGCCATGGTTAAGGATGACCGTCTTTTCACGACGCGTGTAGCTCTGTTTGGCCGGGTCGTCGAGGTCGGAGTGACCGAGGCTTGCCGGCAGTTCCAGGTCCACCGCTCGACCTACTACCGCTGGAAGGTCAGCGTCGAGCGCCACGGTTTCGAGATCCTGCGGCCCCGGGAGCGCCGGCCGCCGCGAATGCCGAACCAGACCCCGCCCTGGCTGGAGGACCGCATCATTGGCTTCGCCCTGGGTCACCCCGGCTTGGGGCCGGGGCGGATAGCGGCCCAGCTGGCGCTGCCGATGTGGGGCTCACTGGAGATCTCCCCGACCGGCGTTTACAAGGTCCTGATCCGGCGCGGCCTGAACACTCGGCGCCGGCGCTTGAGCATGGTGGCGGGCTACGCTGCGCCTCCCGAGCCGGAACCGGCACCACTTCGGGTCTCGCTCCACCTCGAAGCTGAGCAGCCCGGCGACCTGGTCCAGTTCGACTGCTTCCACATCGGACGCCTGAGCGGCACCGAGGGCAAGATCTGGCAGTACACCGCCATCGACGTGGCCAGCTCCTACGTTTGGGCCCAGGTTCACCGCACCCACCTCAACCCCGGCGCCAACTTCACGGTGGCCCTGCTCCGGCGCGTCCGCCGGGAGTTGAAAGACGCCGGTTGGCAGCTCAAGGCCGTTACGACTGACAACGGGCCCGAGTTCCGCTCCTTTGAGTTTCAGGATGCCACTACCGAGCTGGGCGTCGAGCAGCGCTTCATCCGTGCGGCTCGGCCGCAGACCAACGGTGCTGTCGAGCGCGTCCACCGCACCATCCTCGAGGAGTGCTGGCGGCCCACTTTCGCGAGATCGCTGGTGCCCCGCTACACCGCCCTCCGCCGCGACCTCCAGAGCTACCTCGCCTACTACAACCACGAGCGCGCCCACACTGGCCGCCTGAACAACGGCCGGACCCCCGCCGCAGTCGTCTACGGAGCCCGGAAGATGGATCCCCGATGAGGTGTCGCTGTCGCCTGAACTCGGAAGCTGTTCAACCTAGTCTGGCGCCAGGGCGACCTCGAGGCCCGGCGGGTCCCGCTTCACGACCTGCCAGACCGCATCGAGATCGACATCCCAGTATCCATGCGCGAGGCGATCTCGCATCCTGGCGACCGCGCGCCACGGAGGTCCGGGCCTGGATTCTCGGAATCCTTCCGAAAGTCCCTTGGCGGCCTCACCGAGGATCTCCAGGTGGTGGAAGACCCAGACCTGGAGCATCTCATCGCTGGTGAAAGCCGCCTTGCCACCGCTGGTCCTGGCTTCGATGCGAGAGACCGCCTCCAGCATGTCGCGCGCCCGGTCGGCATCCGTCCTCACAGGCTGATGGCCTCGGCCAGGACCCGGCCTCTCACCCCGGGGCGTACAGAGGCGGCCGTTCCGACTTCGACGCGCCGCTCCAGGAGCGCCTCCAGGTCCAGCTCGAGCTGTGTGAGATCGAGCAGGCTGCGGTCGGAGTCGAGGTCGACGAGCACGTCTACGTCGCTGGCCTCGTCAGCCGCGTCCCTGGCCACCGAGCCGAACAGACGGACATGACGGGCTCCCCTTCGAGCGGCCAGCTCGGTGAGGCGGGGGGCAAGTCGAAGGATGTCGCGCCGGCGGGGGACCGCCGGTCCGACCGCGGCGGGCCCCCCGCCGGTGCCCAGCCCGGCCGCCTCCAGGTCGCTCCGGAAGATCCGGCGGTGGCTGCCGATCCGCCATGCGGGGATGCGGCCCCGGTCGATGAGCCTGACGAGGGTCGCTCGCGAGACGCCGGTCAGGCGAGCGAACTCGGTCGTCGTCAGATCCTCTCGAGCGGGCACGTCGTCGATTACAAACGCTCAAAACGATCAGCCTGCCGCGCCCGGCCGCCAACGTCGAGGCCGGACGCCTGGAGCCGTGTCTCGAGCCGGGCCTTCACCGCCGGCCACTCGTGCGGCAGGATGGAGAACATGGCGGTGTCGGCGATCGAGCCGTCGATCCGCACCCGATGGTTGCGGAGGGTTCCCTCGAAGACCGCCCCCAGCTTCCGGATTCCCGCCTGGGAATGGAGGTTCATGCCGTCGGTCTTGAGCTGCACCCGGTTGGCGCCCCAGACCTCGAACGCATGGCGGAGGAGGAGGAGTTTGCACTCGGGGTTGACGCGCGTCCCCCAGTGGGGGGGCGAGTACCAGGTCCAGCCGATCTCGACCGTCCGCGCCTCGGGCCGGACCTCCATGAAGCGCGTGGACCCGACCGCGTGGCCGTCGATCACCACCGCGTAGGGGTGGGCGACGCCCGCCCGCTGGGCGGCCAGAGCGGACTCCAGCCAGGCCTCCAGGGCGCCCGCCGGGCGCAGGTCCTGTGGCATCCAGGTCCAGATGCGGGGGTCGCGCGCGGAGCGGGCGAGGTCGTCGAGATGGGTCCCCGCGAGCGGCTCCAGCCGGACCAGGTCACCCCGCAGCTCGATCGGACCCAGCAGCTCCCGCATCATCCCGAGGTCCGAATTCTAGCCACCGGTTCGATGGCCTCTCAAGGACTCGCGGACGGTGACGGCGTGGGGCTGGAGCGGGGAATCGCGGTGACACTGGGCGTCGGTCGCGGTGACGGCGACGCCGCCGGGGAGGCGGTCGGCGAGGGGCTCGGCGTGGGAGCCGCCGGAGACGGGGGCGGGGTCGGCTTGCGCGCCGGCACGCCGCCCTGACCGATGGGCGCGCCGCCGGGGCCGGCCGGAAAGGGGGTGGAGCCGCTGGGCGGGCTGGTGACCAGTGCCACCGCCAGCGCGGCGAGGGCGGCGCCGAGGACGAGCGCGGGCAGCAGCAC
>JBOHUX010000208.1:0-3443 GCA_050734915.1 Candidatus Dormibacteraceae bacterium
GCCCGGCTCCATCCGCGCGGCCGGGCGCGGAGCTGCGCGAGGCGGGGCCCGCCGCGATGACGGTGGCGACCGCGGCGCTCAAGAGGCCCGCGAGGAGCGCCGGGCCGCTCGCCTCCACCTCCGCCTGGGCCCGCTCCGCGAGGTCTGCCGGGAACCGGCCTCGCAGGAGCCGCAGCTGCTGCTCATAGACCATCGGCAGCGACGCCCCCGTCCGCGCGTCCGCGCCCTGGCGCTCGCTGAGTTCCAGCCTCTCCTGGAGCTGGTAGCCCTCGTTGAAGCTGACGTCGATGCCGAGCCGGCGAAGCTCCATCAGATCGCGGAAGAGCGTCCGTTCGGAGACCCCGAGAGCGCGGGCGAGCTGCGCGGGCGTCTGCCCGGGTTGCAGCACGACCTGGGTGACGATGCCCAGCAACCGGCCGAACCGCCGGGCGCGGTCCATGAGCGAAGGCGTCGGTCAGCCGATGTCGTCCCAGGAGGGGGTGCCGCCGCCCTCGAATGGATCCGGCTCGGCCTCCTCCTGGCTGGCGCCCGGCTTCTGCTGGAAGCGGCTGGCCACCATCTGATAGGCCATCGACTTCGGGATACCGAGCTTGGTGAGGGACTTCACCTCGTCCGCCATCACCTTGTCGCGAGCGGTCTCGATCGCCGCCAGGACCTCCTCAACGGTCGCGCCTCGCTTCCCCATAAGAACGCCTGATGATACCCCAGCCCGACTCGGCGCCAAACCGGCCAGGGGGGCCGGGTAAGGCTGCGCCCGAGGGCGCAGACCCTAAACTTAGGGGCCGTGCCGACCTACGGTCCCGACCGGATTCGGAACGTGGTCATCCTGGGCCACTCGCACGAGGGCAAGACGACACTCGCCGAGGCCATGCTGTTCGCGTCGGGCGCGCTTCCCCGGATGGGCTCCACCGAGGCCGGCACGGCGGCCATGGACTTCGAGCCGGAGGAGCACCGGCGGAAGATCTCGATCGGCCTCGGCGTGTCCCACCTCGACCGCGAGGGAACCAAGGTCAACCTCCTCGACGCCCCGGGGTTCTTCGACTTCGTCGGCCAGGTCATGAGCGGACTCAGCGCGGCCGAGGCGGCGCTGGTGGTCGTCTCCCCCAACCCACAGCTGGCCGTGGGCACCGAGCTCGCTTGGCAGCAGTGCAACCGCCACTTGAAGCCGCGGCTGGTGGTGATCAACAAGATGGATCGGGAGAACGCCGACTACTTCGGCGCCCTGGAAGCGATGCGGGCCCAGCTCTCGCCACGGCCGGTGCCGCTCCAGATCCCGATCGGCGCCGAGGCGGGGTTCAAGGGCGTCGTCGATCTCCTCCACGGCCGTGCCCACCTGGCGAGCGGCGACGGCGGGTATGTCGAGGGCGAGATCCCCGCCGATCTCGCGCCCCGGGTGGACGAGCTGCGCAGCCAGCTGACCGAGGCCGCGGCGGAGGGCGATGACGGCCTGCTCGAGCGCTACCTCGACCAGGGCTCGCTCTCCGACGAGGAGATCGAGCGTGGGCTCCGCGAGGGCATCGTGGCGGGGACGGTGGCACCGGTCGTCTGCTGCTCGGCGGCGAGGCTGACGGGGGTCCTCAATGTGCTCGACGCGATCGTCCACCTGGTGCCGCCACCGGCCGCCAACCCGGCCGGACAGCCGCGGGCGTTCGTCTTCAACACGACCGCCGATCCCTTCGTGGGCCGGGTCAGCTACCTCAAGGTGCTCTCGGGCTGCATCCGATCCGACCAGCACCTTCAGAACACCACCCGGAAGGCGGACGAGCGCGTCGGCCAGCTCTTCTTCCCGAAGGGCAAGGAGCACGCCAACGCGACGGAGATCTGCGCCGGGGACATCGGCGCCGTGGCGAAGCTCCAGTCGACGCTGACCCGCGATCTCCTGGGGTCTGGGGACGGAGAGACACCCGCGGTCGAGACGCCCCGGCCCATCTACTCGCTGGCGATCAACCCCAAGGCCCGCGGCGACGAGGAGAAGATATCGAGCGGTCTCGCCCGGCTGACCGAGGAGGACCCCACCTTGGAGGTCGAACGCAGCGAGGTCACCCATCAGCACCTGATCCGGGGCATGGGCGACGTCCACCTCGACGTCACGCTCGAGAAGCTGAAGCGCAAGTACGGCGTCGAGGCGTCCACCGAGCCGCCGCGCATCGCCTACCGAGAGACGATCGCGGGCGGAGCCCGCGCCGAGGGCAGGCACGTCAAGCAGTCGGGTGGCCACGGCCAGTACGCCATCTGCACCATCGAGATCGAGCCGAACGGCCATGGTGACGGCTTCCAGTGGGAGGACAAGATCTTCGGGGGATCGATCCCCCACAACTTCCGCCCCTCGGTCGAGAAGGGGATTCGCGACGCCATGGAGAAGGGACTCGTCGCCGGATACCCGATGGTGGACGTCAGGGTCAGGCTCGTGGACGGCAAGTACCACACGGTCGACTCCTCCGACATGGCCTTCCAGATCGCGGGCGCGGTCGCCATGCGGAAGGCGACCCTGGAGGCGAACCCGGTCATCCTGGAGCCGGTCCTGGAGGTCGAGGTGCGCATTCCCGAGCGCTACCTGGGCGAGATCATGAGCGACCTCAACGGCAAGCGTGGCAAGATCGAGGGCACTGAGCCCGACGCGTCCTGGCAGGTGGTCCGGGCGCAGGTGCCGGAGTCCGAGATGCAGAAGTTCGCCCTCGATCTGCGATCCCATACCCAGGGCCGGGGCACGTTCTCGATGTCCTTCTCCCACTACGAGGAATTGCCCGCGCATCTCGCCAAGGGCCTCATCGAGGGATTCCAGAAGGCGCGCACGGACGCCTAGCTACCCGGCCGGGAACGGCGGCGGGCCGGCGTTGTCCACATGATGTATACAGGTGGGGAAAAGACCCCAATATCTGGGAGTCCTTTGAAAGGACAGGCGTCCCGCCGGAGATGTTCTGGCCACCACGACGCCCGGCGGGGCGATGAGAAGGGGCGGCGAGGGCACTCCCCGCGAGGGTCCGGTGACCTCGGCCCAGGCTCGTTTCTCAGCGGCTCCAGGCATCTGTATAGTGGGCCGCAAGGTCCCGGCCATGCTTCAGAAAACCGTCGAGGAACAGGAACGCTACCTTCGCTGGCATCGGATCCGGCAGCGCCGGCAGACGCCGCGGCTGCTGCTGCGGGAGTCCGATGAGCTTCTCTACTGGTTGGAGGAATGCGTCTTGGAGGGTCTCAGGCTCACCCCCGGCTGGCTGGTGCCGCGCCTGGTCAGGCTCATTCAGCAGGCGGACCCCGGCCTCCAGGCCGAGCTGGGTCGCGAGCGGCGGCCGGCGCAGGTGATGGAGGTCCTCTTCAGAGCCCAGGAGCTGCTGATGGAGCAGTCGATCCACTCCCGTGAGCCGGCCGAGGTGATCCAGCTCTTTCCCGACCTCGCGGAATCGCCCGCGGAATCGTCCGCGTCGTCCGCCTGTACAGCCTGAGCG
>JBOHUX010000209.1:0-3437 GCA_050734915.1 Candidatus Dormibacteraceae bacterium
TCCAGCCCCTCGCCAGCGTCGGCCAGGGCGCGTCGATGGCCGGGTCCGGCACCGCGATCGCGTCCGACGGGCCCGCGATCCCGAACAGCGACCGGCTGGCGGCGGCGATCCGGACCTCGAGCCAGGCGGGCGACCGGCTACACGCGGAGCTGGCGGCGACCGACGCCCAGATCGAGGCCGTCAACCAGGCGGCCAAGCTCCTCGACGGGCAGATCGCGGCCACCACGGCCCGCCTGCAAGCCGAGCGGCTCGAGCTGCGGGGCCTGGCCCGCGCCATCTACGTCCAGCCCGACTCCCTCCTGGTCGCCCTCGCCGACAGCCCCAACCTGGGCGACTTCCTGACCAGGGTCGGGGATCTCGCCGTGGCCGGGTTCCGGGCCCGCTCGCTCGTGCGGCAGCTCGGTTCGGACAGCCGCCGGCTGGGCCAGGATCGGAGGGCGGTCAGCGCCGCCCAGGCCCGGCTGGGAGCGCTTCGCCAGAAGGTTCTGGACGACCTCAGCGCGCTCGCGGCGGCCGCCGCGGCCGTGCCCGCCGCGACGGTTCCGGCCGCCGCCGGCACGATTCCCGGAATTATCCGGGGCGCCTTCTCCCCGCAGGGCCCGGGGGCGGTCAACTGGGCGCTCAAGGTTGCCTACTGCGAGTCCGGCTACAACCCCAACGCGGTCAACCCCGGCTCCGGGACCGAGGGACTGTTCCAGTTCATGCCGTCCACCTGGGCGCGGACGCCGTGGGGACGGGATTCGCCGTTCGACGCCAGCGCCAACGCCCATGCGGCGGCGTGGCTCTACCAGCGAGAGGGCGGCTCCCCCTGGCAGTGCAAGGGCTGAAACCTTGCGCCGACCGCTGTCAGGCGGCGGACTCGCGCCGCGCCCGCATCGCCCAGGTCTGGCAGTGGAGCGAGAGGCGGCGCAGCCGCAGCTGGAAGCGGCGCGGCGCGACGGCCTTGACCCAGCCCAGGCTCCCCGCCATCAGGTCCGCCATTGCCAGCTGCACATCCCTCCAACGGAAACCCGGTGAGGGTGGTTACGCGCGACGGCGCGGGGCAGGCGCAAATCGTCCAGGCCGTTAGCAGTCTTGTCGGCGAATCATCGGGACGCGGCCCGAACAATGGGTGCAGATTGACAGTCGACTTCCCGCTGGAGCGCGTCGGCCGCCGCGGGGCGGCGCCAAACCTGGCCCACCTTCGCAACGTCCTCGTCGAAAGCGCCGAGCTGCTCGAGGCCTCGCGGACCTCGGACGACGAGGATCTTCGGGTGGGGTCCATCGAGCTCGCCATCCGCACACTCCGGGTGACCAGCCGGCTGATCGAGAAGCTGGCTCCCGAACACCGGCGCGGCCCGGCGAGCGTGCTCCCGGGCCCCTGGCTGCCGGCGGAGTCGGGCTCCTAGCTGGCGATCCGAACCCGTTCGCCCGTTCGGTCCCGGCCCATCGCACCCATGGCACTGTCCCTTCCCGACCCGCCCCTCGATGAGCGCCGCGCCGGCCGCCCGCTGATCCTGGTCGTCGACGACCACCGGGCGAACGTGGAGCTGCTCGAGGCCTATCTGGACGAGATCGGCTGCGAGGTCGAGTCGGCGAGCAGCGGGCTGGGCGCCCTGGCCGCCGTGCGTGCCCGCCGGCCGGACCTCGTGCTCTTGGACGTGATGCTGCCCGGCATGGACGGCTTCCACATCTGCGCCGCCCTCAAGAACGAGCCCGCGACCCGCCTGCTGCCGATCATCCTGGTCACCGCGCTGGACCAGCCCGAAGACCGCGTCCAAGGCCTCGAGGTGGGTGCCGACGATTTCATCGTCAAGCCGGTCCAGCGGATCGAGCTGACGGCGCGGGTCCGCTCCCTGCTCCGGCTCAAGGCCGTCTACGACCGGCTCGACGATGCGGAACGGGTGATCATCGCGCTCGCCCGCGCGGTCGAGGCCAAGGACTTCCACACCGAGGGCCACACCGAGCGGGTCGGGCACGCAGCCCGCCGGCTCGGCATCGCCGGCGGGCTCCGTGGCCCGATCCTCGAGGACCTCTACTGGGGCGGCGTGATTCACGACATCGGCAAGATCGGAGTCCCGGACGCCATCCTTCAAAAGCCCGGTCCGCTGGCCGCCGACGAGCTGGAGGTGATGCGGCGGCACGTCCTCATCGGGGAGGAGATCGCCCGCCCGCTGCACTCGGCCGCCAACCTGCTGCCGATCATCCGGCACCACCACGAGCGGATCGACGGCGGCGGATACCCGGACCGACTCGCCCGCGACCTGATCCCGATCAGCGCCCGCGTGGTGTCCATCTGCGACGCCTTCGATGCCATGGTCAGCGACCGCCCCTATCGGCCTGGCCTCACCCCGCACCGCGCGGGCGCCATTCTCCGGGAGGGGGCCGGCAGGCAGTGGGACGAGCGGTTGACGGGACTCTTCCTGGAGCAGGTGGGACTGTAGTCTTCGCCGGAAGCATGTCAGTGGCGGCGCCCGGTCCCGAGTGGCTTCTGGTGGACGGCTCCAGCCTCATCTTCCGCGCCTTCTACGGCGTCCCCGACACCGTCAAGAGCCCCGACGGCCGTTCGGTCAACGCCGTCCGGGGATTCCTGGACCTTCTCGCCAGGCTCATCGCCGACCGCCGTCCCCGGCGGCTGCTGGTGGCCCGCGACGACGACTGGCGCCCGCAGTTCCGAGTCGATCTCATCCCCTCCTACAAGGCCCACCGGACGGCGGAGCCGGTCCCGCCCGGCCTCGAGCCGCAGATGCCCGTGGTGATGGAGGTCATCGCTGCCCTCGGCCTCCCTTCGGTCGGCGTTGCCGGCTTCGAGGCCGAGGACGTGATCGCCTCGGTGGTCGCCGCGGAGGCGGGGCCGATCGAGATCGTGAGCGGCGATCGGGACCTGTTCGCGCTCGTCTGCGACCCCCGCGTGCGCATCCTCTATCCCGAGGGCATGGGCCGGCTCCGGGAGGTTGACGAGGCCGACATCGAGCGCCGGTACGGCATCCCCGGCCGCGCCTACGCCGACTTCGCGATCCTGCGTGGCGACCCCTCCGACGGGCTGCCTGGCCTCCCGGGGGTGGGAGAGAAGAAGGCGGCCGACCTCGTCCGCCGCCATGGCGGGGTGGCGGGGCTGCTGGAGTCTGGATCGTTGGGACCGCACCAAGCCGAGTACCTGCGGCGGGCCCTGGGCGTGGTGACGCCGGTGGCGACCATCCCCCTGCCGGACTTCTCGCGTGAGCCGCTGGGGCCGCCCGCGCGGCCGGAGGCCCTCCGGGGCCTGGCGGAGAGACACGGGCTGGGGGGGGCGCTCGCCCGCCTGGCGAGGGCGATCGAGGCGCTGCCCTAGCCGGGGCCTGAGGTCAGCCCGCCAGCCGGTCGATCTTGGCGGCGAGGATGAAGTCGTTGTCGGTGAGCCCGCCCGCCGCGTGGGTGGTCAGCCGGACGGTCACCCTGCCCCATCCGACCTGGAGATC
>JBOHUX010000210.1:0-3423 GCA_050734915.1 Candidatus Dormibacteraceae bacterium
TCTGGCCCAGGCCTCTCAGGAAGGACGGGTCGAGATAGCTCGGTAGGTCTCGTTCGCTGCTCATTCAGTCCCTCTCCTAATCTGTTGAATCAAGGCTGGCTCCGGCGCCACCGGCCGCCGGCATCAGGAAGGTGTGGTCCGGCCGCCAGGCGAGCCGGACGGACTCGCCGGGGCGGGCCGCCGCGCCCCGACCCGAGTTGCGGTCGAAGGCGGACATCTCAGCGCCCGCTGGTGTCACGAAGAGGTACTGGTAGCTGACGCCCACGAAGACCGCGCTCCGGAGCGTCGCCACCAGCGTGTTGTGGGAGGCGGGCGCGTCGCTGCCCGCGGCATGGATCTCGATCTTCTCGGGACGCACCCCGATGCGGACCGCCTCCCCCGCCCGGCGGCGGCCATCGGCGGGGATGCGGATGGATCCCGCCCCGGGCACATCGACCAGACCCCAGCCGTCCTCGCTGCCCCGGTAGGTCCCCTCGAGCAGGTTCGACGCGCCCAGGAACTCGGCCACGAAGATGGTGGCCGGCCGCTCGTAGACCTCCTCGGGCGGTCCCAGCTGCTCGATCCGGCCCTGGTTCATGACCGCGATCCGGTCGGAGATCGTCATCGCCTCCTCCTGGTCGTGGGTCACGAACACGAAGGTGATGCCGACGTCCTTCTGGATCCGCTTCAGCTCCAGCTGCATCTGCTTGCGCAGCTTCAGGTCGAGGGCGCCCAGGGGCTCGTCCAGCAGGAGCACCTGCGGGCGGTTGACGAGGGCCCGGGCGAGCGCGACCCTCTGCTGCTGGCCGCCCGAGAGCTGAGCCGGGCGGCGCTTGCCGAACCCCGCCAGGCTGACCAGCTCCAGCGCCTCCACGACGCGGCGGTCCACCTCCGGCCGCCCCACCTTCCGGCGACGGAGCCCGAAGGCGACGTTGTCGTAGACGTTGAGGTGCGGGAACAGGCCGTAGGACTGGAAGACGGTGTTGACGTCGCGCCGGTAGGCGGGAAGCCCGGTCACGTCCCGGCCGTCCAGATGGACGGCCCCCTCGCTGGGGGCCTCGAAGCCGCCGATCAGGCGCAGGGTGGTCGTCTTCCCGCAGCCCGACGGGCCCAGCATGCTGAAGAACTCGCCCCGCCGGATCTCGAGCGTCAGATGGTCGACGGCGGTGAGGGCGCCGAAGCGCTTGACGACCTGCTGCAGCACCACGACCGGGCCGGCGGTCGGCTCCTGGATCGATTCCTCCGGCTCCGCGCTCGCCGCGTCCACCTCGCCGGCGGCAACCATCCCGTTGGCGCCCTCCGGCGCGCCGGCGGCGGGGTCGAGGTCGGTCAGCGGGAGCCGCGTCTTCACGAGGCCGCCATCCGCGCCTGGGATTCGGCGAGTGCCTGGTCGAGGATCGAGACCATCTCGCCGAGCTCGGTTCGGGTGGCGATCAGCGGCGGCGAGATCTGGAGGACGGGCTCGTCGCGATCGTCGGCCCGGCAGATCAGGCCCAGCTCCAGGAGTCGGGGGGAGAGGAAGCCGCGCAGCAGGCTCTCGGCCTGCTCGTCGCTGAAGGAGCGCTTGGACTCCCGGTCGGCCACCAGCTCGAGCGCCCAGAAGTAGCCGGTGCCGCGGACGTCGCCGACCATCTCGTGCCGCTCGCGAAGGTCGTTCAACTGGTCGTAGAGCCAGGCCTGGTTCCTCAGCACGTTGCCGATCAGATCCTCCTTCTCGATCACGTCCAGGTTGGCCATGGCGACCGCGCAGGAGACCGGGTGGCCGCCCCAGGTCGAGCCGTGCATGAACATCGAGCGGGGCGTCGCCGTGAAGGCCTCCGCGATCCGGTCCGAGAAGGCGATCCCGCCCAGCGGGGCATACCCGGAGGTCACCCCCTTGGCGAAAGTGATCACGTCGGGGGTGACGCCGTAGAGCTCCGCCCCGCTCCAGGCCCCGATGCGACCGAATGCGCAGATGACCTCGTCGAGGACCATCAGCACGCCGTGCTCGTCGCACACCCGCCGGACCTCCTCCAGGTACCCGGGCGGGGGGGTGAAGCAGCCGCCGCTGTTCTGGACCGGCTCCAGGAACACCGCGCTCACGGTCTCCGGCCCCTCCGCCTCGATCACCTGCTCGATGCTCCTCGCGCAGGCCAGGTTGCAGGGCGGGCAGACGTGGCTGGCCCCGCAGCGGTAGGGGTTGGCGGTGGGGACGTGGAAGTGACCGGGGACCAGGGGCTGGTAGGGGTTGGTGAGGGCCGCGATGCCGGTCACCCCCATCGCGCCCATGGTGGTGCCGTGATAGGCGGCCCGGCGGCTGATCACCTTGTATCGGCCCGCCTCGCCTCGGGCCTGGTGGTACTGGCGCCCGAGCTTGAGCGCCGATTCCACCGCCTCCGAGCCCGAGTTCACGAAGAAGAGATGGTTGAGGTCCCCGGGAAAGATGCCGGCCAGCCGCTGCGCGAGGTCGATCGCCGGCTGGTGGGCGGTCGCCCAGTTGGTCGCGTAGGGCAGCTTCGTCATCTGGCGGGCGGCGGCCTCCGGCATCTCGGGCCGGCCGTAGCCGACCTGGACGCAGAAGAGGGCCGAGAGCCCGTCCAGGTACCGCTTCCCGGTCGTGTCCCAGAGGTAGCAGCCCTCGCCGCGGTCGAGGATCGGGACCGAGGGCTCGGGGCCGATCCAGTCCGAGGTGCGGGTGAAGTGCAGCCAGAGGTTGCCGTCCGCCAGGTCGCCTGGCCGCCGACCCGAGGGCGCGGCGACGTCAGGTGCTTCAGCGCGTGCCATAGGTGTAGGTCTCCTTGAGGATCCGAAGGTAGGTGAAGGTCTCGGTCCGGACCACGCCGGGGATGGGCCGGATCTTCTCGTTGAGGATCTCGAGGAGGTGATCGTGATCCTCACAGACGATCTCGACCAGGAGATCGAAGCTGCCCGTCGTGAGGACGACGTAGTCGGCCTCGGGAACCGCCGCCAGCGCCTCTGACGCGGCTATCAGGTCGCCGTCCACTCGGACCCCGACCATGACCTCGAGGTTGAAGCCGAGGCGGAGCGGGTTGGTCACGGCCACGATCTGCATGACGCCGTCGTCGAAGAGGTTGCGAACCCGCTGCCGGACCGCCGCCTCGGAGAGCCCGACGACGGCGGCGATCGCCGTGTAGGGCCGGCGGCCGTCCTCCTGCAACTGCTCGATGATGATCTTGTCGATGGCGTCGATGGCGGCCGAGGCGCGGCTGCCGTTGACGGGCACGGCGTTTCTGAGCGCGCGGGTCCCCAAGGTATCGTCTCTCCTTCAGCGTGGCGTGCAACCCGGCCTGCGGGCGGGTGCGCCTGGCGCTAGGGCGTGTGCCACGCATTCTAGGGGTGGCCGGCCCCCAAGTCAACGGATTTCGTGGCTCATCCCGGACAGGGCCACGCTTTCAGTCGTGGCTGGGCGTCCCGGCGAGCGATTCAGTGGCTGGCCAGCCGCTC
>JBOHUX010000211.1:0-3348 GCA_050734915.1 Candidatus Dormibacteraceae bacterium
CCGCGGCGGACCAGCTCGGCGGCGATCGCGGAGCGCCCCCGCCCCGGCGAACGGTGCCGTACCAGCGACGCCGCGAAGGACGCGTCGTCGAGGTAGCCGAGCTCGAGCAGCCGGGTCAGGGCGGCCGTCACCCCTTCCGCGTCGTGACCGCGCCGCAGCAGCTTGCGCTGGAGCTCGACCTGAGCGTGGGGCCGCCTCGCCAGGAGGAGGAGCCCCGCCTCCAGCGCCGCGCCGGAGCGCCGTCGGCGCTCGCCTGCGGGACCGCCTCGGGTCCGATCCGGCCCTACCGGACCTGCACCTCGGCCTCGTCGTCCACCACCACCACCGGCGGCGACGGCGGCGAGGTCCTGAGCGGCACGGTGGCCAGGCTGGCTGCCTTCGCCCGCACCCGGGCCTCGATCTCCGACGAGAGCGTCGGATTCTCGCGCAGGTAGTTCCGCACGTTCTCGCGGCCCTGGCCGAGGCGGGTGTCGCCGTATGACATCCAGGTTCCGCTCTTTTCGAGGATGCCGTACTCGAGAGCCGCGTCGATGAGGGCTCCCTCCCGGGAGATGCCCTCGTTGAACAGAATGTCGAACTCCGCGATCCGGAAGGGAGGCGCGACCTTGTTCTTGACCACCTTGACCTTGGCACGGGCGCCGATGCTCTCCAGGCCGGACTTGATGACCTCCACCTTGCGGATGTCGAGCCGGACCGAGGAGTAGAACTTGAGAGCCCGGCCCCCGGGCTGGGTCTCCGGATTCCCGAACATGATCCCCACCTTCTCGCGAAGCTGGTTCAGGAAGATGACCGAGCAGTTGGACTTCGAGATGGCGGCGGTCAGCTTCCGCAGCGCCTGCGACATGAGGCGCGCCTGGAGTCCGACGTGGGCGTCGCCCATCTCGCCCTCGATCTCGGCCTTCGGCACCAGGGCCGCCACCGAGTCGATCACGATCACGTCTACCGCCCCGCTGCGAACGAGGACCTCGACGATCTCCAACGCCTGCTCGCCGGTGTCCGGCTGGCTGATCAGTAGCTCGTCGATGTTGACCCCGATCCGAGAGGCGTAGATGGGATCGAGCGCGTGCTCGGCGTCCACGAACGCGGCCACCCCGCCCAGCTTCTGTGCTTCGGCGATGACGTGGAGGGCGACCGTCGTCTTGCCGGCCGACTCGGGGCCGTAGATCTCGACCACGCGCCCGCGCGGGATGCCGCCCACTCCGAGCGCCAGGTCGAGCGGCAGGGCGCCGGTGGGAATCGACGAGACCTCTCGCTGGGCGGCCGCCTCACCGAGCCTCATGATCGATCCCTTGCCGTAGCTGCGCTCGATCTGGCCGATGGCCGTGGTGAGCGCCTTTTCCTTTTCCATTCGATCCCTCCTTTAAGCGGTCGGGTCCAGTCTCATGCTTGGACCGGTCCACTTCAAGGTCGTTAACAGCGATATGTGGAGAGCCGCCTGACCAGCATATCGAACAGGCGTTCGGCAGTCAAGGCGCCCCCTCCTCCCCGATCTCGTCGAGCAGCAGGCGCAGCGTCTCCTCCACGGCCTGGCGCCGGTTCTCGGCCCGGTCGCCGCCGAATCGGAGCTCACGCGAGCGGACCCCGCGCGCGCCGGCGACGCCCACGTAGGTGAGGCCCACCGCCTTGTCCGTCCCGTCCGCCCCTGGGCCCGCGATCCCGGTCACAGAGGCGCCCAGGTCGGCGCCGAAGCGGCGGCGGGCGCCCTCCGCCATCGCCTCCGCACACTCGCGACTGACCGCTCCCTGGATCCGGAGCACCTCGTCGGGCACGCCCAGCAGGTCCCGCTTGGCGTCGTTGGAGTAGGCGACCACGCCGCCTTTGAAATATGAGGAGCTGCCCGCCAGGTCAGTCACGCTGGCCGCCACCATGCCGCCGGTGCACGACTCGGCCAGTGCCAGCGACCGCCCCGCGCCGCCCAGCCGCTCCGCGAGCTCGAGCCCCGCCGTCTTCGCGGCGAGCCCGGACCGGGTGCCGGCCTCGGGGGCGTCAGCCGGGGGGCTCGTCTCGGGAACCCGGCCGAAGACGTGACGGAAGCGCCAGAGGTACTCGGCGCCGCTGCCGATCGTGAAGGCGGTCGCGATCCCGATCGCCGCCAGCGCGATCGGCTCCAGCACCGGGTAGGGGCGCTGGAGGATGAGCAGGATCACGGCCCCGACCTGGGTCACCGTCTTGGTCTTCCCCCACGGGCTGGCGGAGATCACCCGGCCCTGGGTGGCGCTCAGGGAGCGCAGGACGGTGATCACCATCTCCCGGGCGAAGATGACGACCACGAACCAGGCGGCGAGGAGGTCCTCCTGTACGAGCACGATCAGCACCGAGAGGATGAAGAGCTTGTCGGCCAGGGGGTCGAGGAACTTCCCGAGCTCGGTCACCTCCCCGCCGGCCCGCGCCAGCCGGCCGTCCAGCGTGTCGGTGGCGGAGAAGACGATGAAGAGAGCGGTCGCGACCTGGAAGTGGGCTGGGAACGTGACCAGGAGGAGGACCATCAGGACCGGGATGCCCAGCAGCCGGCTGAGCGTGAGCAGGTTGGGGAGGTTCACTCGACGGTCAAGTCTGAGCGCTGGACCGGACGCGCGCCAACTGCGGAGGTGGGCGGGCGCGCATCCGGCCGATGTGCCCCGGCGGTCACTCCAGCCCGAGCCGCTCGAGCAGCTCGTCCACGTCGGGGAGGTTCATCAGGACCTCGCGCGACTTGCTGCCCTGGTAGCCGCCGACGACCCGGTGGTCGGCCAGCTGATCGACGATCCGGCCCGCCCGCGAGTAGCCGACGTTGAACTTGCGCTGGACGAGCGAGACCGAGGCGCCCCCCTCGGCGGCGACGGCCCGCGCGGCCCGGGCGAAGAGCGCGTCCAGCTTGCGCTCGCCGTCCATGCCGCCCGGTCCGGTGGGCGCGTCCTCCAGCACCTCCTCGATATAGCTGGGGTCGCCCTGGCGACGCCAGAAGCCGACCAGTCCCTCCACCTCCCGGTCGTGCACGAACGCCCCCTGAAGGCGCACCGGCTTGCCGGCGTCGACGGGCTGATAGAGCATGTCCCCGCGGCCCAGCAGCTTCTCGGCCCCGCCGGAGTCGAGGACTACCCGGCTGTCCACCTGGGAGCCGACCGCGAAGGCGATTCGGGAGGGGATGTTGGCCTTGATGAGCCCGGTGATGATGTCCGTCGACGGCCGCTGGGTGGCGATGATGAGGTGGATGCCGACCGCCCGCGCGAGCTGCGCGATGCGGCAGACGAGCTCCTCGATCTCCCCCGCGGAGACCATCATGAGGTCGGCGAGCTCGTCGATGACGATGACCAGATAGGGCATCTTGCGGGCGTGGACGGCGGCCGCGTTCTCGTTGAAGGACTGGAT
>JBOHUX010000212.1:0-3283 GCA_050734915.1 Candidatus Dormibacteraceae bacterium
GGGCCCCACTCATCTAGGTCCCACGGGGCCGCCCCAGGCCCTCAGCGAAAGGGCAGCAGCTCCAGCTGCTCAGCCCGGTCGGACACGGTCCTTCGAAGGTCCTGGAGCAGCTTCTCGAACCGAGCCTGGCCGGCCCCGGGGAGGCGGACACCCTCCAGCCTCCGTGCCGTCGCCCACAGCCCGCTCAACCCCTCGCGCTCCTCGACGGCGAGGCGCCGCGCGAAGTAGCGAAGATCGGCGGCGAGCTCCTCCTGCCCGGGCTGCCCGAGCGCCCCCGCCAGGCGTGCCGCGGCCAGCATCGCCCGCTGGCTGGTTGCGTGAGGCACGGGAAGGCTGACGCTCTCCGCGGTGGCGGTGGCGGTGGCGGTGGCGGCGCGGTCGGCCAGGTGGCGGAGCAGGGCGACCGTGGCCCCGATCCGCCTGGGCAGCGCCGGTCCGGCCACGACGGCCACGCCGGCCAGCACGAGCAGCGCTGCTCCCAGCCCCACCAGGAGGTCGAGCACGGTTCCTCTAGGGTACGCTCGAATGCGGATGGGCAATCCCGACGAATCGGTCGCGGTGGTCACCGGAGCCTCCTCGGGGATCGGCGCTGCCACCGCTCGCGGGCTTGCGGCGGCCGGATACCGGCTCTTCCTGGGTGCCCGCCGGCTGGACCGCCTGGCCGAGCTCGCGAGCGCGCTGGCCGGCGAGCCGGCCGGACCTGCGCGCGCGGTCGCGCTTCCCGTGGACGTGACCGACCCCGACAGTGTCGAGGTCTTCATGGCGAAGATCGAGCGCCAGGCGGGCCGCATCGACGTCCTCGTCAACAACGCCGGCCTCGCCCACGGCCTGGAACCGATCGATGCGACCCCGGATCTCTCGTGGCGGGTGATGTGGGAGACCAACGTGCTGGGCCTGCTCCGGATGACGCGGGCCGCACTCCCCCTGCTCCGGCGCGCCCCCCACGGGCACATCGTCAACCTGGGCTCGACGGCCGGGGTGGAGACGTACCCGGGGGGCGCCGGCTACACAGCCAGCAAGCACGCCGTCCACGCCATCAGCGGGACCTTGCGCCAGGAGCTCAACGGCGAGCCGATCCGGATCACGGAGGTCCTGGCCGGCATGGTCGAAACCGACTTCAGCAGGGTGCGCTTCCATGGCGACCAGGCACGGGCGGCCGCCGTCTACGCGGGCGTCGAGCCCCTCACCGCCGGGGACGTGGCGGAGTGCATCGTGTTCGCCGTGACGCGGCCGGCGCACGTGGACGTGGACGAGATCGTGCTGCGCCCGGTGGCCCAAGCCCAGTGGGGGATGGTCGCCCGCCGCTCATCTAGTCCTTGATCAGTCCGGCCGCACGGGCCTGCTGGACCGTCATTCAACACCCCGGCTCGCCGTAGTGGCCGCAGCAGCCGGACGGCGGCACGGTTCGGAATCGCCGCATGAGGTTCCGCGCCACGGTGGCGAGGCGCCGCGGGAATCGAAGCGGGCTGGACCGGAAGTTGGACCAGATCGAGGCGGGATCGGATCGGGGCCTGGGCTCGCTCACTGGTAGGCCTGCCCCTTGAGGATCACGAAGCCGGGCAGCGGGCAGCCCCGAGAGGTGTGGGCGTGGACGCAGTGGACGCCCACCCGGCCCGGATCGATGTAGAGGACACCCTGGATGACCAGGTGGTCGCCGTCCGCGGCAGGGACCTGGGGGCCGAGCGAGGTGTTGTAGTCCACCTCCACAGTCTCACCCGTGGAGGCCCGAACAAGCAAAACCTCGTGATCGCCGACGTATCGCGGCGGCGCCACCTCGGTGGCGTGGAAGGTGACCTCCTGCCCGGCCCGGTTGCCCGTCACGTCGGCGTGGAAGCCCGCGTCGTCGGTCTGGACCTGACCGCCTCCGCATCCCGCCAGCGCCATCGAGGTCGCGAGGAGGCACGCCGGGAGGGAGAGGAGCCGGACAACGCTCCGCATCGGCTCCAGTCTGAGCTCCGGCCGATCTCTGGAGGCCCTGCGGCTAGCGGTAGTTGGTGAACTGAAGGGGGACCGGGATGTCCTCGGCGTCCCGGAGGACCTTGATCACCGACTGCAGTGCGTCCTTGTCGCGGCTCGTGACCCGGAGCTGGTCGCCCTGGATCCGGACCTGGATCTTGGGGCTCGCGGCCCGGGCCCGCTTCTGGAGGTCCCTGGCCAGCTCGTCGCCGATCCCGGCCTGGAGCTTCACCTCGATCTGGCCCCGGCCGCGGCCGATCGTCTTCGGCTCGCCCGCGTTGAAGAGCTTCGGCGAGAGCCCCCGCCGGGCGGCCTTCTCGCTGAGGACCTGGAGCACAGCCCGTGCCCGGTCCTCGGTCGACGCCTCGAGGGCGATGGTGTCCCCCTTGAGGTCCAAGCTGGGGTCGGTGCCCTTGAAGTCGAACCGGGTGCTCACCTCTCGACGAGCCTGGTCGAGCGCGTTGGTGAGCTCGGCAGCGTCGTACTCGGACACGACATCGAACGAGAATTCGTGCGCCACGGGACAGCCCTGCTAGTGGGAGTGAATGATCGCGCTGAGGCCGACCGCGAAGGCGGCGACCCCCAACCCGACGATGAACACGATGCTGATCAGAAGCAGGATCCCGATCCCGGCCTGGCCGTCGTCCAGCGGCTCCGTGACGAGGTCGCCGGGAACCGCCGGTGCGGCGCCGTAGTCGAGGTCCTCGATCTCGCCCACCTGGGCCCGGCGCATGAGCTCGTCCAGCACCGGGCGGCCGCCGACGGGCACCGGGCGCGCGTTGAGGTTCCGGATCGCGTCACGTAGATTGTCGCGGGTGACGCCGAGCTCGGTGGACACCATGTCCAGCGTCCGCGACGCCGCCGGTGTCGGGTACTCGCGCCGCAGGTCGGCGATGATGTCATAGAGGGTCGAGGCCTGGATCACGTCGGAATGTTTATAGCCGATGCGGCGGTGCCTTTGCGAGGCGCGGCCGGAATCACTCATCTAGAATCCGAAGGAGCCCCTCATGAGCATCGAGACCCAGCCCTCGTCCAAGGCGTCTCGCATCACCGGACACCCCAACAGCTGGGTCTACATCGACGGCGAGTTCGCCCGCTATCACGACGTACATCTGGGCCTCATGACCCATGCCCTCCACTACGGCACCGGGTGCTTCGAGGGCATCCGGGCCTACTGGAGCCAGGAGGTGGAGCAGCTCCGTCTCCTCCAGCCCGGGCCCCACTACGAGCGGCTCCGCAAGTCCGGCCGGATCCTCAACATGGAGCTGCCGGGCAGCACCGAGGATCTCGTCCACATCACGCTCGAGCTGCTGCGGCGGAACGGATA
>JBOHUX010000213.1:0-3237 GCA_050734915.1 Candidatus Dormibacteraceae bacterium
GATCAGAAGCTCGCCCGCGCTGTCGATGTGCCCCTCGAAGCGTCCCAGCACCTCACCGTTGCCGCGAAGCGTCAGCCGGCCCTCGAACGCGTCCTGGCTCGCGATCACCGTCGCCACCTGCCCCTCGGATGACGGCACCCCACCGTTGGCCGGCACCACCGGCCTCGCCAGCTCCACCTCTGCCATCCCTTCACCCCTCGGGCCCCCGCGAAGTCCCCCTCCGGCGTGCCCGCGTCATGCCTACCGCGCGGTGGCGGCCCGAGACCGACACCAAAGCCACACGGAGCATAACCAACATTCGGCGCGCAACGCGCCCCGAATTGGAGCCCCGAGCCACCGCCGGACGATTCCAGGCGGCTCGCTCAGGCGGCCACGCCGGTCGCCAGGGTTCCGTCCGCGAGCTGGTCGGCGATCCGCTGGAGGTGGTCCCGAATCCGGGCGGGGACGCGCGAGGAGAGCCAGTGGAAGGGGGCGAGGCCGGCGCCGCCGTTGGCGACGCTCATGACCAGCCCCTCGGAGCCGGTCCGGCTCGGATGCGAGGCCCGTAGAGCCAGGGTCTCCACCGCGCCGGAGACGTTGACGACGGCGCTCGTCAGCAGGCAGCCGCGAACCTGCGGCTCCGAATAGAAGACGTCGACCGCCGTGCCGACGCACAGCCGCCGAGCCTGGCCGGCCGCCAGCAGCGCGCCCTGGCCGGCATCGCCGCCGCCGCCCATGATCACATCGGCGCCCCGCTGGAGCTCGTCGCGCGCCCGCGCGCTCCCCCACTCGGCGTCGCTGACGACCCCCGGCGACCGGGACGCGTAGACGACGAGCACGCGGACGCCGGGATGGACGAACAGCGCTCCCTGTCGGAAGCCCTCGCCATACCGATGGACGCGAGCGTCGTCCGTGGGTCCGAACACCGCGCCGACGACCCCGGTCCGGGTGGTGAGGCCGGCGAGGGCGCCGGCCAGAAAGCCGGCCTCATCCTGGCGGAAGCGGACCGGCGTCAGGTTGGGCGGCGAATTCGCCACCGGCGAGCCCGGATCCAGGGTGGCGAACCGGACCCCGGGATGCGCCCGGGCGGCGGCGACGGTGGCCGGCACCAGTGCCGGCCCCGCGGTGACGATCAGCCGGTAGCCCTGCGCGGCAAAGAGCCGGATGTTCGGCGCGAAGTCGGCCGGCTGGCTCGACTCCACGTACTGGGCCCGAACGCAGAGGTCCCCGTCCGTGTCCACCCGGTCCACGACCCCCTGCCAGAAGGCCGCGTCGAAGGTTTGATCGGCACGGTCGACGACGCCGGTCACCATGCCGACTCGGAAGGGGGCCCCGCAGCCGGCCCTGGCCCCGTTGGCGGGCGATCCGCAGGCGCCACACCAGCCGGCCACGAGGACGGCCACCAGGGCGGCCGCCAGCGGCCTGGCCCGCCCGCGCTCAGAGCTCAGGATGGGCTTGGAGGTAGGCGAGGACCTCCTCCCGGTCGGGGTCGAGGACTCCTTCCATGACGAGGTTGGCGAGCTTTTCCTTGACGCGGCCCACCTCCGGACCCGGCGCCAGCTGGCGAATCGCCATCACGTCGGCCCCGGTGACGGGCAGCCGCAGGCGGCTCGGTCGCTCGGCAAGAACCCGGCGCAGGCGGGCCTCCAGCTCGTCCACCTTCTCGGGGTGCGGGTAGGAGGATGCCCGGACGTCCGCCCGCGCCAGCTCGACGAGGGGCCAGAGCTCGTCGCCCGCGGCCCGGGCCAGCCGGCGAACGGCGCCCTCGGTCCACCCGGAGTCGTAGTAGACAGGTCTCATGTGGAGCCCGACGAGCTTGCTCACACGGGCGATCTCGGCGTTCGAGAAGCGGAGTCGGCGAAGCGCCGCGGCCGCCATCTCGGCCCCCAGCCGGTCATGTCCCACGAACGATCCATCCGGTGCCGCGGTCTCGGGCTTGCCGACGTCGTGGAAGAGGGCCGCCAGCCGGACGGTCACGTCGGGGGGAGATTTTTCGACGGCCTCCAGCGTGTGGCCGTAGACGTCCGCCGTGTGATAGCCGCCCTGCCCGACGCCGACGCAGGCAGTCAGCTCGGGGAGCACCACCGCCAGGAGACCACCGTCCTGGAGCAGCTCCAGCGCCAGCCGCGGTCGCTCGGAGGTGAGCATCTTGCGGATCTCGTCCGCCGTCCGTTCAACCGAGAGCACGGGCGGCCGGAGCCGGTCCTTGAGCCGGCGCATGGCGGGGATCAGGGAGGGGTCGAGCTGAAAACCCAGCTGGGCAGCGAAGCGGACCGCGCGCAGCATCCGGAGCGGGTCGTCGGAGAATGTCCGGAGCGGATCGCGGGGACACCGCAGCAGCCTCGCGTCCAGATCCGCGAGGCCCCCCAACCGGTCCACGATGCTTCCGTCGAGCCCCATCAGGAGGGCGTTGACGGTGAAGTCGCGGCGGAGGAGGTCGTCCTCGAGCCTGGCGGGCTGGACCAGGGGCCGGCGCGAATCGGGCCGGTAGCTCTCGGCGCGCGCGGACGCGAACTCGACGAGCCGGTCCCCCCAGCGGACCTGGGCGGTCCCGAATCGTTCGAAGAGCACGGGCGCGGGCGAGCCGGTCACGGAGGCGAAGCGTCGGGCGAGTTCCAGCCCTCCGCCCTCCTCGACGACCACGTCGATGTCCGGGTGGGAACGCCCGAGCAGCAGGTCCCTCACGCAGCCGCCGACCAGCCAGGCGCGGAGACCGGGGCTGGCGGCGGCCTCGCGGAGGGGCACCAGGACCGGATGCGGCGGTGGATTCACATGTTCAACCGGCCCCATTCCACTGCTCCCACCAGTCCGACGCGGTCACCGAGGCGCGTCCGGAGCAGTTTCGGGCGCCGGTAGGGGCTGATGAAGGGCGAGCTCCGCATCGCCTCCGAAACCGTGCGCCGGAGGAGCCGCCACGAACGGGAGAGCCCGCCTCCGACCACGATCAACTCCGGATCGACCAGGTTGGTGAGGTTGACCAGGGCCTGGCCGAAGTGGCGGGCCGCGTCCTCCATCACCGCCACCGCGCCCGGCTCTCCGGCCAGCGCCGCCCGGCAGACGTCGACGGCGCGCGCGCCGGTCCGGCGACGGATCCCCTCTCCCCCGGCGTAGGCCTCCAAGCAGCCCCGCTGGCCGCAGGCGCAGAGAGGTCCCCCCGGGTCCAGGACCATGTGCCCGACCTCACCCGCGGTGCCGTGCGCGCCGGAGTAGAGGCGGCCCTCGACGACCAGACCGCACCCGATGCCCGTGCTCCAGGTC
>JBOHUX010000214.1:0-3229 GCA_050734915.1 Candidatus Dormibacteraceae bacterium
CCGGTGTCGGTGACCGCCAGCCTCACCACCGCGCCGCGGCGCCGGATCGTGAGCAGGACGTCGCCGCCCTCGTCCGTGAACTTGATCGCATTGGACAGGAAGTTGAGCAGGACCTGGGTCAGCCGGCGGCGGTCGGCGCGGACCCTCAACCCGCCCCGCATCCTGGTCCGGAGCCGCAGCCCACGACCCGCCGCCAGCGGCCGCATCCGCGCGACGGCGTCGCGGGCGACCTCGGAGGGGTCCAGGTCGTCGAGATTGATCTCCATCTGCCCCGCCTGCACCTTGGACAGGTCGAGCACGTCGTTGATCAGCTCCAGGAGGTGCCGCCCGCTCGACTCCACGTAGCTGACGTAGCGGCGCTGACGCTCGTTGAGGGGACCGAAGTCAAGGCCCCCGAGCAACTGCGCGAAGCCCAGGATCGAGTTGAGCGGGGTCCTCAGCTCGTGGCTCATGGCAGCCAGGAATCGAGACTTGGCCTCGCTCTCCCTGCGCGCCTCGTCCGCCCGATGGCGCTCGGTGACGTCCACGCACACGCCCGTCACCCCGATCACCTGCCCGGACGCGTCGTAGATCGGCCCGTAGGTTGTGTCGAGGAGCCGGTCGGCGATGTTGAGGAGCACCGCGCCGGACTCGCCCGCCAGCCCCCTCCGGACGCTCTCCGCCAGCGGATGGTCGGCCGGATAGAGCTCCCAGATCGAGCGGCCCACCCGCTCGCCGGGCCGGAGCCCGATCAGCCGCAGCCCGCTGCCCTCCGAGAAGGTGACGACGCCCTGGGTGTCGATGGTGAAGAGCACGACCGGGGCGTGCGCCACCACCTCGGCCAGCCGGCGCCGGCTCTCTCCCAGCTCCGCCTCGGCAAGCCGCAGCTCGGTGATGTCGAAGAAGCTGGTCACCACCTGCTTCAGCTCTCCGGACTCGTCGATGACCGGCACGGCGTCGACGCGGAGCCACAGCGGCGGCCGGCCGCGGATCAGGTAGCGGTGGACCCGGTCCCGGACGGGCTGCCGGGTGCCGATCGCGGCGGCGGTGGGACGGGCCTCGACCGGGACCGGCCGGCCGTCCTCGTCGAGGACCTCGATGTCGTGGTTCCCGACTGCCGACCGGCCCAGCATCTCCCCCGGCGGAACCCCGAAGATCCTCGCCGCCTGCTCGTTCGCGTCCACGATCTGCCCGGTCGGACCCTGCACGAGCACGCCTCCGCTCATGTTCCCGTAGAGGCTCCGGAAGCGCGCCTCCGACCGGGAGAGGTCGGCGTGGAGGCGCGCCGATTCGAGGGCGGGACCGACCAGGCCCGCGAGCAGAGCCATCACCTGCACCTCCTCGCCGGTGAATGCCCGCGGCTTCAGCGACAGCACCCCGATGGTTCCGATCGCGCGGTCGTGCACGAGCAGCGGGATGGCGATCGCGCTCTGGTACCCGAGCTTGACGGCCGCCGGGACGGCACTGCTCCAGGACGGGTAGTCCTGCACGAGGACCGGCTCCCGCCTTTCGAAGGCGGCGCCGACGGCGCCCTCGCCGGGCCGCACGTCCGTGCCGATCAGCGCGCCGGCGGTGTCGCGAAGGCAGCGGAGGATGCCGGCCTCCTCGTCCAGGAGGAGGAGGGTGGCGTGGTCGGTGTGGAGAACACGCCGCGCGGTCTCCACGCACCAGTCCATGAGGACCTCCGGCTCCAGAACGCCGCTGACCAAGAGCGCGACCTGGTAGAGGGTCTGAAAGGTGGTCGCTTGGTCCGATCTCTCCTGAGCCAGCCGGGCGGCGACCAGCGCCGGCGCCACCTGCGCCGCCAGCAGGGAGAGGACGTCCACGTCCGCCGCGTCGAAGTTGCGCTCCGTGTGGCTCGCGGCGACCAGGGTGCCGACGGCGCCGTCCCCGACCACGAGGGGCACCGCCACCACCGACCTGATGTTCCAACCCTCGGCGCCGCGATGGGCAAGCGCGTGGGATCGATAGTCGCCGATGGCGATCGGCGTGCGGGTCCGGAACACGAGGCCCGACGCCCCCGCCTCCGACGGGGTCCGGACCTCGAAGGCGGTGGCATCGACATCGTTGGTCGCCAGCAGGTTGAGACTGCCCCCGCCCGGATCCCACCAGCGCAGGGTGGCGCTGTCCGCCCGCAGGATGTCGCGGGCGCGGTCGACGACGAGCCGGCCGAGCGCGCCCGGGTCGAGGACGCCGCTGGCGGCCACCGACAGCTCGTGGAGGGCCCGGTAGGCCCCGCTCTGGCGCTGGCGCTCCTGGAGCCCCCGTACCCCCTGGAGCACGGGCGCCAGGTGGGCGGCGAAGAGCCCGAGGAGCTGGATCTCCTGGTCGTGGAAGCGGCGGGGCCGGTAGGTCCAGAGACCGAGCGCCCCGGTCGGACCCTCGCCGGCCATCATCGGCACCGCCACCGCGCCCGCCATCCCCCGGGCCGCGGCCGAGGCCAGCCGCCCCTCCCAGAGCCGGTAGTCCTCCACGGCGGCCGGCCGGCGGGTCTGGAAGGCGGTGCCCGCCATGCCCTCGCCGGGCCGCAGGGGCAGCTCGGGTGAGGCGGAGGCGGACTGGTAGACCGGCTGCAGCAGATGCGCGGCCTCGTCCCACATGAAGACGACGCCGCCGTCGGCGCCGAGGAGCCGGATCGCGTGATCGGTCGCCATCTGCGCGATGCCGGCCGGATCGCTCTCGCCGGTGGCGGCCGCAGCCGCCACCTCGTAGAGTGCGCGGACGACATCGCCCTGGGCCGTCGTCGAGTCAAGGATCATGGGTTCAAGGTCCGATGCCGCCGGGGAGGGACGGGTGCTCGGGTCCCATCCCGGCCGGGCGCGGCATTCTCGCAGCTCCTCCTGGATGAGTTGACGCAGACCGCGGCCGCCACTTGCGGCCGGACCGCCCCCGCACCCGCGCGGGAACGCTGTCTCGCGGGCAGGCTCAGGTCCCCTCGCGACCGGTCGCCGGCCCGTGGGGCGGGCGGGGAGCGGCCCGCGATCGGGCGGCACGGGGCGCCGGCGGCGGTCATCCCGGCCCCGCGCCGCCCCCGCGGGAACTCTGTCTCGCGGGCCGGCTCACGGCTCCAACTCTCGATAGCGGGCCACGACCGCCCGCGCCAGGGCCGCGCAGGCGAGCCCGAACCTGGGCGTGGAGAGCCCCGCCGGGAGTCCGCGCACAAGCCCGCTCACCTCGGCCGATCCGATCATCGGCAGCCGGTGCAGGACCGCCGCGCCCGGTCGCCAGGCGTCCGTGGGGAGCCCCAGCG
>JBOHUX010000215.1:0-3196 GCA_050734915.1 Candidatus Dormibacteraceae bacterium
GACCCCAGGGTGGGGCACCTGGACACCGAATCTCTCGCCGCCATCAGGAATCACTCATCTAGGCGCCGGCCTTCTCTACCGCCCGCTCGGTCAGGAAGGCCCAGAGGTCGCCCACCTTCTTCATCCTCGCCAGCTCCTCCTCGGAGAGCGCCACGTCGTACTTGTCCTCGACCGCGGCGATCAGCTCCACCAGGTCGAGCGAGTCCGCGGCCAGGTCGCGCGCGAAGCTGACGTCGAGCTGGACGTGGTCCGGCTCCGTGCCGAGGATCTCGGCGGCGAGCTCCTGGAGCTCCTTGAAGTCGAGTTGTTCGGCCATCTGTGTGTTGTCTCCCAGTTGTTTCTAGGCGGGGCCGGCCCGGCGGATGACGAGGCAGGCGTTGTGGCCGCCGAATCCGAACGAGTTCGACATCGACAGCTTGACGTCGGCGCTGCGGGCCGAGTTGGGGACATAGTCGAGGTCGCACTCCGGGTCGGGGGTCTCGTAGTTGATGGTCGGCGGGAGGGCGCCGCGCTCCATGGCGAGGAGGCAGGCGGCCGCCTCGATGGCGCCCGCCCCCCCCAGCAGATGGCCGTGCACCGACTTCGTGGAGCTGATCGCGAGCTTCGAGGCGTGGTCGCCGAAGACACTCTTGATGGCCTTCGTCTCCGCCACGTCGCCGATCCTGGTGGAGGTCCCGTGGGCGTTCACGTAGCCGATCTCATCGGGCGCCACGGCCGCCTTCCGGAGGGCCTTGCGCATGGCACGCGCGGCGCCCTGGCCCTCCGGCTCCGGGGCCGTGAAGTGGTACATGTCGGCGCTCGCCCCGTAGCCGGCGATCTCGCCCAGGACGCGGGCGCCGCGCCTCCGCGCGTGCTCCATCTCCTCGAGCACGAAGATGACCGAGCCCTCGCCCATCACGAAGCCGTCCCGGCCGGCGTCGAAGGGGCGGCAGGCGCGTTCCGGCTCGTCGTTGCGCTCGCTGACCGCCTTGATCTGGCAGAAGGCGCCCATCGCCAGCGGCGTGATCGTCGCCTCGGCGCCGCCCGCGATCATGGCGACGGCGTCGCCGCGCTTGATGATCTCGGCCGCCTCGCCGATGCCGTGGCCGCTCGATGCGCAGGCGCTCACCAGCGCGTAGTTGGGGCCCCCGGCGTGGGTGTGCATGGCCACGATCCCGGCCGCCATGTCGGCGATCATCATCGGAGCCGTGAAGGGGCTGATCCGCCGCGGGCCGCGCTCGAGCATCGTCTGGTGGCTCTTCTCGATCTCCTCCAGGCCGCCGATGCCGGAGGCGACGATGACGCCGACGTCGTCCGGATCCATCTCAGCCGGCTCCAGGCCCGAATCCGCGACCGCCATCTTGGCCGCCGCCAGCGCGAACTGGCAGTAGCGGCCGATGTGGCGGGCGGTCTTCCTGTCCATGAACTCGGTGGGATCGAAGTTCTTGACCTCGGCCGCGATCCGGGTCGGGTAGTCCCTGGCATCGAAGAGGGTGATCGGACCGACGCCGGAGGCTCCCTCCACCAGGCTCGACCAGACCGTCTCCCGGTCGCTGCCGATCGGCGTCACGAACCCGAGGCCGGTGACGGCCACGCGGACGCCGTTCCCTTGACTCATCTCGATCCAGCCTAGGGACATCGGGTCGGCATCACATCTCCGTCGAGTGGGAAAATCGGGCGCCGGCTTTGGCCCCGATGGCCCAACCCGCCCCCGGGGCTAGAGCAGCTTGCGGAGGTCCAGCGCCAGCTGGAGGTGGAGCCGGACGGCGGGGGAGTCGAGATCCCCGTCCAGGCGCTCGCGGACCTTGCCCAGCCGGTAGATGACAGTGTGCCGGTGGAGGTGGAGGGCCGCCGCCGCATCCTTGATCGAGCCCTCCCTCAGGTAGGCCTCGAGCGTGTCCAGCAGCGAGCCCCGGGCGCGGACGTCGGCGTCCAGGAGGCGGCCGATCGAATGCCGGATGTAGCGGTCGCTCAGGAGCGGGTTCTGGGAGAGCACGAGGTAGGGCACCACCTCGTCGTAGTGATGGAGACCGCCCTCCGGACGCAGCCTCCGGCCCACCTCGATCGCCTGCTGAGCCTCGAGGTAGGAGCGGGAGACGCCGTGCAGGCCGGGATGGTACCCGCCCAGACCGGCACGGATGCGGAGCCGGGCCTTGCCCCCACGCCGGTCGGCCGCCGCCTGCATGCCGCCGACCAGGCGCCGCGCGGCCTCGGCCGCCGCCTGGGAGTCCGCGGGCCAGAGGATCGCCAGCGTGTGGGGGTCGATGGCGCGGTGCAGCGTCCGGGGAGGCAGCCCCATCGAGGCGGCGATCTGGGCCAGCGACTCACTGCCCCTCTCGGCCTCCGCGCGGCCGTTGAGGAGCTTGAAGACCGCCGCCACGTAGGTGGGCGCAACCGAGAGGTTGAGGGCCAACGCCTGCTTCTGAAGCGCGAGCTCCGAGTCGAACGTGTCACTGATCAGCGAATGGAAGAGCCGATCGCGGGCCCGGGTCCCCCTCAGCAGGTGCTGCTCGCGTGCGATCAGGTACGTGTGAGTCACCTGCGCCGCGACCTGGTCGAGCGCGGTGAACACGTAGTTGGCGGTCACCAGGAGGGCGTCGGCCGAGACCTCCGGTTGCTGGCGCCAGGCCCTGAGGATCGCCTCCCAGGCGACGCGGGCGGCGATCCGGTAGGCGGTGAGGATGGGCTCCACCGACTGGCTGCCCCGGGCCTGGAGAAGCCCCAGCTGAGCCACGCGCCGGAGCTCCTCGTGGGTGGGCGGGCGCGACTCCCGGGCGGTGGTGATGAAGAGGTCGAGCCCCGCCTCGCAGGCGCGCGCGATCGCCGCCGGCTCGGGGGGGGCACCGGTGGAGTCGTCCCAGTGGACCTCGGCCATCACGGCGCGCGTCATGTGACGGGCGAGGCCCGCCCGACGCCGGTCCAGCTCGAGCAGGAGGGACTCGGGAGGAAGGGTCTTCGGTTCCGACGTGATGGCCATCTCGGGTGGTCATCCCAATATAGCGGTGAGCTCCGTCGCTTGGACCTGGTGTCGAAGCGCCGGCGCGGCACGATAATGGGTGGGGGATGAGGATGGAGAGCAGCCGCTTCGGTGCCGACGATGTGGATGGCTTCCTTCGCGACCTCGTCGAGCGCGACCGCCGGGAGCTCGCCGAGCGGCTCCAGCGGGCCTCCTCGCGGCTCGTCGAGCTCGGCTCGCTTCTGCCCCGCACCCCCACGC
>JBOHUX010000216.1:0-3185 GCA_050734915.1 Candidatus Dormibacteraceae bacterium
GGCTCCGGCGCCGCCGTCGCCCGGGGCTGGGGCTGGGCCGCGAGCCGTTCGAGGTCGCGGCGGACGATCCGGCCGTTGGGGCCCGTCCCGGCGAGGGTGGTGAGGTCGATGCCCTGCTCACGGGCGATCTTGCGCACGATCGGGCTCGCGAAGATGCGGGCCTGGGAGGTGGCCCCGGCCGCCTGCTCTCCGTCCGGCGGCGGCACTGACGCGGCGGGCGCCGGACGAGCGGCGGCCGGAGCGGGCGCCTCGCCGGCCAGCGCGGCGTCGATGTCGGCGTCCGTCTCGCCGTCCTTCACCAGCACCACGATGGGCGCGCCGATCTCGCCGGAGTCGCCCGCGGCGAGCACGATCCGGCCGACCACACCGGCCTCCTCCGCGCCGTACTCCACGACCGCCTTCTCGGTCTCGATCTCCGCGAGCGGGTCTCCGACGGAGACGGTGTCACCGGCGGCGACCAGCCAGGTGGCGATGGCGGCCTCCGTCGCACCCGCGAGCACGCTCGGCATCCGCACGACCGACGCCATCAGCCGGCCCTCCCGAACCCGCTGCGCACCCGTTCCAGACCTGCGGCGACCTCCTCGGTGCGGGCGATCGCCGCGCGCTCGAGCACCTTGGAGATGCTCGGGCTCGCCTCGGAGCCCGTCACGCGCTGCACGGGCTGGTCGAGCCAGTCGAAGAAGCGGCGCTGGACCTCGTCGGCGAGCCAGCCGCCGTAGGAGGTGCCCTGCGCGCCCTGCTCGACGATGAGCACGGCGTTCGTCTTCTTGATGCTGTCGCCGACGGTCCGCCAGTCCAGGCTGGCCCGGTCGAGGAAGCGCAGGTCGATGAGTTCGGCATCGACGCCGGTCTGCTCGATCGCCTGCCGGGCGTGCTCGACCATCGAGAGATAGGTGAGCACCGTGACGTCCTGCCCCTCGCGCCGCACCGCGGCCGTGCCGAAGGGAATCTGGTAGTCGAGGTCGTCGGTCGGGATCTCGCCCTCGGAGGGGTAAACGTCGATGTGCTCGAGCATCAGCACGGGGTCTTCGATCGCGAGCGCCGCGTTCATCAGGCCCACGTAGTCGTAGGGGGTCGAGGCGGCCATGATCCGCCAGCCCGGGCTCGTCGCGAAGATGCCCGCGGGGTCCATGAGGTGCTGGGAGCCGTAGCCGGAACCCATGGCGACTTTCGTCCGCAGCACGAGCGGCACGGGGTTGCGGCCGCCGAACATGTGCCGGGCCTTGCCGATCTGGTTGAACACCTGGTCCGCTGCGACCCACATGAAGTCGGGGTACATGAACTCGACGACCGGGCGGAAGCGGCCGTCGAGGGCGAGACCACCGCCGAGCCCGGCGAAGGCGTTCTCGCTGATCGGCGTGCCGAGCACGCGCCCGGGATACTTCTTGGCCAGGCCCTTGGTGGCGCCGTTCGTGCCTCCGTTGAGCCGGTGCACGTCCTCGCCGAGCACGATAATGCGCGGGTCCTCGCCCATCCGCCGGTCCATGACCCGGGCCACGGCCTCGATGAGCTTGCCGGGCTTGAGCTCGCCGGTGAAGTCCCGTTGCTCGACGGTGCGCGCACCGGCGAGTTCGGACAGGTCGCCGCGGATGCCGACGTCGACGAAGGCGGGGTCCGGCCACAGGCCGGGACGGATCCGGCGGGCCCCGGGCTTGCCGTCCGGGTCGGGCTCGACGAGCGCGCCGGTGGCCAGCTTCATGGCCTGCTGCGCCTGCTCGCGTACGGACGCGATGCCTGCCTCGTCGATGAGGCGGAGCTTGGTCATCTCGGCCGCGACGCGGTCCAGCGGGTCGCGGGCCCGCCACGCGGCCTCCTCCTCCTTGGTGCGGTAGCCGAAGGCGCTGCCGGGGAACGGGCCGTTCTGGTGGAAGAACCGGTAGACGAGCGCCTCGACGGCGACCGGGCCCTCCCCGGCGCGCAACCGCTCCTGCGCTCGCTCCATGGCCAGGTGCACGGCGAGCGGGTCCATGCCGTCGACCCGCCAGGCGGGGATGCCGAAGCCGAGCGCGCGCCCCGACAGCCGCGGCTCGCCGGTGGCCTCCGCGACGGTGGTCGAGACGGCGTAGAGGTTGTTCTCGATGAAGAAGCAGAGCGGCAGATCCCATGCGGACGTCAGGTTGAGGCTCTCCAGCACTGAGCCGATGTTGGTCGCACCGTCGCCGAAGTAGGTGACCGTGAGGTCGTCGGTGCCGGAGTGCTTCTGGGCCCAGGCGTTACCCGCCGCCATCGGCACGCCGCCTCCGACGATGGCGTTGGTGCCGAGCGCCCCGGCCTCGAACCACTGCAGGTGCATGGAACCGCCGCGCCCGCTGCAGAAGCCCTGGGCGAGCCCGAGGATCTCGGCGAGCGTGCGCTGCAGCACGGTCTGGACCTCCGGCGTCACGAGATCCGCCGGGTCGAGCACACCCTTGGTCACATGCGTGATGGCCTTGGCCAGGAACTGATGGTGGCCGCGATGGGAGCCGTTGACGGCGTCCGTCGACCGCAGCGAGACGATCGAGCCGACCGCGCCGCCCTCCTGGCCGATGCTCGAATGCGCCGGGCCGTGCACGAGGCCCTCGCCGGCCAGCTCGAGGACCATCTCCTCGAAGGCCCGGATGAGGTGCAGCTGCCCGAGCATGGTCGCCAGCAACCCGGGGTCGGCCGCCTTCCAGTCCGCCGCCGTCGTGCTCAGCTCGATCCACTCCGCGGCGGGGTGAAGGCGCTTCTCGCGTGGCATCCGCATCTCCCTCGATGTGCTGACCGCCTGGCAGGAGGCTATCGCGCGAATGTATCCATTTCAACGATTAATATAACGAAAATCCTGGCGGTGCCCATCAGATCTCGCAATAGTGGATACATAGCTGGTCGAGGAGGACCCATGGGAACCGGCATCCCCGGACTGCGCGGCGGCGACCACATCGGCGTCACCGTCCCCGACATGGAGGAGGCCCACGCCTTCTTCGTGGATGTGCTCGGCTGCGAGTATGTCTATTGGCTGCCCGAGATGCGGCACCAGGATGACGACTGGATGCTCGACCACCTCAACGTCGACCCGCGCGCGGTCGTGCGGGAGATCAGGTTCTACCGCTGCGGCTTCGGCCTCAACTTCGAGGTCTTCGAGTACGAGCCCCGGCCGGACCAGCGCCCGCAGCCGCGCAACAGCGACCTCGGCGGCCACCATGTCGCCCTCTACGTGGACGACA
>JBOHUX010000217.1:0-3160 GCA_050734915.1 Candidatus Dormibacteraceae bacterium
GTTTGCGCGTGCGCCGGAACATGCGGGCGTTCGGGACAGACCCTCCGGGTACACTCTCCTCAGGAACCAACCACCTTGGAGGCGGTCACGTGTTCGAACGGTTCACCGACCGGGCGCGACGGGTGCTCGTGCTGGCGCAAGAGGAAGCTCGGCTACTCAATCACAGCTTCATCGGGACCGAGCACATCCTCTTGGGCCTGATCCACGAGGGGGAGGGGGTCGCGGCCAAGGCCCTGGAGTCGCTCGGCATATCGCTCGATGCGGTACGGGAGAAGGTCGAGGAGACGATCGGGATGGCGGGCACCGCCCCGAGCGGCTCCCCGCCGTTCACCCCGCGGGCGAAGAAAGTGCTCGAGCTGTCGCTGCGCGAGGCGCTCCAGCTGGGTCACAGCTACATCGGGACCGAGCACATGCTCCTGGGTCTCGTCCGCGAGGGGGAGGGCGTGGCCGCGCAGGTCCTGGTCAGCCTCGGTGCCGACCTTGGCCGCGTGCGCCAGCAGGTCATCCAGCTCATGTCCGGGTACCAGGGCAAGGAGGCCGCGGGGGTTGGAGCCGGCTCCTCGTCGTCGGACGCACCGTCGGGCTCGCCCGTCCTCGACCAGTTCGGGCGCAACCTCACCCAGCTCGCGCGTGACTCGAAGCTCGACCCGGTCATCGGCCGTGAGAAGGAGATCGAGCGGGTCATGCAGGTGCTTTCCCGCCGCACCAAGAACAACCCCGTCCTAATCGGAGAGCCGGGCGTGGGCAAGACCGCCATCGTGGAGGGCCTCGCCCAGCGGATCGTCTCCAACGAGGTGCCGGAGACGCTGGCGGGCAAGCAGCTCTACACGCTGGACCTCGGCGCGTTGGTCGCAGGGAGCCGTTACCGGGGTGACTTCGAGGAGCGCCTGAAGAAGGTCCTGAAGGAGATCCGGACCCGCGGCGACATCATCCTGTTCATCGACGAGCTCCACACCCTGGTCGGCGCCGGCGCCGCAGAGGGCGCGATCGACGCGGCCTCCATCTTGAAGCCGATGCTCGCCCGCGGCGAGCTGCAGACCGTGGGCGCCACCACCCTCGACGAGTACCGCAAGCACCTGGAGAAGGACGCTGCGCTCGAGCGGAGGTTCCAGCCGGTCAAGGTCGCCCAGCCCTCGGTCACCCTCACCATCGACATCCTGAAGGGACTGCGGGACCGCTACGAGTCCCACCACGCGGTGACGATCACCGACCAGGCGCTCGTGGCGGCCGCCAACCTCGCCGACCGGTACCTCGCGGACCGGTTCCTGCCGGACAAGGCGATCGACCTCATCGACGAGGCCGGCAGCCGTCTGCGGATCCGGCGGATGACGTCGCCTCCCGGTTACAAGAAGCTGGACGAGCAGATCGCCCGCCTTCGGGCGGACAAGGAGGCGGCCATCGGCAAGGGCGCCTTCGAGCAGGCGAAGCTGCTCTCGGACAAGGAGCAGGAGAACCTCGACAAGAAGTCGGCGCTGGAGGCCGAGTGGCGTTCCGAGGGCGTCGACCTCTTCGACGTGGTTGACGAGGAGGTCATCGCCGAGGTGTTGGCCCACTGGACGGGCATCCCCGTCTACCGCCTCACCGAGGAGGAGACCGCCAAGCTGCTGCGGATGGAGGACGAGCTCCACAAGCGGGTCATCGGCCAGGAGGAGGCCCTGAAGGCGCTCTCGCGTGCGATCCGCCGGACCCGGGCCGGCCTCAAGGACCCGAAGCGGCCCAGCGGCTCCTTCATCTTCCTGGGTCCGACCGGCGTCGGGAAGACCGAGCTCGCCAAGACGCTGGCCGAGTTCCTCTTCGACGACGAGGACGCGCTGATCCAGCTCGACATGAGCGAGTACATGGAGAAGCACACCGTCAGCCGCCTGGTGGGGTCCCCGCCGGGTTATGTCGGCTACGAGGAGGGCGGGCAGCTCACCGAGGCGGTGCGCCGCAAGCCGTTCTCGGTCGTGCTCTTCGACGAGGTCGAGAAGGCCCACCCGGACGTGTTCAACGCCCTGCTCCAGATCCTGGAGGACGGGCGGCTGACCGACGCGCAGGGTCGGTCGGTGGACTTCAAGAACACCGTCCTCATCATGACCTCGAACCTCGGCACTGCGGATCTGCGCAAGACCTCGGTCGGCTTCGCCAAGACCTCGGAGGCGGTCACCTACGAGCGGATGAAGGCCAAGGTCAACGAGGCGCTCAAGGCGCACTTCCGCCCCGAGTTCCTCAACCGGATCGACGAGGTGATCGTCTTCCACGAGCTCTCCCGTGAAGAGGTCATGGAGATCGTCGACCTCATGGTGGCGAGGACCGCCCGGCAGCTGTCCGACCAGGGTCTCGGCTTGGAGCTCACGCCTGCCGCCCGGGACTTCCTGGCCGAGAAGGGCTACGACCCGCAACTGGGCGCCCGGCCGCTGCGGCGGGCCATCCAGCAGCTTGTCGAGGATCCGCTCTCCGAGCGGATCCTGTGGAAGGACTTCCGGGTCGGCGAGACGATCGTGGTCGACCTGGACCCCGAGCCTGGCGAAAGCGAGGACGGACCGCACCTGACCTTCAAAGCGGTCGAAGGAGTCGAGCCCCCGCCGATGGAGATGGCCGGGAGCGGCTCGGCCGACTGAGGGCCGCGGCGGGCGTTCGGCGAGCACGGTGCCGGTACCATGCCCGTGTGGCCGACCAGGGTGATCCGCTGCGGGAGGCGCTGGCCCTGGTGGCGCCGGGCATGCCGCTTCGAGATGGCCTCGACCGGATCCTCCAAGCCAAGCGCGGCGCCCTGGTGGTCGTCGGGGACCAACCGGCGGTGCTGTCGATCTGCACCGGCGGCTTCATCATGGACGCCGAGCTCACGCCGCAGCGGCTCTCGGAGCTGGCGAAGATGGACGGGGCGATCATCCTCAGCCCCGACGCCGCGCACATCGCCCGTGCGAACGTCCATCTCATGCCGCGTGCGTCCATTCCCACCAGCGAGACCGGGACCCGGCACCGGACGGCGGAGCGGGTGGCGCGGTCCCTCGACGTGCCCGTCATCAGCGTCTCGGAGGCCATGGGGTCGGTCACCGTGTACCGGGGCCAGATGCGGCACACTCTCCAGCGCACCGAGCGGCTGATCGACCGGTCCACCCAGGCCCTCTCGGCGGTCGAACGGTTCAAGACGAGGTTCGACATGACCCTCGCGCTGCTC
>JBOHUX010000218.1:0-3144 GCA_050734915.1 Candidatus Dormibacteraceae bacterium
GGAGAGCGTCCTGGAGGGTGTCGGCCCTCGTTACAAGTGGATCGCCCTCTCCAATACCACGGTGGGCATCCTGCTCGCCGCGATCAACATGTCGATCATGCTGATCGCACTTCCCGACATCTTCCGGGGGATCCACCTCAGCCCCCTCGTGCCTTCCAACGTCAGCTACCTGCTGTGGCTGATCCTCGGGTTCATGGTGGTCACCGCGGTCCTGGTGGTGAGCTTCGGGCGCCTCGGCGACATCTTCGGGCGGGTGAAGATGTACAACCTCGGCTTCGCCGTGTTCACCCTCTTCTCGATCCTGCTCTCGATCGATTGGATGCAAGGACCCAGCGGCGCCATGTGGCTCATCGTCATGCGGATCGGCCAAGGGGTGGGTGGCGCCTTCCTCTTCGCCAATTCCTCGGCGATCCTCACCGACGCTTTCCCCGAGGACCAGCGGGGCCTGGCCCTCGGCATCAACGGGGTCGCCGCCATCGGCGGCTCGTTCATCGGCCTCATCCTCGGTGGGCTGCTCGGCCCGTTGGACTGGCGCCTGGTGTTCCTCGTCTCGGTCCCCATCGGGCTGTTCGGGACGGTCTGGGCGTACCTCAAGCTGCGTGACACCGGCGTTCGCACCCCCTCGCGCATCGACTGGCTGGGCAACCTCACCTTCGGCGCCGGCTTGATCGCCGTGCTCATCGGCATCACCTACGGGATCATCCCCTACGGCGGCAGGACGATGGGCTGGACCAACCCCTTTGTGCTGGCCATGCTCGGCGGGGGGGTCGCCGTGCTGGTGCTCTTCGGCTTCATCGAGACCAAGGTGGCCGCCAACCCCATGTTCCGCCTGCCGCTGTTCCGCATCCGGGCGTTCGCCGCCGGCAACTTCGCCGGCCTGCTGGCCGCGCTCGGGCGCGGAGGGACGATGTTCATCCTCATCATCTGGCTGCAGGGGATCTGGTTGCCGCTGCACGGCTACTCGTTCAGCGTCACGCCGCTGTGGGCGGGCATCTACATGCTGCCGCTCACCGCAGGCTTCCTGATCTCTGGCCCGGCGTCGGGCTTCCTGTCCGACCGCTACGGTGCCCGACCCTTCGCCACCGGAGGGATGATCGTGGCAGGGGCCAGCTTCCTCCTGCTGACCCTCCTGCCGGTCGACTTCTCGTACGTCTGGTTCGCGCTCCTGCTCTTGATGAACGGCCTCGGGATGGGGCTCTTCTCGTCCCCGAACCGGGCGGGGATCATGAACAGCCTCCCCCCCGACCAGCGCGGCGGGGGAGCGGGCATGGTGGCCACCTTCCAGAACTCGTCGATGGTCCTGTCGATCGGGATCTTCTTCACCCTCATCATCCTGGGCCTCGCGGCGAGCCTCCCCCACGCCCTGGTCTCCGGGCTCACGTCCCACGGGGTGCCCCGGGCCGCCGCGCTGCGTGTCTCCAAGCTCCCACCGACCACGACCGTGTTCTCGGCCCTGCTGGGCTACAACCCGATGAAGACCCTCCTCGGGCCGACGCTGGCCCACCTGCCCCACGCAAAGGCGGCGTTCCTCACTGGTCGGTCCTTCTTCCCGAGCCTGATCGCCAAGCCCTTCGGCAAGGGCCTGACCGAGGCCTTCTACTTCGCCGCCGGGGGCGTCTTCGTCGCCGCCCTCGCCTCGGCACTGCGGGGGGGCAAGTACCACCACCGAGAGGAGGCCGAGGAGGACGTGTCCCTCCCGGGTCTCGAGGGGGCGCCCGTCGATGCTCGGGGGGCCTCGCTGGCCAGCGGCGCCGGTGGACCCGATGCGAGCGTTCGGTCCGGGACCGCTCGGAAGGGCGGGGAGCGGGAGCGATGAGCCCCTATCGGGCCGGGCACCTGGGTGCCTGGCGAAGACGGCCTGTCAGGGCTCGTGGTGGCTGCCTCGACTTCACCCGCGCGGGCGTGGCGTCACCGGTATGCTCTCAGGTCGCCGACACCACCGACGGTCACCGCGCCCACTGCGTGACCGACGCGTTACGAGGACGCCGCCATGGAGCTGTCTCCCCACGACCACCAGGTGCTCACCGACCTGGAGCAGGCCGTCTTGGACAGCGACCCGGCATTTGCCCGGCGCCTGAGCTCCGGCCGTCGAGCGCCATCCCGGCACTGGCTCATCTTGGCCCTGGCCACTGCTTCGGTGCTGTTCACCGCGGGCGTCGCCGTCGCCGCCTCCTTCCCTCGCCAGGGCCGGCTGGTCGGCCTCGGGTGCATCCTGATCGTCGTCGGGCTGTCGGTGGCCGCAGCGTGCCTGCCCGAGGCCGTGCACCGGGGAACGGCGACCCGGCGCAGGGCGCGGTCCTCCTGAGGGATCCGGCGGCACCCGTGGCAAAGGCCGTCGGGGGCCCGGGATGACCGAGGGCATGCGGATCGGGGACTTCGCCTCCCTGGCGGGGGTGTCGGCCCGCACCCTGCGCTACTACGAGGAACGGGGCATCTTCACCCCGACCGGCCACACCGCCGGTGGCGAGCGTCGCTACCGGGAGGAGGACGCCGGGCAGCTCAAGCGGATCCTCGAGCTGCGCGACGGGCTCGGGCTCAGCCTCGACGAGGTCAAGGCCTTCATCGACTCCGAGCGGCGGCTGACCGAGCTGCGGAGCGCGTACCAGGAGAGCTCCGGCCGCCCCGAGGTCCGGGCCCGGCTGCGTGAGGAGGCCATCGCCATCCGCAAGGACATGGTCGAGCGGATCGACGCCAAGACCGCCCAGCTCGAGTCGCTCCGGCGCGACCTCGTGGCCGCCATCGCCCGGAGCGAGGAGGCCCTGGCCGAGCTGCGCCAGTACGTGGGCCGCTGACGGCTGCCGCCAGCCGGGGCTGCGGTCGCCGGCTGGCGGCAGCGGACCCGGTCAGTCGCCCCGGGCGTTCCCGCCCTCGACCGTCTGGCCGTTGGCGGGACCGGCCGCGGACGGCGCCTGGTGGGTCGCCCCGAGCTGCACGAAGGCGAGTCGCACCTGGGCAAGGGCGTCGCGCAGCGGTCCGGCGGCCTCGCCTAGCCGGTCGCCCAGCCCCTCCACGACGTGACCGAGAGCGTCGATGGCCAGCTGCGCCTGCTCCAAGCGGGGCGCCGCCTGGGACAGGTACACGGCCGCCAGCTCGAACAGGCCGTAGCAGTGGTTGGCCACCACCACCTCGGCCGGCGCGTCGGCC
>JBOHUX010000219.1:0-3111 GCA_050734915.1 Candidatus Dormibacteraceae bacterium
GTCCACCGAGTGGAGCTCGGCCCCCGGGCCGAGCCTGTCCAGGAGCGCGAGGGTGAAGTTGCCCTCCCCCGATCCCAGCTCGGCCCAGACGCCTCCCGCCCCGTCCGGCACGCCGTCACCGAGCATGGCGAGGAGGTCCTGGTGGTCCACCAGAATCAATCCGAGATCGGCTGCCAGTTCCCCGCCAGCCCGCGCGCGACGATGTCGGCGGTGACCGGCGCGAGGAGGATGCCGTTTCGATGGTGTCCGGTCGCCACCACCAGGTTGGCGTGGGTGGCGGAGGGTCCGATCACCGGCAGGCCGGAGGGGGTGGCGGGCCGGAGGGCCGCCCAGACGCCCTTGAGGACAGCTCGATCGAGGCCCGGGACAGCCCGCCGCGCGGCTTGAAGGAGGCCGGCGACGCCGGCGGCGGTGGGATCCGACTGGAAGCCGGTCTCCTCCTCGGTGCTGCCGGCGATCAGCGTTCCGTCCGGCTTGGGCACCAGGTAGTGGTGCCCCCAGGTCAGGATCCGGGTCAGGCCCGGGCCGCCGGGGGCCAGCGCGATGAGCTGTCCTCGCCGCGGGAGGACGTCCAGCTCCAGGCCCAGGCTCAGGGTGACGCCCGGGCTCCAGGGGCCGGCCGCCACCACCACCCAGTCGGCGGCCAGCTGCTCGCCGGACACGCGGACCCCCTCGACCCGGTCGCCGGAACCGCTCAGGGCCAGGACGGGAGCGCCCTCCCGAATGGAGGCGCCCGCCCTCGCCGCCGCCCAGGCCAGGGCCCGGACCAGCCGCGGCGGGCTGACCTGGCCCTGGGGGAGGAGCGCGGCGCCGCGGACCTCGGGACCGAGCTCGGGCTGCCGGCGCCGACATTCCTCCCGGTCCAGGCAGCGCGCGCCCAAGTCGGGTGACTGCCACGCCACCAGGCGCCGGATCCGCTGCTCGTCGTCCGGGCTGAAGGCGAGGGTCAGGCTCTCACCTTCCCGGTATTCGACGTCCACCCCTGATTCGAGCCGCAGGCGCCGCTCCAGATCGGGAAAGAGCCGATAGCTGCGAAGCGCGAGGTCGAAGAAGCCACCCGGCCGGTCGGACTCGCTATAGGGAGCCAGAAGGCCGGCCGCCGCGCCCGAGGCGTGGCTCCCGACCCGATCCCGCTCGCAGAGGGTCACCTGGTGCCTCTCGCGGGCCAGACGTTCCGCGATCGCGCACCCGATCACGCCCCCGCCCACGATCACGACCCTGGCCACCGGTCAATTGTGGCCTCACCCCTCTCGGCCGGATCCCGCCCGACGGGGGCGACGAACCTGGCCCGGACGGGCTAGTCGAACTCCTCCAGTCCGGGCTCCCGGTCGGCCGCCATCGCCATCTGCGGTTCCTCGGTGCTGGTGTGAAGCGCCTCGACGCCGCGCTTCACGGTGGCGAGCGTCCGGCCAAGGTGGGCCTCCAACTGCCGCAGCTGCTCGAGCGCGTAGGACTCCGCCTCGCGGATGATCTGCTCGGAGCGCGCCTGTGCATCGCGGATCGTCTGCTGGGACTGCCGTTCGGCTCGGCGGAGGATCTCCTGCTCGGAGATGGCCGTTTCGGCCCGCTCGTTGGCCTTGGCCATGATCCGCGCCGCCTCCGCGTGGGCCTCGGAGATGAGACGCTGCTGCTCCTGGACGGTCCAGTTCGCCTGCTTGATCTCCTCCGGGAGGTTGAACCGGACCTGGTCCAGAAGATCCATCATCTCGTCCTCGTCGAGCATGACCTGGCTCGAGAAGGGGACGTGGCGGGCGTGATGGACCAGGTACTCGAACCGATCCAGGATCTCGTCGACCTTTATTGGAACTTCTCCTTGAGCTTCTCAGCGACGGCGGGAGGCACGAAGTCGCTCACGTCCCTCCCGTGGCCCGCGATCTCCTTGATGGTACTGGAGGCGACGAAGATGTGGGCGAAGCTGGACATCAGGAAGATGGTCTGCACGTCGGGGGCCAGCTTGCGGTTCATGAGCGCCAGCTGCAGCTCGGCGTCGAAGTCGGAGTACGCGCGCAGCCCCCGTACCAGCGTGCCCGCGCCGCGCCGCCGCGCGTAGTCCACGGTCAGACCCTGGAACGAGTCCACCTCCACCCGCTCCCGGTCCTGGAGGACGGCCCGGATCACCTGCACCCGCTCCTCGGTCGTGAGCAGCGGCTCCTTGGCCGGGTTGGCGAGGACGGCCACGATGACGCGGTCGAAGACCTTGAGGGCGCGGTCGAGGACGTCCAGGTGGCCGTTGGTGAAGGGGTCGAAGCTGCCGGGGTAGACGGCCTCGCTCATGGCCGGGCGCGAAGCACGGTCACGGCGCTGTCCCCATAGCGGCGCTCGCGGAGGCGCCGCAGCCGTTCGAGTCCGGGCAGCTCGGCCCCCACGCGGTGCTCGGCGACGACGATCGTGCCGGGGGAGGCGAGCCGGTCGAGGGTGGAGAGCGAGGCGCCGAGCGAGAGGTCGCCGTACGGAGGATCGAGCAGCACCAGGCTCGAGGCCCCGAGGTCGGCCGGGTGGGCTTCGAGCCACCGTATCGCATCGGCGACCTCGAGCCGGCTGCGCTGGCGATAGCCGAGGGCGTCCAAGTTCTGGCGCAGGATGGTAGCATAGGACCGCGCCCGCTCCACGAAGACCGCGAAGCGCGCGCCCCGCGAGAGGGCCTCGATCCCGAGTGCCCCCGAGCCGGCGAAGAGGTCGATCACCGCCGCGCCGAGCACCGCCTCGGCCAGCATGTCGAAGATCGCGGCCCTGACGAGCGCCTCCGTGGGCCGGATCCCCGACGGCGCGAGGAGCCGCCGGCCCCCCGACTCGCCGGACTCGACCCGCAGCCTCAAATGCCGGCCAGCGGCGGCCGCCGCGCCGCCCAGGGCAGCGCCTCCTCGAGCTGCGCCGCGAGCTCCAGGATGATCGCTTCGCCGCCCGGCGGCCCCACCAGCTGAACGCCGATCGGGAGGCCGGACGACGTCATCCCCAGGGGCAGGCTGATGGCCGGCTGGCCTGTGCAGTTGTAAGGGAAGGTGAAGCTGAGCCAGTCGAGGAACTCGTGGTGGGCGGTGGCCACGTCGCGGCCCATCGTCTCCAGCGGGGGGGCTGGCTGGGTGCAGGTGGGGGTTACGAGGACGTCCCGAC
>JBOHUX010000220.1:0-3098 GCA_050734915.1 Candidatus Dormibacteraceae bacterium
GCGATGCCGCGCCCCCGGGCAGCGCCGAGTTCGCCCTCCAGCACGGCACCATCGACGCCATCCTGGAGAGGCCCCGCCTCCGCCCCGCGCTCGGCGCGCTCGTCTCCATGCTGCGGCCCGCCGAGCTCCCCACCCAGAAGGCCGAGCCCGCCGCCCGGACGCTTCCCCCGGCCGGCCGGCGACCGGTCTGGGAGACCGTCGAGCTGTCCCGCCACCCGGACCGCCCCAGCGGCCGCGCCATGGCGGCCCGCGTCTTCACCGAGCTCTTCGAGCTGCACGGCGATCGTGAGGGCGCCGACGACGACTCGATCGTGGCCGGCGTCGGCCGTCTCGGCCCGCACGCGGTGGTGGTGGTGGCGCAGGACCGCGGCTCCCGCACGGGCGGCCACACCCTTCCGAGCGGCTTTCGCAAGGCGCAGCGTGCCTTCACCCTCGCCGAGCGGTTAGGCCTCCCTCTGGTCACGCTGGTGGACACCCCGGGCGCGGCCGTCGATGCGGAGGCCGAGGCGAGCGGCGCGGCCGGCGCCGTCGCCGAGTCGCTGGCCCGGCTGGCCCGCCTGCGGACGCCCATCATCAACGTCGTGCTCGGCGAGGGAGGCAGCGGCGGGGCGCTCGCCCTCTCGGTCGGCGACCGCCTCCTGATGCTGGAGAACGCCATCTTCTCGGTGATCGCCCCCGAGGCCGCCTCCGCCATCCTCTACCACGACGCCGAGCATGCCCACGATCTTGCCGCGCGCCTCAAGGTCACCGCTACCGACCTCGTCGAGCTTCGCCTGGTGGACCGTATCGTCCCCGAGCAGCCCGCCGCGCACGAGGCGCCGGAGCTGATGGCCGGTGTGCTGCGGCAGACGCTGCTCGAGGAGCTGGGCCAGCTCGGCGGCATGTCGACGAAGGCGCTCCTGAGGCGCCGGGAGGAGCGATCGCGCCGGGTGCGGCAGGTTCGCGGCCGCTTCGGGCTTCTGGTCCGGCACCCGCGGAGCTCCTTGAACCGGAGCCGGGGAGCCCCCCCCGAGAGGGAGCCTGGGCGCAAGGAGGCCGGGGTCAAGGGGGAGTCGAACGGCCGCGCCGTCGGGACCCGGGCCGGGTGACGGGCCCGGGACCGGGCCGGATCCGGCGGCCGTGATCGCCGCGGCCGGATTCCCAGGGTGAGCGACGCGCCGGTGGATGCCGCGCCGCTGCCCCTGGCCGGGATCCGCGTCCTCGACCTCACCCACGCGCTGGCCGGGCCCTACTGCACGATGCTCCTGGGTGACCTCGGCGCGGACGTCATCAAGGTGGAGCCGCCCGGCGAGGGCGATCACTCCCGCCGCTGGGGGCCCCCCTTCGTGAACGGCGAGTCGTCCTACTTCATGTCCGTGAACCGGAACAAGCGGAGCGTGGCGCTCGACCTCAAGAGCCCCGCCGGCCGCGACGCGGCGGTTGCCCTGGCGCTCGCCTCAGACGTGGTCGTGGAGAACTTCAAGCCGGGCACCGCGGCGCGGCTCGGGCTGGGACCGGAAGAGCTGCGCCGCCGGCGGCCGGCGCTCGTCTACGCCTCCATCAGCGGATTCGGGCAGAACCAGCCCCGCCTGGCCGGTTACGATCAGATCGCGCAGGGCACCTCGGGGCTGATGAGCTTGACCGGCGCCCACGAGGGCCCCCCGACCAAGGTCGGGGTTCCGGTCGGCGACATCACGTCCGGCATGTTCGCCGCCCACGCCATCCTGGCGGCCCTGGTGGAGAGGGGCCGGACGGGCGAGGGGCGCTACATAGACGTCGCACTCAACGATTCCCTCCTGGCGCTGCACACCTACCAGGCGGGGCTGCTCTTCGCGACCGGGCGGCCACCCGGCCGGGCCGGCAACCATCACTCGACGATCGTCCCCTACGGCTCCTTCAGGACCCAGGACGGCTTCATCAACGTCGCCGTCGGCTCGGATTCGCAGTACCGGCGCTTCTGCCAGGTGCTGGAGGCGCCGGAGCTGGCCGAGGACCCGGGGTTCGCCACCAACGCCCAGCGTCAGGCGGGGCGCCGGCGGCTCATCGCCGAGATCGAGCGCCGGCTGATCCAGAGGCCGCGCGCGGAATGGCTGGCACGGTTGGAGGAGGGGGGCATCCCGGCCGGCCCCATCCTCGACATGGGAGAGGCGTTCGCCAGCCCGCTGGCGGCGGAGAGGCACATGCGCGTCGAGGTCGATCATCCGGTCGCCGGCCGGCTGGCTCAGGTCGGGGCGCCCTGGAAGCTGGACGGGCAGGGGGCACCGATCCGCCTCCCGCCCCCCCTGCTCGGCGAGCACACGGAGGCGGTCCTGCGGGAGGTGCTCGGCTACGAGGCGGCCCAGATCGCGGCCGCCTCGCCGGCGCCGGCGGGCACGCCCTCCCCATCATCGGGCGCCGGCTCGGAGGGCCTGTGAGCGGCTCCGGAGACGGAGCGCGGCCTCCTCTGGCGGGGATCCGCGTGCTGGAGGTCGGCAACTACATGGCGGGGCCCTTCTGCGGCATGCAGCTGGCCGACCTCGGAGCTGAGGTGATCAAGATCGAACAGCCCGGCGGCGGGGACCAGGTCCGCCTGGTGGCGCCCTTTCTCGAAGGTGAGAGCTCTCCCTTCGTCAGGCTCAACCGCAACAAGCGCTCACTGGTGCTCGATCTCAAGGCCGAGGACGGCAAGCGGGTGTTCCGGGACCTGGTGGCGACCGCCGACGTGGTGGTCGAGAACCTGCGGCCCGGCACCATGGGCGACCTCGGCCTCGACTACCCCTCGCTGCGCGCGATCAGCCCCCGGCTCATCTACGTCGCCGCCTCCGGCTGGGGGCAGGACGGGCCGCTGGCCGCGCAGCCGGGCATGGACATCATGGCCCAGGCGCGCTCGGGGCTGATGAGCATCACAGGCATGCCCGACGGAGATCCGGTCAAGGTCGGGGTGCCGGTCTGCGATCTCGTCTGCGCGCTCTACGGGGCGCTGGCCGCGGTCTCCGCCCTCCACGCGCTGCGGGAGACGGGCACCGGCCAGTACATCGACGTCTGCCTCCTGGAGGCGGGGGTCTCCCTCGCGGTCTGGGAGGCGGGCCAGTACTTCGCCGGCGCCGATGGCAATGACCTGGGTGAGGTGCAATTGAAAA
>JBOHUX010000221.1:0-3081 GCA_050734915.1 Candidatus Dormibacteraceae bacterium
GGCCCGGGTTCTATGGGCGCTGTGCGCTCGGCGACGCGGAGGCGCGGGCGCGCTGGGTGGCCGAGGTCAAGACCTCCCGGATCAAGGCCGTCCGGCGGCTGAGCCGCGAGCTCGCGACCGCGCTCGGGCCCCTCGGCCGGCGGTTCTGGGAGGCCAAGGGCAGTCAGTTGAAGGCGCTCAGTGAGGGCGACGATCCGACCGCGCCGACCCGAGCGCTGGACTCAGCCGCGGCCGAGCTCCAGGCCGCCGTCGAGGCCTTCCTCGAGGAGCACACCCAGGCGCTGAACGAGATCGGCATGCCCCTGGCGGCGACCAGCCAGCTCGTCCGGTCGGCGGTCGATACCATGCTGGCGCAGAGAAGCACCGAGAGCTCCTTCCAGATCACGGACGACATGCTCGAGCGCTTCCCGCCCGAGCTGCGCGCCTTCTTGCGCCCCCGCTCCGCGGCCTGAGCCAGAGCCGGGAAGCGCGGCGCTTCCTGCGACAGCAGCTCGGCACCTCATCGACGCAGGGTCTGATCATCGCGGCCGGGTCTCATCATCGCCGCCGATCCCGGGCCGGTCACCCGCCGGAGGCCGTCCGCCCCCGCTGGCGCGGAGGATGAGGCGTACCGGGCGGTCGAAGACCACGTAGTTCCAGGCCCAGTTGATGAGCACCACCGCCCGGCTCCTGAGGGTCAGGATCCTGACGAGGTGGACGGCCAGCCACGCCAGCCAGCCCAGGCGTCCGGTCAGCCGGAGCCGCCGCGTCTGGACCACGGCGGCGTTGCGCCCGATCGTCGCCATGATGCCCGGATCCCGGAACGAGAAGTCGGCCACGGCGGCGCCGGTGGCCAGGGCGCGGACCCCGGCCGCGGCGTGCTGTCCCTCCTGGATGGCGACCGTGGCCAGCATCGGAAGCTGGCCGCCGGCCGACCCCACGGCCGCCATGTCGCCGGCCACGAACACCTCCGGCCGGCCTCGAAGCTGGAGGGTGGGCAGGACCTCGACGGCGCCCCCGTGCCCGATCGGCACCGCCAGGGTCGCGCCGAGAGGCGCCGCGCGGACGCCGGCCGCCCAGACCACGGTCCCCGCCGGGATTGTGGTGCCGCCGGCCAGCTCCAGATCGTCACCGCGCAGGCTCTTCACCGACGTCCCCAGGCGCAGGCGGATGCCCTTGGTTTCGAGGTGGTGGCGGGCGGCTTCGCGGAGCCCTGGCAGGAAGGCGTCCAGCAGGTGATCCGAAGCCTCGATCAGCTCGATCGAGACCTCCGACACGTCCAGTTCCCGGAAGTCCCTTCGTAAGACCAGCCCGACCAGCTCGCCGAGTGCCCCGGCGTACTCGATGCCGGTCGGTCCTCCGCCGATCACAGTGAAGGTCAGCAGGCGGCGCCGGGCCTCTCCATCGGCAGTCCAGCGCGCCGACTCGAAGACGCTCAGGACCCGGTTCCGGAGCTCCAATGCCGACTCCATGTCCTTGAGGTTGAAGGATCCCCGGGCCACGCCCTCGAGCCCGAAGTGGTCGTTGACACTGCCGGCGGCCAGGATCAGGTAGTCATACGGTAGCGGGCCCCGGTCGGTGGCCAGCATGCGGGCCCGCAGGTCGACGCCCAGCACCTCCGCCATCCGGAACTCGGCGCCCGGCACGCCGCGGAGGATCGCGCGCACGGGCTGAGCGATCTCCGAAGGAGCGAGGAGCGAGGAGGCGACCTGGTAGAGCAGGGGTGTGAAGAGGTGGAAGTTGCGCTTGTCCACCACCAGCGTATCGACGGGGGCCCCCGCCAGGCGCCGGGCGGCCGCCACGCCGGCGAACCCGGCCCCGACGACCACCGCGCGCGGTCTCATGGCGGGCTCATCTCCAGCTCAGGATCTCACAGGCATGGCGCCAGGAGCCTGGCGCCGGCGCGCTTCAGTCGCGCCGTCGCCGGCGCCGGATCTGGGGCCGGGAAGCCGGCCTGGCGACCTCAGCCGCCCGGGCGGTCCCGGCGGTCCCGGCGGCCCCGGAGCCGGACGCCGGTCCGGGAAGCGCCTGATTGGTGTCCGGATCCCGCAGCGCGCGCCAGAACTCGGGATGGGTGGAGGGCAGCCGGACCCGGCCGAGCCGGTGCCGCACGGTGACCGGAAGAGAGCGCGGATCCCGGCGGCGCAGGAACCACCAGGCGGCGGCGGCGACCGTCGCCAGAATCACGATCAGCAGCAGCGGAGCCAGGGATGGGCCCGGCCCGGCGGCCGCCGGAAAGAGGGCGAGCCCCACCGCCGGCTGCCACGCCGCACGAGATCGCATCGAGCCCGAAGCGTAACCATGTGCGGTTCGACGCGCCACACTTTGCGCGCACTTTCTCGAGCCCCTCTTCTGAGTTCTCTTCTGAGTTCTCTTCCGAGTTCTCTTGGGGGTCACCCGGTCGGCCTCGGCGGGACCAGGGGATGACAGTCAAGCTCCAGTGTTTGGGGGTCCGGCGGCCATTCGCGAGCTCGCGCCCGTCTGTTACCCTCTCGGTCTCGGATGGGGTTGCCGACCAAGGGGGTGTCGGTGCTCGCCGCGCGGCGGCTGTGGTGGCCGCTCACGCTCGTCGCGGCGTTGCTCGTCGCCCCTCATGCGCACTACGGGGCTGCCACGGTGCCTTCACGCGCCGCGGCACCGGCGGACCAGGCGTTCACACTCGCCAGCGCGCCGTCCACCTCCGCACGCCCCGCGTCGTCTCAGATCGCCGGCGTCGAGATGGAGCTGGGCGGCCTCGACCGTCGCCTGGCCACCCTTGATGCCCAGATCCCGAGTACCAAGGCGCAGATCGCCAGTGATCGCCAGGAGCTGGTCACACTCGAGCGCGCGATCTACGTCCAGCCCAGCTCCCTGCTCGTCCTCGCCGGCGAGGCCGGCAACGTGACCGACCTCCTCGACCGCCTCGCCGAGGTCACCTCCGTCGGGGCCCACGCGCACGCGGTCGAGCTGAGCTTGAACTCGAACGTCGCCCTCCTGAGCGTCGAGAAGGAGCAGCGCCAGGTGGCCGCCGATCACCGGGCACGGCTCTACGCGGAGCTGGTCGGGTTGAGCGCGGCCCAGGTCTGGGACCAGATCACGATCTGGGAGAGGGCCAACCAGAAC
>JBOHUX010000222.1:0-3035 GCA_050734915.1 Candidatus Dormibacteraceae bacterium
ACTGGGCTTGGCCATCGGTTTCTCCTTGTGGGTGTGAAGGTCCGCAAAGGATGATCGATGGTCGTCTTCTATCCAGGCCTCTCAGACCGGAACTCGTACACCACGTCCGTGGACGCTAACCGCCCAAGCGTCGCCGACTGGGCGAGAGCACCGTCCCCGGATTCCTCGGGCGAGCTGGGTCAGGCACCCCCTTTGAGTGCCGCGTGGCAGCCGCGAAGCGGCTGTCCATTCACAATGGGGATATGGTTGCATCCTCCCGACAGATGGTGCACCCCGAACACGAGGCCAATTATGTCCGCCAGCAAGAGAACGGCAGCCACCAAAATCACCACTGACAAAATCCAAAGTACCAAGCCAGCCGGCCACTTCGCAATCACAGTTCAGGCTACCACCATGAAAAGGACCCTGGATTCCCGTAGTCATCGATCCAGCGGCGCATACCGTGACCAAAGCAGAGGGGGCCCCCATTATAGAATGCGCATCCTTGCCCGTTGAGCCCGAACTGCATCGCATAGTTAGGATAGCCGCCCCCATTCCAGAAATAGCCACACCATGTCACACTTGTGTTCACCCCAGAAGGTGTGCAATAGACGTGCCATTGCCAGACGTGCGAGCCGTTGGCGTCACCATCCTCTTGGAGGCTCAGGCTCGAATACCAGCACCCATAGATCGAACAGAGTTGATCTCCCCAGGACCAGTACCAATACCCTGAACTCGCTGTTGTGACCGCCACGGAGAGTCCGGAAGGGGCAGTCACGCTCGAGCCAGGAGGCAAGGATAGGTGGTTCTGTCCCCATGATTTGTGGATGGCAAGGCAGCTTGCTTCCGGAGTTTTCCCGGCCGCCACGAGAGTCCGATTCATTGCAGCACATTCAGCAGCTGGCAGCGTGACCTCTTGTACTTCAACGCTGACCCCTGCTGGGGGGCCTAGATTCAGGTGGAACCCGGCAGGTGGGCTAGGCGGTGCTACGGCCCGATCGGATTCCGCTGAGGCGGCGAGAGGAGAGGAGAGGAGAGGAGAGGAGAAGGACGGACGTGGCAAAGGCGCCAGCCAACAGGCGCTTGACGATTCGTTCTCCCGGTTCAGGCTTGGCGATTCGGGGATCGTACTCGTCTGGAAAGTAAGTGTCAACCTCTTGTGTAGCCGTTTAGTGATTGACGACGGTCGGGCAGCTGGCAGTCCTCCGGAGATTCTGTCCCGTCGAGGGAGCAGGGACGACCGCGGGGAGCTCCAAACAGGAGTTGCCATGGGTCTCATCCTCGGCGACGCCCCGACAAGAGCGGCCGACTCGCTGCTATCAATTGCTATCAGCGGCCCGGCGGCGCAGGTAGGCCCCGAACATGGGGACCGCGAAGGCGACGTTGCCCCGCGAGGGGCGGTGGACCAATCCCTTCTGGGTCAGCCTGCGCAGGGCGGGCTGGAGCTGGTTGTTCCGCCAGCCAGACCGGAACTGGAGCTGCTCCAGGGTCGCGGACTCACCCTGGGCGGCGATCAGGTGGAGCAGGCGCTGCTCGTAGGGGGCCGCGCGCAGGAAGCGCGACTCGAAGAAGCTGGCGTCGAGGATGCGCAGGATCTCGGGCCGGAGGCGATCCAGGTCCCGGTCAGCAATCGTCTGGCCCCGGGCCCCCTTCCAGAGCTGGTCGCCGTAGAGCTGGATGAAGAAGGGGTAGCCGGCGGTGTCGGCCATGACCGCCTCCACCACCTCGTCAGCGAAGCGGCGCCCATGGCGAACGGCCGGGTCGATGAGGGCCGCGCGGTCCTCGGGCGGCCGGAGGTTGCCCAGCCTCTCGATCGTGAACATGCGCTCGGAGTAGCTCTTGGATCGAGCCAGGTTCTCCTGCAGGGCGGGCAGGCCGCAGAGCACCATCCCGATCGGGATGCCCCTCTGCTGCACCGCCGCCAGCGCCGCCAGCAAGGCGCTGATCGTGAGCTGGCCGCGCCTTTCCTCGACGGCGTGGAACTCGTCGTATCGGAGCATGACGCCGGGGTGCTCGCTCCGCCGGCAGAGCTCACCTACCTGCGTGAACGCCTCCCGCAGGTCATCGTCAAAGCGCCGGTGCGGCCGGGCGGGGTGCCGCCCCCCTCTCAACCCGACCTCGATGCCGCTGTAGGACACCGAGAGCGTGCCCAGAAAGTCGAGGGCGCTCTGGGCCAGGCGGCCGGCGGCGTCCCTGACCCGCTTCGACCGCGACAGCCGGTGGGTCAGATCGAGCAGGTCCGAGAGCAGCGTGCGGGCGAAGAGATCCGGCTCGGCGTCCGCCTCCGAGAACTCCCGCTCGACGACCAGCCAGCCCTCGTCCTCCGCCTCCTGGCTGTAGTGATGGAGGAGCACCGTCTTGCCGACCCCGCGCAGTCCGATGACGAGCACGTTGTGAGGCTGGCTCCGGTCGGCCAGGGAGCCCCGGAAGCGCTCCAGCTGCCGGTCGCGATCCCCCAGGTAGGGCGGCTCGAGACCCATGCCAGGCCGGTAGGGGCTGGGCGCCTCCGCCATCTGGATAGCATATGATAACGATCGACCGCTATCATTGGGAAGGCGATATACTCCCTAGCTCAGGAGCACGGCTGGAACTTCAGTATTTCGAGGATCTGCAGCTCGGCGGCAGGTGGGAGACACGCGGGCGCACCATCTCCGATGCCGATCTGACCGCCTTCAGCGGCCTCTCCGGCGACTTCAACCCCCTCCATGTGGATGAGGAGCACGCGGGTGCCGGCCACTTCGGCGGCCGCGTCGCCCACGCCAGCCTCGTCTCGGGCCTGGCGATCGGTCTCGGCTCCATGGATGTGCCGCTCTGCGCAACGGTGGGCCTGGTGGGCATGAGCTGGAAGTTCCACCTGCCGGTCAAGCCGGGCGACACCATCCGCAGTCGCTGGCGCCTGGTCCGCAAGCGGGCGGTCGCGAATCCGCGCTGGGGCCTCGCCGTGTGGGAGGTCGAGGTGCTGGATCAAAGAGGCGGCGTCGCCGCCCAGGGTGAGGTGGCCCGGCTGATCGGCCGCCGATCAGCCGACACGCTCGACGCCGTCCCCTCCCCGCGCC
>JBOHUX010000223.1:0-2994 GCA_050734915.1 Candidatus Dormibacteraceae bacterium
TACGGGAGCGCCTGGCGGGACGCCCTGATCGGGAATCCGGGCTTCACCGAGCTGGCGGACATCCACGCGGTGCGGGACCGCCTCGTCGCCGACGGCGTCGCCGACCCCGACCGGCTGGTCCTCTCGGGGCGCTCGTGGGGCGGATATCTAACGCTGCTGGGCCTGGGCGTCCGCCCCGACCTCTGGTCGCTCGGCATCGCCGAGGTCCCGGTGGCCGACTACCCGGCCGCCTTCGACGATGAGATGGATCCGCTCAAGGCCTACGATCGGGATCTCTTCGGCGGCACCCCCGACGAGATCCCGGAGGCCTACCGGCAGCGATCGCCGCTCACCTACGCGGAGCAGGTGCGGGTGCCCCTCCACATCACGGGCGGGGACAACGACCCCCGCTGCCCAATGCGGCAGATCGAGAACTACGTCGCCCGCATGCGGGCGCTGGACAAGCCGGTGGAGTTCCATCGCTACGCGGCCGGCCACGCCTCCCGCCTCGTAGAGGAGCGCATCCAGCAGCTCGAGCTCCAGCTCGCGTTCGCCGCCCGCCATCTGGGCACCCGCACGCCGATCGGCCGAGAGTGATCCCCAAGTCGGAGGAGGCAGGGCGACGCCGCCTCCTACACTGACCTGTTGTGGCAGCCCAAGAACCGATCCCGCTCGAGTTCGACGTCGTGGTCGAGGTGCCCCAGGGGAGCCGCAACAAGTATGAGATGGACCACGCGACGGGACGAATCTACCTCGACCGGGAGCTGTTCACGGCCACCCACTACCCTGTCGATTACGGGTTCATACCGAGGACGCTGAGCGAGGACGGCGACCCCCTCGACGCCCTCGTCGTGGTGGGTGCCCCGACCTTCCCCGGCTGCCACATCCGCTGCCGGGCCGTGGGCGTCTTCCGGATGCGCGACGAGGGAGGGGTGGACGCCAAGGTGCTGGCAGTGCCCAGCCGGGACCCCCGCGTCAGGTGGCGGGACCTGGAGGACGTCCCCGAGCACGTCCTGCTCGAGATCCGCCACTTCTTCGACATCTACAAGGACCTCGAGCCCGGCAAGCACTCCGAGGTCCTCGGCTGGGAGGCGCGCGCCGCCGCCGAGTCGGAGATCCGCCATTCGATCGCGCGGCACGCGTGACGAGGATCCGGCGCCCCCAGTAGACTCCACCGCCGTGATCTCCCTCGGGCGTGCCGACCTGCACACGCACACCCGCTTCAGCGACGGGCGCGACGGTCCCGTCGAGATGCTGGCCAGGGCGGCTCGGCTGCGCCTGGACGTGCTCGCGATCACGGACCACAACACCATCGAGGGCGCCCTGATCGCCGCCGGCCAGGCCGCCACCGGCCCCGGTCACCCCGCCGTCGTCGTCGGCGAGGAGATCTCCAGCAGCAGCGGCCACATCCTCGGCCTCTTCCTCCGCCAGCACGTCGAGAGGGGGATGACTCCGGCGGATACCGTGGCGGCCATCCACGCCCAGGGCGGCCTGGCGGTGGCGGTCCATCCCTGCTGGCGGTGCGCCGACACACCGCGCGGCGGCGGTCTCGGGCCTGATGCGCTGGCCGAGCTCCAGCTCGACGCGATCGAGGTCGTCAACGGGGGCCCCGTTCCCAGCATGTGGAGGGCCAACCGCCGGGCTCGTGCGGCCAACGAGGCGCTCGGGCTCGCGCCCGTGGGCGGATCCGACGCGCATGCCGCGGCGGCCATCGGCTGGGCGCACACCGTCTTCCCCGGCCGCGACACCGACGCGCTGCGGGCGGCGATCGAGCGCCGGCTCACCGAACCCCGCCGGCTGACCCCCAACCCCGCAGCTCTCGTCGGGTACGGGATCTGGGCCCTCGCGCACGACTCCCGCCTGATCGAGGACCTGCTCCCCGTCTGACCCGCCGATCGGGCCAGCAGCCACCGGCAGTGGCCGCCCGGCCCGCTCCCGCAAGAGCGGCCCCGAACGGGCGTCAATCACGGGTGTCGCTGCTGTCCCCACCCACGAGGTTGCCCGCCACGGCCTCCACCCTCGCGTCCCAGGCCTCCTCGCCTCTCCTCGCCGGCAGGCCCCGCCGCTCCGCCCTCGCGAACCCGCGCTTCCAGACGCTGCTCCTCGTCGTGGCCGGGCTCCCGCTGGCGCTCGAGTACGGGATCCACGGCCTGCTCCAACCTCTGCTGGGCGCCGGGCTCCCGGGCGACCTCCGCGTGTATCTGCTGGGCGCGCGCGATCTCGCGGCCGGGCATCCGTACGTCTCCTACTACGGCGGCGGGGGCTGGCCAGACCCCGGACTTCGGGGCGGGTACAGCTATCCACCACTCCTGGCCTGGGCGCTTCAGCCCCTCGCCCACGTTCAGACGGCCGGCATCGAGGCGGCGGCGACCATCCTCCTCGAGGCGTGCCTGGCCGTGTTCCTCTGGGCGGTGATCCGCGCCCTCGGCGTCCGCGACCGGCACATGGCGGCGCTTTTGGTCCTGATCGCGCTCTCCTTCGAGCCGGTCTGGGACAACGTCTATGCGCGACAGCTGAACTTGGTGCTCCTCGCCCTCACCGGGCTCTGGTTTCTGGGCTGGGTGCGTGGGGACCGAGCATGGCCTGGAGCCGCGCTCGGGCTCGCCGTGGCACTCAAGCTCCTGCAGGGACCGCTCCTACTGCTCACCGCCTGGGGGCACCGCTGGCAAGCGCTGGCGGCCGGTGCGGCGACGGCCGCGGTCCTGACGGCGATCGCGGCGCCCGGCTACTGGGGGGTCTTCATCACGCGGGTCCTGGGGCCGATCGATGGCGGCACCGGATATGTGGACAATCAGGCGCCAATCGCGGTGCTCCAAAGGCTCGTCCAGCCGGCCAGCCTGCACGGCCAGAACATGCCGGTCCCGGGGTCACTCAGGGTGGCTGGCATCCTGCTCGCGGCGACCGCCCTCGGGCTCACCTTCGCCCGGCTGCGCCGGCCACGCGGGGATGCCGACGCGCGCGCCCTGGAGGCGGCGGCGGTGGTGGCCCTGACCCCCTTCCTGGTCGCGCTCCAAT
>JBOHUX010000224.1:0-2982 GCA_050734915.1 Candidatus Dormibacteraceae bacterium
GACTCGAGGTCGGAGTAGGCCTTGGCCAGCCGGAGGCCCCCCGCCAGCTGGACCGCGAACGCCTCCAGCTGAGCCAGTTCGTCCAGCCGGTACTGGCGGACCTCCCGATGGAGGAGGATCAGCCGCCCGATCACGCGGCCCTGGGAGACGGCCGAGACGCGGACCAGGCTGGCGAATCCGTGCTCGGCGAAGAACCGCCGCAGGGGCCGGCGCCGCTCGGTGGCGGTGAGCTGGAAGACCTGGGTCTGAACGTCCCGGCCGCGCCCGCCCCGGCCCTCGGAGAAGATGGCCGTCAGTTGCAGCAGCTCCTCCTCGGACAGCCCGGCGTGGACGAAGCTGCTGATCCGCGACCCCTCGTCGAGCAGGTTGAACACCCCCGCGTCCGCCTGATAGAGGCCGAGGAGGGCGCCCAGGGCGTCATCCGCGATCTCCTCGGGATCGCTGCGGCCGGCGACGTCGGCGGCCACGCGATGGAGGGCCTCGGAGCCCTCGGCGCGGGCGCTCAGCTCGGCGCGCAGCCCGCCGTGCTCGAGCTCCCCGCGCAGGGCGGCGTTCTCGATCGCCATCCCCGCATAGCCCGCCAGGGCCTCCGCCAGCCCGGGGACGAGCACCGGCGGTGAGCCGGGCTCGGATCCCGGCGCCGGTGCGTGCCCGGGCGCCCCCCAGCCGAGCGCGAGGATGGCACAGATCACCCCCTCACAGTGAACGGGCAGGAGCGCCACCGAACCGAGCCCGAGGGCGGCGCCCAGATCCCGATCGTCGGCCCCGGCCCCGGCCAGGGAGGCCTCCCAGATCGCTTGCTTGGAACGAAGAACGGCCTCGACCAGGGTGCCTGGCGCGGAGGGGAACCTGGTCGCGCCGCTGATCGGCGTCGAGCCGGCGGCGCCGTTCGGATCCCAGCTGACCGGCGCCCAGCCGCGGCTGGGCTCGGCGCGCAGGAGCACGGCGGCCAGATCCGCCCCCGCCAGCCGCCGCGCCTCGGGCGCCAGGCGGCCGAGGACGCCCGTCGACGTCTCCTCCGCGCGCAGCCGGTCGACGGCGGCGGCGAGGCGCTCGAACACGGCTTCCAGCTCCATCGACTCTCCCCAGCGGCCGGACGGCATCTGCTCGCGCGGGGAGTTCTATCGCGTCCACCGGCGATGAGTCAAGGGATCGTGGGAACGGGGGACCTAAGCCGGGCCCTGTCTCACTCCGCGCACCGCATCCCCGTTCTGGACCCCGTCCCGATCGACACTAATGCTTGGAAATTCCAAGTGGCTACCTCGCGAGGGGTCGAGGCTTGAGCTCCGGCGCTAACGAGCGTTAATGCAAATGTACCAGTTCTTAACAGTGAAACCCACCGACCGCTTGTAAATTCCAAGCACTCAAAGGTTCGAAGGGAGATAGAAAGATATGGTAGGAAAGACGGTACGCAGGCTGGCGGTGCCCATCTTCGGCCTGGCCGCGCTGGCCGCGGCGACGGCGGTTCCCGTGGCCGCCGACGGCGGCGATCACGGGCAGGGCGGCCAGCATGGGCAGCACGGAGAGCGCGGCCGCAACCACGCCCCCGTCTACTTCATGACGGCGACGGGCCCGGTCCTCCAGGACGGCGCGTTCGGGATCCAGCACCGGCGTGACGGTTCGATCTCGTTCAGCGTCCACGCCAACGCGCTGCTCCCGGGCACCACGCCGATGGTGTTCGCGGCGCTCTACAACGATCCCCAGAGCTGCAAGGTGAGCGGCGAGCCGATCGCCATCTGCTCGGGCGGCTCCGACAACCCCCACCTCACCGTGCCCCTGGCCGCCGGCCGGGTGAACGAGGACGGACGGCTGGTGGTCCGCGGCCGCCTCGACGGGCGCAATGGCCTCACCAACGCCGCCGGCGCCGAGGTCCAGGTCGTGATCCTGGACTTCCCGACCGCCGGCGGAGCTCCGACCGTCGAGTTCGGGGTCCTCGACCCCAGCTCGAACCCCGACTCGGACTCCAACCCGGACAACTGACCGATGGACGACCGGCGCGGCGGCCCCACCGGGCCGCCCGCCCTTCCCACGGTCCTCGCGGCCGGGTCGCCGATCGCCGGCCCCGGCTCCGCTCCGCCGCCCTGCGCCACCGTCCCGGCACAGGCCGCACCCCTCGCGGGCGCACCCTGCGATCGCACCGCCGCCGAGCCCTGCCAATGCCGGGTTGGCGCGGGCGCGCCCGGCGGCTAGGCTTGGTCGTGCAGTGAGTCCGGTCCCCATGTCCCCTGCCGGCTCGGCCGGCGCCGCCGCGCTGGAGCGGGCGCAGGTCAACCGGGCCTCGCTGGTGCTGCGGATGGCCCGGGTCGCCACCTGCACCCACTCGCTCTCGATCATGCTCCGGGCGACCCTCAACGAATTCGACCGGGAGGGCATCCGGGCCGGGCTCATCGTCCTCGCCGACGATCCCCACGGGCTCTACCTGGCGGCCGCCGAGGCCAACCGGGAGCGGACCGCGCTGATCGGCCGGCTGACCTCGCGGCCGGGCGTCATCGGCCGCGTGGCGGAGATCGGGCGATCGGTGATCGTCGCCGACCTCGCCGCCTCCGACGCCGAGGCGGCCGGCTACGAGCTTCCCCTCAACGAGGTCGCCCGCAGCCTGGCCGTGGTTCCGGTGCGGGCGAGCCGGCGCGTGGTGGGCCTGCTGGCGATGGATTCCTGCCTGCCCGACGCGTTCACCGAGTATGACCTGGAGATCCTGGAGGACGTCGCGCTGGCCATCTCCGGGGCCCTCCAGGCGGTCCGGCTCAAGTCCGTGCAGGACCGGCTCGACAACACCCAGCGGGTGATCTTCTCGCTGGCCCGGGCGGTGGAGGCCAAGGACCGCTTCACCGAGGCCCACACCGAGCGGGTGGCGGCGACCGCGAGGATGCTCGGCGAGTGCGCCGGGCTCGCCTCCAAGGACCTCGACGACCTCTACTGCGGGGGGTTGATCCACGACATCGGCAAGACCGGCGTCCCCGACGCCATCCTCCTCAAGCCGGG
>JBOHUX010000225.1:0-2960 GCA_050734915.1 Candidatus Dormibacteraceae bacterium
TAGCCCTCCCGCGCCGCCGCCAGCCGCGCGGCGGCCTCGATCGCCTCCCGGTCTTGCTCGTCGTCCGCACGCAGACGGAGCGGACGGCCGGAGAGAAGGTCCTGCACGACCGCGTCCATCCGCTCCGCCCGCCGGCGCTCGTCGATGCTCTCCACGCCGCGGCGCTCGGGAGCGTCCATGCCGGGCCCGTCCTCAGACATCCGGCCCCCCCATCCCCGCCCTGGCCGCCCGCCGCAGGGCGCGGTACTGGATCACCTTCACGTTGCCGACCGTGGTCCCCACCTCGCGGGCGACCTCCTTGAGGGAGTACCCGCGCAAGAACCGCAGCTCCAGCACCCGCCGATGCATCTCGGGCAACCCGTCCAGGAGCCGCGCCGCCCGTTCCGCCGCCCCCGTGTTGGGCGCCGACTCGTCGAAGGGCAGCGGCACGTCGTCCGGCAGCTCCTGCTCGGACAGTGAGAACCTCGCCTTCCAGAAGGTGGCCATGACCGACCGCGCGGTGGTGTAGAGATAGGCCCGGATGGAGGCCACGCCGACCCCCTCCTTGAGGCGCGGGATGGCCTTGAGCGCGACCTGCTGGGTGAGGTCCTCGGCGTCGGGCCGGTTGCCGACGCGAGCGTAGATGAAGGCGTAGACGCCGTCCAGCTCTTCCAGGGCCAGATCAACCGACGGCCGCGGAGAGGGGAAGGCGAGCACATCGCCTCCCGCCGCGCCGCCGGGCGCCCCTGGATGGGGGGTCACGCGGGGCACCGGCGTTTCCGGGGGGGGCTACCGGACATGCTGCCGGCCATCTTGCCCGCCATCTTGGGCGCGATTCTGCTCCAGCTCAAGGGTCCAGTCGAGGGCTACCGGGCGGGGTTACGCCAGGGACTCCAACGGTCCCTCCCAGTGGAACCGCTCGGCGGGCCTCGAGCGAGCCTCGCCCGTGCCCTCGCCCACCTCGTAGAGGTTGAAGGGGTGCCTGATGACCGGCTGGGCCACGTTGCGGACGGGGACCCCGCCCGGGGTGGTGGCCCTCTCGGTGCCCGCGTGCGCGTGGCCGTGGAAGGCGATCGAGACGGCCGACTGGTCGATGACCTGACCGAGCATGTAGCTGCCCAGGAAGGGATAGATCTCGAGGGGCTCGCCGACCAGGGTTCCCCGCACGGGGGCGTAATGGGTGAGCGCGATGCGCACGTCCACGGTGCCCGCCAGTGGCGCCAGCGCCACCGCTAGGCTCTCGGCCAGCTCGCGCCCGTGGCCCACGAAGGCCTTCATCTGGCGCTCGCCGAACTCGGTGCCGCAGGCGCCGGCGAATCCGCCTCCGAAACCCTTCACGCCGGCCACGCCGACCCGCGTCCCCGCCACGGCCAGGACCGCGCAGTCCCCCTCGAGGACTCGGACCCCCGCCGCGACCATGATCCGGACGATCTCGGCCGCCCGGTCCTGGTGGTGGTCGTGGTTGCCGAGGACCGCCACCACCGGGATCGGCAGCCGGCCGAGGTCCGCCGCCAGGACCGCCGCCTCGGCGGGGTCGCCGCTGCGGGTCAGGTCGCCCGCGATCAGGAGCAGGTCGGCGCGCTCGGCGATGCCCTCCAGGTGCCTGCCCAGGCGCCCCTCGGAGTCGAGCCCGAAATGGACGTCGGCCGCGGCGGCGATCCGTACCATCAGATCCGTTCCGGTTCCGACGGCCCATCGTCGAGCTCGATCACCTCGACCACGTTACGGAGCCTGCGCCCCGGCGAGGCGGCCGCGATCAGCTCCGTCGCCACCTCCGCCAGGGCCCGGCGCCGCTCCTCGCTCTCCACCTGCCCGGCCAGGCTCACCGCGTCGTCCGAGACCGAGACCCTGATCCCGAGCTCCGCGGTCCGCGGATCCTCCGCGAGCGCCGCGCGCAGCCGGCTGACCAGGTAGTGACCCTCGCCCTGGGGCTGGTCGAGATGCGCCTCAGACCGGTTTGGGGCCATAGACCAGATCGACCAGCTGCCTGATGACCTGGTCCGGCACGACCAGGTCGTTGGACTGCGCATAGACGAGCAGGCTCAGCACCCGGCGCGGGCCCGCCTTGGCGCGGCGGACGAGGTAGTCCCAGTCCAGCTCCCGGCCCGAGATCACGCTCAGCCCGTCGTGCCAGTGCCGAGGCGTCTTCTCCTCGTGGACGATCGCCTTCATGACCAGCAGATCCTCGGGCGCCAGCGCCCGGAAGGCGACGCCGAGGACCTCGGCGCGCTCCGCGCGCCCCCACATCTCGTCGTCCATGTAGATGCCGTGGACCTGGAAGATGATGTCCACGAGCACGTCCTCCTTGAAGCCCTTGTAGAGCCAGGTCTGGTCGGTCTCCTCGGTCCTGAAGCCGGCTCGGGCGAGCGACTCCAGGGCCTTGCGGGCGTCCGCGGGATGGACCATGAAGTCGATGTCGCGGGTCCAGCGCGGCCGGCCGACGGCCGCCGAGGCGAGGCCGCCGATGACGCAGTAGGGGATCCGGATCGCCTCGATGGCCGCCACCGAATCCGCCAGCGCGCGTCCGAAGACGGCCTCCCTGGCCGCCGCGCCGGCCTCCTCTTGCCACGTCATGACAGCGCCTCCCGCGTGGCCGGTCAGGCGGCCGGCTTGGTCCGCTGGGCGGCGCGCCGGCGCCGGCGCCGCGCCGGAGTCCAGCGGGCGAGCATCGCGCCGGCGCCGAGCCCAAGTCCGGCCATGAAGATGTCGTTGAACCCGCGGTAGAGGAGCGCCGCCGCGGCGCCCTCCGATGGGGGAACGCCCTGGAGGGCCATGAACCCGGTCAGGACCCCCTCGTAGGCGCCGATGCCGCCGGGCAGGAAGCTCAGCGCCGCCAGGATGTGCCCGAGCGCGTAGATGAAGGCCGCCTGGGCGAATCCGACGCTGGTCACTCCGACGGCGTGCAGCGCGAGCTCGAAGAGGAGGAAGGCGGCCGCCACGGCGGTCGCATTCCAGACCACCACCGCGGCCGCCGTGGGCAG
>JBOHUX010000226.1:0-2956 GCA_050734915.1 Candidatus Dormibacteraceae bacterium
GTCGCTGAAGCTGGCTCAGCTGCCCGAGCTCGAGGAGGAGGTGGTGCCCGAGCTGGCGGCGGTCAGCTGATGTTGGTGGATGACTTGGTCGTCACCTCGTACACCACTTGACTGGACGTGGCCCCGGGGAGCCGTAGTCGCCGCCGTGGCCACTGTAGATGTAGAGGACCCCATTCAGGTCATCCGGCTGTGTGTAGTGGTTCTCGCCATACGCTTGCAGACATTCCATGACCGCGAGGGGAGACTGAGACTCGTCGCGAGTGGGATGATGAAGTCCGAGCGCGTGGCCCAGCTCATGGGTCATCGACTGGACGATGTTGAGATGGCTCCCGTCAGCGCCTGAACCTCCCGAGTCGACCGTCCACCAGGGAACATTGGAGTTGTCGTTGATCTGGATGGCGACGCTTGATAGCTCGCCACCGACTCCGTACCATGTCGTGTACCCGATGGTGTACGTGCTCGTGGATGAGTACCCGAGATTGGCGGCATCCATGCTGACAAGGGCGCTATTGCCCGAGACGTTGTCATAGTGAAACGTGTCCCGACCTCGCGAGTAGTCATACACGTACCAATTCTCATCGGCCGCCGTCGCGGAGTCATACCACCCGAACCGCTGGTCGAAGTTGCTGCTTTGCGAAACGTCGATGTGACAAGGATTCCAGACGAACAGGCTGGCGCCGTAATCGTCACAGGCGTAGCCGTAGCGATCGGTGTCCCACTTCATGCCCGTCAAGGCGAACGCCTGGGCTCGCATGCTCGCGACCGACACCGTGGCCAATGCGCTACTGACGCCGACCACCAAGGCGAGCCCAGAAGGCCATCCGACGGCCCATCGATGCCTTGCCCATGACCCCGGGTGTCATCCAGCCCCTGCTTCCCCGCCAGCGCTATGCCAACTGACAGTCGATGGTATCCACCCTCCCTCTCAGAAGTCAACATGACCAACTCAGCGCCGCAGGAGTCCGGCGTGTTCCGCAATCAGGGGCGGGCGGGGAGCGTGCGGGACCGGTCGAGGACGCCGGTGGTGGTGACCGAGCGGGCCACGAGAGCCGGGCGCACGGGGCATGCGACGATCGCCTGGCCGCCCCGCGCCGGGACCCTCGACGCGCCCGGCCCGTGAGGTTGAAGCACATGCCGGCCTCACTCGCCGAATGCATGCTCCCGCTTCCGCCCATACCGCCCTGTTAGGGGTTCCCCACCACCTCGGTCTCCGCCACCTCGTCATGGAGGCCCCGCCGGGTGACCCACGCGAAAGGACAGGCGGCGAGTCGGATGGCGGCCTGTCCCGGCGTCATCCGGGAGCCGTCGACCGCCACCACGCGCTGCCCGGTGGCGGCGCCGGCGGGAGTCCGGCCGGCCAGGCTCCAGCCCGCCAGGTGGTAGCCCGCGGTCAGGATCAGGCTCCCGCGCGACCGGAGCCTCAGCACGCGAGACAGCGTCAGGCAGAGGGCCACGTCGGCCACCGCGGCACCGATCCGCAGGGAGGGTCCGGCCGCCGGCCCCGGCGCCGGGCTGCGACCGCGCAGGTGAAGAAGGAAGAGCCGGGTCAGCAGGTGATGGGCGCGAAGCTGGGCGAGGCTGTAGATGGGTTCGGGCACGGCCGGCCGGTAGCCCTCGACGGTTCCCACCAGCTCCTCCCGCCGCCACGCGAAGCCGAGCCAGCCGCCCGGGCCGCGCGCCAGCACCCCGCCCGTGATCGGCCACCGCCAGCCGCCGGGCGTCTCCTGGGGCTCACCAAACGCCAGCAGGGGAACCGGCCCCAGCAGCAGTGTCCGGTCCCGGGCGCGGACGAGGCCCAGGCCGATCCGGTCGCAGAACTCCCAGTAGCCGTCCCGGATGGCGGCCTGGCCGGGCTGTCTGGGCGCCCGGACCCGATCCTCGAACGTGGAAGCCCGGTCGATCCCTCCACGATAGGAGAATCGGGGGCCTTCGCGGCTTGGGGGGCGGAGTCCCGCCGATGAGGACCTTCACCGCCAGGGAGATCGTCCGCGCGGCGCCGGAGGCGATCTTCGACTTCGTGGCCGATCACCGCAACGTTCCCCTGGTCCTGGAGGGGGTCAGCCGCTGGGAGCCGGTCGGCCGCCGCACCAGCGGCGGGGGCGCCCGGTTCGAGGTCGAGATGAAGACGCTCGGCTTCCCCCTCGCCGAGGTGCTGGTGCTCGACCTCTGGGACCGGCCTCGGGCCATCGGCTGGCGCTCCGAATCGGGCTTCATCCCGCAGCGGGGCGGGTGGCGCCTGGTACCTCGGGAGGCGGGCACCGAGATCGAGCTCAGCATCAGCTATCAGCCGCCGGGCGCGGGGCTCGGAAACCTGGTCGCCGGTGCCGTGGAGGGGATCGTCCGGCACCGGCTCGAGGCCGCCCTCACCTCGATCAAGGAGCGGCTCGAAGAGCCGTCCTAACAGGTGGAGCGCTCGATCGCGGCGGCCGTCATCTTCCCGGTCAGCCTGCTGGTGGTCGTGATCCGCCCTCGGCGCGTCAACGAGGGCCTGGTGGCGGCGGCTGGCGCGGTCCTCATGATCGCGGCACTGGTGGTCCCGCCGCTGGAGGCGCTGCGCACGCTGGCGGGGGAGTGGAACCTGTTCCTCTTCTTCCTGGGCATGATGCTCCTCGCCGGGATGGCCGACCTGGCCGGGTTCTTCGAAGCGGCGGGCATCCTGGCGGCGGCCGTGGCCGGGGGCAGCGGCCGCCGCCTGCTGCTGAGCGTCTTCGCGTCCGGGACCCTGATCACGACCTTCCTCTCCAACGACGCCACCGCCCTGATCCTGACGCCGGTCGTCTACGCGATGGTCGTGCGCCTGCGCCTGCCTCCACTCCCCTTCCTGTTCGCCACCACGTTCGCCGCCGACACCGCCTCGATGACGCTGCCCATCAGCAACCCCATCAACGTCCTCGTCATCGAACGGACCGGGATCCACCTGGGCCCCTACCTCGCTCATCTCCTCGCACCCTCGGCG
>JBOHUX010000227.1:0-2944 GCA_050734915.1 Candidatus Dormibacteraceae bacterium
CCGCGCTGCTCATCCTGAATCCTCCGAGACGGCCGCCAGCGGGCCGCGGGCTGCTGCGTTCGGGCGAGGACCTGAGTACGTTGGGCCGGGGCCGCCGCCTCGGTGGAGGCGAGTCTACCAGAAGCCCCTTCGAACGCTCGCAGCCTATGCCGCCGACTCGGACTCCGTCTGCAGGCGGTTGCGACGTGCCGCCTCCCGCCCCCGGCGCGCGGCGTGCCGGTTGGCGGCAGGCCGGTAGCGCAGGTTGGCGGGATCGACCAGGCACCGGCGCCGGTTGACGACGATCTTGGGCTCGCCAGGTGCCGGCTCGACGACGGCGGTGCGGTCGAGCACGGCGGTGACCCACACCTCCCGGCCATCGACGAGGGCGGGGAAGTCGGGCAGGATGATGCTTTCGTCCTCGGGCCGGATGGATTCCAACGTCACCGCATCCCTCTCAGCAATCATGACAGGAAGCCTATCACATTAGTCCTGGTCCTGTGCGGTGTAGGTGTCGGTCGCGGCTCGACTCCGGCGCCCCCCCCTCGGGCGATCATCCGGCGAGCCGCGGACGGCCTCCCGGGAACCTCGACCGTCAGCCGAGGACGGGGAGCGTTCGTGGTTCGGCGCCGGCGGTTGCGGTCCCTGGCCAAAGATGGTCGCGGGCGCCCCAGGAGACGGTGACGGCGAAGGAGCGGGCGAAATGCCCCGCATAGGCCGCGGCGGCCTCGCGGACATCGATCGCGGGCGCGCCCAGGCGAGCGGTCGAGGTGGCCGCCCTGCCGGCGAGACCGCAGGGGACGATGCCGCCGAAGTAGTCGAGATCCGTCGTCAGGTTGAGGGCGAACCCGTGGCTGACGACCGTCTCGGTGAGCTTGACCCCGATCGCGGCCACCTTCTCGCCGGCTGACCAGACGCCGGTCAGCCCCGGCACCGCCTGGGACTGGATCCCGAGCGAGGCCAGGTAGGCGATCAGCGAGGATTCCAGCGTCCGGAGGTAGGCCAGGATGTCCTTGCCGTGGCGCCTCAGATCGAGGATCGGATAGCCGACCAACTGGCCGGGGCCGTGGTAGGTGACGTCGCCGCCCCGGTCGCACCAGACCAGCTCCACCGCCCGGCGGGCGCGCTCCTCCTCGTCCCAGAGCACGTGCTCGGCGGACCCCCTCCGCCCCTGCGTGAAGACGTGTGGGTGCTCCAGGAGGAGCAGGGTGTCCGGCTGCCGGCCCGCCCGGACGGCCTCCACCAGGCCCTGCTGGAGGTCCCAGGCCGGCCGGTAGGGGACGCTACCCAGCCAGCAGACTCTTACGTCGGCTCGCGGGGATCTGTTCATCGGCATGATATGAGGAGCGCACCAGGGCGCCGGACTCGACGTGCGCGAATCCCATGCTGAGGGCCGCCTCCTTCAACTGCACGAACTCCTCCGGCGGGTAGTAGCGGGCCACCTCCGCGTGCTTCGCGCTGGGGCGCAGGTACTGGCCGATCGTGAGCACGTCGATGTCATGCTCGCGCATGTCGCCGAACACCTGGAGCAGCTCCGGCGTGCTCTCGCCGAGGCCGACCATGACTCCGGACTTGGTGAGGGTGCCCGGCCGCACCCGCTTGACCTCGCGAAGGAGGGCGAGGCTCCGTTCGTAGACCGCCTTGGGGCGGATCCGCGCGTAGAGCCGGGGCACCGTCTCGGTGTTGTGGTTGAAGATGTCAGGGCGGGCCTCGGCGACGACCCTGATCGCCTCCACATCGCCTCTGAAGTCGGGCGTGAGGACCTCGACCGTGGTGCCCGGGCTCTGGCGGCGGACGGCGCGGATGGTGCGGGCGAAGATCTCGGCGCCGCCGTCGGCGAGATCGTCGCGGTCCACCGACGTGATCACTGCGTGGCGAAGCCCGAGCCGCGAGATGGAGTCGGCGACGCGAACGGGCTCGCCGATGTCGAGCTCGGTCGGGCGCCCCGAGGTCACCGCGCAGAACCGGCAGGCGCGGGTGCAGACCGCCCCCAGGATCATGAAGGTGGCCGTGCGCCGGTTCCAGCAGTCGAAGATGTTGGGGCACCGCGCCTCCTCGCAGACCGTGTGGAGGCGCTGCTCTTTGACCATCGAGCGCAGCTCCCGGAAGTTCTCGCCCTCGTGGACGCGGACGCGGATCCAGTCCGGCACCTTGCCCGGCCGGATCGGCCGCAGGGGCTCCTCGAGTGCCTCGGTCACCTGCTCTTTGACGGGCATCTCAAATCCGGATGCTGGCCGGGGCCCATGCCTCGAGGCGGCTCCGGCAGGCGCCCAGGAACCGTCCCGCCATCATGCCGTCCACGATCCGGTGGTCGAAGGAGATGCACATGTTCATCATGTGCCGGACGGCGATGCCGTCGCCGATCACGACCGGCTTGCGGACGATGGCCTCGGTGGTGAGGATGGCGGCCTGGGGCTGGTTGATGATCGGCTGGGACGCGACGGAGCCGGTGGGGCCGGTGTTGTTGAGGGTGAAGGTGCCGCCCTGCACGTCCTCCGGCCTCAGTTGCTTGGCGCGGGCGCGCTCGACGACGTCGTGGACGGCCCGGGCCAGGTCCACGAACCCGAGCGCGGCGGCGTTCTTGACCACCGGCACGATCAGCCCGTCGGGTACGGAGACGGCGATTCCCAGGTTGATGTCGCGCTTGACCAGTATCCCCTCCTCGGTCCAGCTCGAGTTGAGCCAGGGGTATTCGCCGAGTGCCTCGCAGACGACCTGGATCACGAAGGGCAGATAGGTGAGGGGAAGGCCGTTGCGCTGGCGGAAGCCCTCCTTCTCATGCGCCCGGTAGCGAACCAGCTCGGTGACGTCCACCTCCTGCAGGGTCCACGCGTGGGGGGAGGTGGCGAGGCTCCTCGTCATGTGCTCGGCGATGCTCCTGCGCATGGCCGAGACGCGGATCAGCTCCTCGCCGGGACCTGCCGGCGGGGGCACCGGGCCGGGCGCGGGGGGGACGGTGGGGGCG
>JBOHUX010000228.1:0-2918 GCA_050734915.1 Candidatus Dormibacteraceae bacterium
CGGCCCCCCCGATCAGGCGCCTCAGCGTCCCCGCCAGCCGCGCCGCCGCCGCCAGGCCCTCCCACCGAAAGGTCCAGTCACGCCGGTAGTGATGGCCGGCCAGATAGAGGCGCAGGGCGGCGGCGGGAGCCCTCCTCAGCGCCTCCTCCACGACGACCAGGTTGCCGGCCGATTTGCTCATCTTCCGGCCCTGGAACCGGACCATGCCGGTGTGCATCCAGGCGCCCGCGAAGGGGACACGGCCGGTCAGCGACTCACTCTGCGCCCGCTCGGCCTCGTGATGGCTGAAGAGGAGGTCCCGGCCTCCTCCATGGATCTCGATCCGGGGGCCCAGGTGGCGCATCACCATCGCCGAGCATTCGATGTGCCAGCCGGGACGGCCGGCCCCGAACCGCGACGGCCAGTCCGGCTCGTCAGCCGCCGAGGAGCGCCAGAGGGGGAAGTCGAGCGCGTCGCGCTTGTGCCCGTGGCCCACCTCCCCGAGCAGGCCCTCATCGCGAAGCTTGCCGATCATGGAGCGGCGCGAGCGTCCTGAGAGCCGGCCGTAATCGGGATAGCGCCCCGCCGCGAAGTAGAGCGCGTCCGTGCGATAGGAGAATCCCCGTTCATCCAGGCGCTCGATGGCGTCGAGGATGCCCGGAATCTCCTCGGAGACGCGAGGCATGAGATCCGGCCGGCGCCAGCCGAGGGCGTCCATCCCGGCCACCAGGCCGGCCTCCTCCCGCTCGGCCAGAGCCTTCCAGTGCTCTCCGTGCAGACGCGCCCGCTCGAAGAGGGGGTCGTCCACGTCGGTGACGTTCTGCACATAACGGACGCGGACGCCCTCGGACTCCAGGAGGCGGACGAGCACGTCGAACGCGCAGAAGGTGAAGGCATGGCCGAGGTGCCCGGCGTCGTAGGGGGTGACCCCGCACACATAGAGCCTCACGAGCGGCCGGCCGTCCTCCTCCGCGACCGGCAGCGGCCGGACCGCGCGGGCGAGGCTGTCGTGGACGCGCAGGGGAGCCCGGTGAGGAGCGAGCGTTCGCGTGGGAGGCCGGCTCAGGTGACGGCGCTGACGGTCCGGGAGGCGTCCTGGCGGAGGCCGGCGGCGCGCTCGGTCGATTCCCAGGGCACCTGGAGGTCGTCGCGTCCGAAGTGCCCGTAGGCGGCGGTCGGCTGGTAGAGCGGGCGGCGGAGGCCGAGGTGGGCGATGATGGCGGCGGGCCGGAGGTCGAAGTGCCGGCGCACCAGCTCCGCCAGCTCCTGCTCGGGCACCACCGCGGTACCGAAGTCCTCGACGGCGATCGAGGTCGGCCGTGCCCGCCCGATCGCGTACGAGAGTTGCACCTCGCAGCGCTCGACGAGTCCCGCGGCGACGAGGTTCTTGGCCACCCAGCGGGCGGCGTAGGCGGCCGAGCGGTCGACCTTCGAGGGATCCTTGCCGCTGAAGGCGCCGCCGCCGTGGCGTGCCACCCCTCCGTAGGTGTCGACGATGATCTTGCGCCCCGTCAGGCCGGCGTCGGCGCCGGGACCCCCGCGCTCGAAGCGGCCGCTCGGGTTGACCATGATCCGGGTCCGGGAATCGATCAGGTCGACCGGCAGGACGGGGTCCACGACGAGCTCGCGGATGCCGGACTCGATCTGCCCGTTGGTCACGCTTGCCGCGTGCTGGGCGGAGATCACCACGGCGGAGATGCGCCGGGGACGGCCCATCTCGTACTCGACCGTGACCTGGGACTTGCCGTCTGGACGCAGGAAGGGCAGCGCGCCGCTCTTTCGCACCTCGGCCAGGCGCCGGCAGAGGCGGTGGGCGAGCGAGATGGTGAGCGGCATCAGCTCCGGAGTCTCCTGGCAGGCGAAGCCGATCATCATGCCCTGGTCGCCGGCCCCCTGCAGCTCGAAGGGGTCGTCCTCCAGCTCCCCCGTGCGCTCCTCCAGCGAGTGGTCCACGGCCCTCGAGATCTCCGGCGACTGCTCCTTGAGATAGACCGAGATCTGCGCGTGGTCGGTGTCGAAACCGCTCTCCTCGTCCGTGTATCCGATCCCGGCCACGGTGTCCCGGATGATCCGCTGGAGGTCCAGATAGGCGGTCGTGGTGACCTCGCCGATGACGAACAGGAGCTCCTTGGTGATGGCCGCCTCGCACGCCACGCGCGCGTCCGCGTCCTCGGCCAGAAGACCGTCCAGGACGGCGTCCGAGACCTGGTCGCAGACCTTGTCCGGATGGCCTTCGGTGACCGACTCCGAGGTCAGGAGGAAGGACGGCGAGGTGAAGAACGAGCTCATCGGCACACCACCATGTACGTGTTCAGCGAGCGGGGATGGGGCGCCCGAGGCGCCCTCGGCATGATACCGAGGTTGGGTGAGCTAAGAGCCCGCCCTAGGCGCGCGTCCTCTCGGCGCCCATCACGAGGACGCGACCGCTCTCGACCCGGACCATGACCCGGCTCAGGTCGGGCATCGGGTAGGCGGCCGAAGTCGATCGGCCCTGGGGCGTGAACGCCTGCTGGTGGCAGGGGCAGAGCAGCACACCCCGGCTCGCCTGCCAGTCGAGGGCGCAGGGGAGGTGGGAGCAGATGGCGGACACCGCCGTCACCCGCGTCCCGCTCCGGAACAGGTAGGCGCTCACCGCCCCGGCCGTGACCTTGACGCCCTGTCCCTCGGGAAGGTCGATGAGCGCGGCCACGTCCATCCACCTCCCCTGATCGGGGTGGATGGTGGCGCCGGGACCGGCCGGGGCGGGAGCCCTCGGCTCCATCAACCGGGCCGCCCCCAGCCCGGAAAGCCCACCGGCCAGCGCCGCCAGCCCCGCCACGCCGGCGACCAGGGCACCGCGCCGGGTCACCCCCTCCGAGCCGGCCAGCCCGAGCCGTCCCGAGAGCCGGCGCCGGAAGGCGGCGGACATGCGCGGGTAGCCCTCCCGCGCCGCCGCCAGC
>JBOHUX010000229.1:0-2913 GCA_050734915.1 Candidatus Dormibacteraceae bacterium
CCGGTGCACATGCACGTAGCCCATCGTGGTGGTGATCCAGGCGTGACCGAGCATCTCTTGGACCGAGATGAGATCGACGCCGCCCAGGTAGAGCTCGGAGGCACAGAAGTGGCGGAGCACGTGCGGCGTCAGCCGTCCAGCCCACGCCGGCAGGTGCTCGCTCGCCGCGGCGGCCAGCCCCGAACGCAACGCGTCGTAGCCCACCCGGGCCCGCGACCCATCGGTGTTGGTCCGCTCCGAGGGGAACAGCGGCGCCCCGTGGCGAGTGTGGTCGTCGCCGAACTGGCCCCACACCTCTTCGATGAACCAGCGCAACGTGGAGCCGGCGTCGTTGACCAAGGGAACCATCCGTTCCCTCGGCCCGCTGCCCCGAGCCCCCTTGCCGTAGCGGATGTGCAGCTTGCCGAAACGGCCCAGATCCCAGCGGACGTCGGCCAGGTCGAGGCGACGGGCCTCGTTGACTCGCAGGCCGACGTCGGCCATCAGCTTGACCGCCGCGTAGTTCCGGGCGCTCGGCGCGAACTTTCGACACGACGCCAGTTCCGCCGACCAGCCGGCGAAGAAGGATGCCATCTCATCGGCTCGGGGCGGGATCCGCAGCTTGGCGTCCTTGCTGCCACGCGGTCGGTTGATCTCATCGATCGGGCACTGGACCGAACGGCCCGTCATGGCGTGGATCTCGACGCCGTGGCGGATCTCGAGGAACTCGAAGTAGGTGCGCAACGCCTGGGAGCGGGCCAGGCGGGTCCCACTCGGCGAGCTGCGCAGCACTCGTCCGAAGTAGGCGTCGGCGTCGGTCGGCTCCATCTCCCACAGCGCCTTGCCGAACCAGGACCTCACCTGGTCGAGGTGGCCGATGTCGCCGCGGATGGTCGAGTCGCCGACACCGGCCGAAGCCCGGGCCAGCACGTAGCCGGCCAGCACGTCGACCTCGAAGTCTTCCAGTTCCTCGACCGTCGCCGCTTGGCGACGCCCACGGAGGTCCTGCACCGCTGCCAGTCCCAACTCCAGGTCCTTTCCTTCGACGCATCCGCAGAACTGGCATCCAAGCCGAACTCAGTTCAGAAATCCCGAAGCTACTTCACAGCAGGTCCGTCCGCGCGAACCCCGCAGAAGCGCAGGACAAGGCCCAACAGCCAAAAGGAGACCCGAATGAACCCCAGTGATGTCGGACACGAGGAGACCGCCCGTGCCCACTGACCTGCCGCTGTCTGTCTGGCCCACCGCCCAGCGAAACGCCCGGTCCCAGCGCGCCGGGCGCTACGTCGAGGTCTCCGGCCATCACCCGGCCAAGATGCTCCCGGCCATCGCGGCGCGCGCCATCGCCACCTACAGCGCCCCCGGCGACCTCGTGGTCGACCCGATGGCCGGTATCGGATCGAGCCTGGTCGAGGCCGTCCACCTGGGGCGGGACGCCATCGGGGTCGAGTACGAAGCCAAGTGGGCCGACCTCGCCCGGGCGAACCTCGCCTACGCCAGAAGCCAGGGGGCGAGCGGGCACGGCGAGGTGGTCTGTGGCGACGCCCGTCACCTCTGCGCCGTCGTGGACCCTGCCGCGGTCGGCCTCGTCGCCCTGGTGCTCACCTCTCCGCCCTACGGGGCCTCGCTGCACGGGCGGGTGCGCGTCCGGCCCGGGGAGGGGATCGTCAAGTCCCACAATCGCTACTCGGCCGACCCGGCGAACCTCGCCCACGTCGGCATCGCCGGCCTCTTGGAGGCGATGGGGACGATCCTTGCGGGTTGCCACCAGCTGCTGCGCCCGGGGGGCTACGTGGCGATGACCGTCCGCCCCTTCTGGCACGACGGCCGGCTCGTCGACCTCCCCGGCGCCCTGGGCCGCGTCGCGGAGAGCGCAGGGCTCGTCCTCTACGAGCGAAACGTCGCCCTGCTGGCGGGGCTTCGGGGCGAGCGGCTCGTGGGGCGCACCTCGTTCTTCGCCCTCGAACAGGTGCGCCGGGCCCGGGCCCGGGGCGTGCCCCGCCAGGTCGTCGCCCACGAGGATCTCCTCGTCTTCAAGAAGGTGGAGGCCGCCCCGGGTTCGGCGACGCTGAGAGCTCTCCGAGAAGCCCGAGACGGTACGGGCAGGCGTTCGGGAAACGGCGAACCTGAACGGCGCGCCGCGTGACCGGCGCCTTGACTTCTCGCCCCGCGTTGAGCCCTCCTCCATGGAGATGGCGACCACACCCCCGAGGAGCCCGACGACGCTGGCCCGACGCCACGAACGTCACCGTGGAGGGCGGCGGGTGACCCGGCGGGCAAGCGGCCTGCGCCGCAGCGTCGAGCCCCCCGGTCCGGTGGGCATGGACCGCTACGTCACCCAGCGCGAGGCGGCGGAGCTGTCCCGTTGCTCCAAGGACACCGTCGTCCGGGCCCGCCAGGCCGGGCGGTTCCCCCACGCCCGCCTCGACCTGCGCACCTGGACGATCCCGATCCTCGACCTGGTCGCCGCCGGCCTCTACCACCCAGCCCTCGGCGCAAGCCCGGCGGCGAGCAGCGGCGGTGAGGCGCCGCCAGCTGTCCCAGGCGCGGCGCCGACCGGTATGGAACTGTTCCGGGCGCAGGCGCGCATCGCCGCCCTGGAGGACCTCGTCGCCCGCCAGGACGCCGAGCTGGCCTTCCTGCGCCAGCTCGCCACCGACACCCTGGCGAAGCGGGCCAGCTGATGAGCCGGCCGCTCACCGGATCGATCCGCCGCCGAGCGGGCGGGTGGTGCGCCAGCATCCCCGAGTGCCGCGGGGAGATCCGCCGGCGAGAGGAGCGCTTCGCAACCGAGGCCGAGGCAAGAGCCTGGCTGGTCCGGGCCACCGCCGCCGCCCGGGACGGCCGGCCGGTCCCCGACCCGATCCGGCACCGGGCACCGTCGACGGCCACGACCGGCGACGGTGTCAAACCGGCGGCACCGGTGATCCGCCC
>JBOHUX010000230.1:0-2822 GCA_050734915.1 Candidatus Dormibacteraceae bacterium
CACCTGCTCCGCCGCCACCTCGGAGAGCGCGACGAGTGGGTCCCCGTCACCGAGCGCCAGGTGCTCGGCCCGGCAGCCGATGAAGGAGAAGCGGGCCAGCCTCTCACCTCCCTCGACGCTCTCGAGCAGGAAGCCGGGCGTCCCGGGCGGGCAGAGCTGCGAGTAGGCTCTGACCGGCGTCGTCATGTCCGCCAGCAGCTCCCGCTGCACGGGGACCAGGCGCTCGGCGCGGCGGCGCCCCGGCGCGGGCAGGCGGACCTCGTCCTGACTCATCTCATCTCGTCTCAACCGGCGCGATCGAGGTCGCGCCCAGGCGGGTCAGCTTAGCAGCCCGTCCCGGATTCGCCGATCCTCAGCCAGCGAGCTGGTGGCGGGGTGGCCGGGTCGCGCGGGAGCGCACCGGTGCCCGTCGCGGCCGGGGCCCTTCCCTCCCACTCACGGGCCGTGGGAGTCGTCCATCCCGCCCGGGGCCTTCTCATTCCGGGTTGCCGCCGGCGCTCCCGGTGACGCCGTGGCCGCCCGCGGGTGCTGCCTGATGGCTCCCGTCAGGCCGATGGCGATCGCCAGCAGGACGCCAAGCACGAGCAGCACCCCAGCCCAGCCGCGTCGCCCGGTGAAGTGGTCTGCGAATATGGCGACGCCGAACAGCACCGCCACGGCGACGATCGCGAGCGAGCCGTCATCGACGAACAGGCCCCACACCTGGAGCACGCCCGACCGCACGGCGCGGACGGCGGCGATCTCGGCCAGGGCGCCGCGGGGGGGGGCCTTGATGATCCGCACCAAGAGCAGCGACGAGAGCGCGTAGGCGGCGATGAGGGGGAGCAGGCTGAGGTCGGCGCGCCACCACCGGACCCCGATCCCCTCGCCCGCGAAGAAGGTTCCGAAGGAGGTCAGCATGATGCCGACGATGTACTTCATGGCGTTCTCGGGGACCTGCGTCAGCGGACGCCGGAGCGCAAAGCCGGTCACCAGGACCACGATCAGCGAGGCGGCGGCGCCGGTGGCGGCGGCGCCGACGCTGCGCAGGCCGCCCAGGGCAACGACGATGAAGACCACCTCGAGGCCCTCCAGGAAGACACCGCCGAACGAGGTCGCCAAGCCGACCCGGTCGCCCCCTGCGGAAGCGTCGCCCGTCTGGCTCAGCACCTCCCGCGTCCGCTCGAACGCCTTCGCCTCGTCGTGAAGGGGCACGAGGCCCCCGGAGCGCAGGATCGCCTTGTGCAGCCACTTGAGCCCGAACAGGAGCAGGAAGACCCCGACCACCGTGCGCGCCGCCGCGATGGAGACGTGGGAGGTGATCGCGAACCCGAACGCGGCGACCAGCAGGATGAGCGCGGCCACGGCCAGAAGAGCGCCCGTGATCGCGCTCCGCCAGCCACGGAAGAGCCCCACCGCCAGCACGATGGTGAGGGCTTCGACCCATTCCACGCCCGCGGCCAGGAAGGTGGCAAGGACGACCAGGATGCTCACGGCCAGGAGCTCACTCTAGAGTCAACTCGCGGAGCCCGAGCGCTCGCCTTCAGGCGGCCGGCCGTGAAGGTGGCCTGGGGCCCTGGCCGCGCTTGTAGACCATGACCGTGCGCCGGAAGGTGAGGACGGTGACGCCGTCCTGGTTGAACCCCGTCGTCCGCACCGTGACGATGCCGACCTCGGGCCGGGAGGCGGACTCCCGTTTGGCCAGCACCTCGGAGCGGGAGTGGATGGTGTCGCCCTCGAAGACGGGGCGCGGCAGCCGGACCTCGTCCCAGCCCAGGTTGGCGAAGACGTTCTGCGAGACGTCGGTGACGCTCTGCCCGGTCACCAGCGCCAGCGTCAGCGTGGAGTCGACCAGCGGCCTCTTGAACTCGGTCTGAGCCGCGTATTCGCGGTCGAAGTGGACCGGCGCCGTGTTCTGGGTGAGGAGAGTGAACCAGATGTTGTCGGTGGTGGTCAGCGTCCGGCCGAGCGGGTGCTCGTATACGTCCCCCACCTCGAGGTCCTCGTAGAAGCGGCCCCGCCAGCCCTCCTTGACCCCCACGCTACTTCTGGCTCCTCGCTGTTGCAGCCCGCCCGAGCTGGGCCTGCCGGCGTCGCGCCGCTATTTCTTGGCAGCCTTCATCATCCGCTTCACCTCTCGGGCCTTCTCCATCGCCTCCGGCGAGTCGACGTCGGCGATGGTGTGCCAGTCGGCGGCCATGGCCTCCCAGCCGGCGGGCCGGACCCCGAACTTCTTGGCGAGGACGGCAACCAGGATCTTCACCTTCATGGCGCCGAAGCCGGGCAGCCGGCCGATCCGCCGGCCGAGGTCCGCGCCGTCGGTGGCGCCGGTCCAGACCGACGCGGCGTCGCCGCCATATTCCCCGGCCACCGTCCGGCAGAGCTCCTGCACCCTCCGGGCCATCGATCCGGGGAAGCGGTGGAGAGCCGGCCTCTGCCGGAACACCGCATCGAGGCGATCGGGTTCCATGGCCGCGATGCGGGCGGCGTCGAGGTGGCCCAGGCGTTCCTTGAGGTCGTAGGGGCCGGCGAAGGCATGCTCCATGCGCACCTGCTGGTCGAGCACGAGCCCGATCAGGAGCGCCAGAGGGTCCTGCTCGAGCAGCCGGTTGGCCTCCGGGCGATCGGTCCAGTAGATCGGCATGCGCGAATTATGAACGCGCCCGCCCGCGGGCTGAAACCCCGCCTGTTCAGGCGTAACCCCATCGACATATGTCGATGGTTGGATATATGCTGGCCACCGACGCTATCGACAGTTATCGATGGATGAGGAGGTGACCAAGGTGACGACCGACGACATCGACCGCTGCGAGTGCTGCGAGTGCTGCTCCTCGGACGATAGC
>JBOHUX010000231.1:0-2764 GCA_050734915.1 Candidatus Dormibacteraceae bacterium
AGCGCGCCCACACCGGCCGGCGGAGCGCCGGGCGCACCCCCGCCGAGATGGTCTACGGTGCTCGGAAGATGCGCCCGCGATGAGGGTCACCTGTCGCCTCATCTCGTGCGCTGTTCAGCCTAGATTGTCCGGGACCGGACAATCTAGATCCCATCGCCTGGGGCAGAGCCGGGGGCCGAGATCAACTGGGCGACCAGGTGGGCGAGCACGGTCGGTTTGAAGGGTTTCTGGACCGTCGCCACCGCCCCCGCCGCCCGGGCCCGTTCCGGCGTGGCCCGGTCCCGGAACTCGGTCAGCATCACCACCCGGGTCGTCTTGCGCAGCGATTCGAGGAGGGCGAAGGCGTCCCCGTCGGGAAGGGTGGAGTCGAGGAGCACGAGGTCGGGCCGGTGCTCGCCGGCGGCCGCGGAAACTGTGGCGGCGGCCTCCTCCCAGCGCACGTCATGGCCTTCCCGGTTGAGCTTGAACACGATGATGGAGGCGATGTTCGGCTCGTCCTCGACCACCAGCACGCGGGCCATCTGAGTGCCCTCATCCTACCGGTCGGCAGCCGGTCCCAAGACCGGCGATGAGATCGTCGCTGGTACCCTGAGGCTGAGGTTCCAGGATGCCCACGCTCCACTCCACCCGTCAGGATCCGGTCGAGCCGCCGGGGTCGCCGGGTCGTCGCGACACCGGCTATGGAGGACCGCCTCGACGCGCTCCCCGGGGAATGGGCGGAACTCGGGCCGAGGCCATGGTCTGGCTGATCGCGGGCATCGTGGACGCGCTTCTCGCCATCCGATTCCTGCTCCGAGCCCTCGGGGCCTCGATCGGGTCCGGCTTCGTGCAGCTCGTCTACGGCCTCACGACGCCGCTGACGGCACCCTTCCGCGACACCTTCCCGGTCTCCGGCCGAGGCTACAACATCATCGAGCCGGGCACACTCATCGCGATCGCGATCTACTCGCTTGCCGCCTGGGGCGTGGTGGCGCTGGTACGCGTCCTGCTCGCTCCGCCGAGCCGTCCGACCCATTAGCCCTGGCGCCGCCTGCCCTGCTGTCGATCCGCGCTCAACCGGCGGCGGTAGGATGGCGGGGCCGGTCGGCGTGGCGGAATGGTAGACGCGCTGGTCCTAGGAACCAGTCCCGCGAGGGGTGGAGGTTCGAGTCCTCTCGCCGACACCAGCCATCGCGCCTGCTATCGTCGGTGCCCGTCCCGGCCGAGGTGGCGGAATGGCAGACGCGACGGTCTCAAAAACCGTTGCCCGCAAGGGCGTGGGGGTTCGAATCCCCCTCTCGGCACCAAGGTTTTGTATTCAGATCGATCGAGTTTTCCGATGTGAGTGATGAGGCCACGCCGTCTCCAAGCAAGGGCTGACAGCAGTTTTGACAGCGATTGGGCCTCCCCGGCCTTCGCACCAATGAGAGGGTCAAATCAGGAGCGCCCCGCGGGGCCTGTCGATGCGGTGCCCCCGCGTTGTCGTTTCGAACGTCAGGCCGGCCTGGCTTGGTGAGCCAGTGGTCGTCGACCAACAAGTTTCTGCTACCATGACTTGGGCTCGCTGTCACAATAGGCGCTATATGTTGTGCCAGCAACCCGGGACTGAATGTAGTCGGTGATCCGGCTAATTGGTGTGGGTCGTTCCGGAGCTCGGGGTTCGCCGGCATGACGAGCGGCCTTAAGACCTACGGCACGCCCCAGTCTGCCTCTTCGCCCGACGGTCGCCGCCTCGTCGAAACAGCGCTTCCCTATAAGGAACTTTCGCTCCTGGTGCAGCGCGATCGCCGCCTAGTCGACCCCGTGCTCGCGGCGCATCGCTGGTGGGCCCGCAGGCCCCAACTTGCCCACCTCGACCAGTACCACGCGCGAGCGGGAGGAGGCGGGGGAGGAGGGCACCTGCTCCCACTGCGGGCAGCTGGTCTCGAAGGCGCACATCAAGTGCGTGGGTGCTCTTCTTCGGCAGCCTGTTCGGGATCGCCCATCCATGGTGGAAGCGCTGGCTGCTCGGTCAACCCCACATCGTCCTCGAGCTCTGGTCAGAGGGCGCCAGACTTGGCGCCCGCTGCTGGGTGCCCGAGCGCCTCAGCCACCTGATGACCGTGCTGCTGACGAGCGCGCTTCCGGGCCTTGAGGTTCGCGGCTCGGAGCCGAGCACCTCGCAGGAGTTGCCAACCACCCGCACGCGACTCTCGCTCGACCGCGATCCAATCTGGCCGCTGCGCGATCCGCGGCCCGAGGCACTCCGCCAGGTCATACTCGCCCTCGCCGCCGCTCCCTCCGGTCTCATCCAGGTGGCACTGAGTCCCGACGTGGGCTGGCAGTCGCGCGCCGTGCGCCAGCTCGACCAGATGGCCGGCCTGCCGCCCGAGCCCAACTTCTTCACGAGCGTTCTCGGATGGCTCGTGGACAGCGCCTTCCACCTCGTCCTTCCCGAGGCGCCGGCGCCGCCCGCCGAACCACGCCGCCTGTCCAAGCCGGCGCCACCATCAGAGAAGGCCTGGCGACCCGGGTTCCGCAGCGACATCCCGTTGCGGATCTCAGCACCGGCTTCGGGGCAGGCGAAGGCGTCGATGCACGCGCTTGTCGCCGCCTTCAGAGCCTTCGACGGCGCGAACGGGTTTCGCCCGCAGCGCGTGTGGCTGGCCCGTCGTTTTGAGGCTCCTCGCTGTTTCAAGTGGGTAGCCGGAAGCTGAGCTTGCCGGCGGTCATGTAGATCATCGCGATGTAGCAACGGTCGGTCCGGTAGCCACGGGCACGGCGCTTGGCGGCCTGGACGAGGCCG
>JBOHUX010000232.1:0-2760 GCA_050734915.1 Candidatus Dormibacteraceae bacterium
TCTCGCTGCCGTCATTCTACGCTCGGGGTCATAATGCCCGTCAAGCGCTGGAGTCTATGTTTACAGCTTCGGTGACATGCCTCAGATGATCTCCGCGTACCGGTGAAAGACCTCGCGGAGGTCGGGGGGCGGATCGAGACCGCGCTTCTTCATGATCCCGAACAGCGACAGGATGTACTTGACCCCGGCCAGGTTGACCCCCTTCTCACGGGTCAGGGTCTGGATCACCTGCAGCTTGCGGATGTCGCGCTGGGAATAGCGGCGGCGGTTGGTGGCGGTGCGGAAGGGCTCGATCAGGCCCACGTCCTCATACAGCATCAGCGTGCGCGGATGCGTCTCCAGTATCTCGGAGGCGACACTGATCGTATAGAGCGGCTTGTCCAGATCGAATCCGGGTTGCATCGGGCCTCTGGCCCCCAAAGCCATCGCTACTCCTTCAGCCAGCCCTCGACGCCACGAGACAGATTGGCGGGGGTCGTCTGACTCTTGATCAGGTATTCGAGCGCGCCCAGCTTGAGGCCGCGCTCGACCAGCTCTCGCTCTCCGTAGTTGGAGAGGATGACGACCGGGATGTCCCGGGTCCGGTCGCTGGCGCGCAGCGCCTCCAGGACCGCGAAGCCGTCCATCTTCGGCAGCCTGATGTCCAGGAAGACGATGTCGGGCGGCCCTTCCTGGGCCAGGTGCAGGCCCTCCTCCCCGTCCTTGGCCATGGTCACCTTGTAACCGTCGAGTTCGAGCTTGAGCTTGTACATCTGAGCCACCGTGGGGTCGTCCTCGATGAACAGGACCTGGACCTCCTCGTTGCGATCGTCGCTCATTCCCTCACCTCTGTCGAATCTAACATCTGATGGTCATCCTATCAGTAAATTGGCCGATTCAGTTACTGGATTGCTTGGATCGACGCCCGTTGACCGCCGCCCACAGGCTCTCCAGGTCGTAGTAGGCGCGCTCCCCTGGCAGGAAGACGTGGGCGAGCACCGAGTCGAAGTCGAGCAGCACCCAGGTGGCGTCCTCCTGGCCGCCGACGGTGAGCGGCCGGACACCCTTGTCGCGGGCCCGGGCGACCATGGCGTCGGCGATGGCGCGCACCTGGCGGTCTGTCTCCCCCTCACAGATCACGAAGTAGTCGGCCAGAGTGGTCCTCTCGCTGACATCGATCAGGATCGGGTCCCAGGCCTGCTTCTCCTCGGCCGCGGCGATCAGGAGCCTGGCCAGCTCGTTCGAGGTCGGGACCGGAGGCGCCAATGGTTCGATTATGGACAGTACAGGCGCCGGTTCACGATGTGGGTCGCGACGGCCGCGGGCACCAGCCCCTCCAACGACAAGCCCTCGGCGGCGCGGGCCCGGATCTCGGTCGCCTTCACATCCAAGGTGGGCTCGAGGCACAGTCGAACCCGGGCGGGATCGATGCCCGCGGCGCGGACGGTGTCGCGGGAGGGCTCGGGAACGCCCGGCCGGGCGACGATGAGCAGCGGTGCCGTCGCCATCACCCGGGCCGGTTCCCGCCAGGTCCCGATCTCGCGCGCTGCGTCCCAGCCGAGAATCAGCCAGGGCTCGTCCTGCGGCCGGAGCCGGCCGAACGCGGCCAGGGTGTCGATGGTGTAGGAGCGGCCCCGCCGCCGCACCTCGACGTCCCAGACCTGAAGATGCGATTCTCCGGCCACGGCGAGCCGGGTCATGCGCAGGCGGTCCTTTGGCGACGCCACGGCCGCCCGCTTGTGGGGAGGGCTCCCGGCGGGGACGAGCAGCACCCGGTCGAGCTCCCCGCAGGCGAGCGCCGCCCGGGCGGCGGTCAGGTGACCGAGGTGCACGGGGTCGAACGTGCCCCCCATGAGGCCGACCCGAAGCGGACGGTCGGGAAGGTGAAGGCTCACGGCTGGTACTCGAACTCCCTCTCCCCGATCCGCACCGAGTCCCCCGGCCGAGCGCCCGCCGCCTCGAGCGCGGCGGTGACGCCGATCCGGTCGAGCCCGACCTGGAACCTCTCCAGCGCGGCCTCGGAGTCGAAGTCGGTGCGCTGGACCAGACGGTCGAGGGCCCGGCCGCCGACCTCGAACCCCCACGGATGCCTGGTGACCAGCGGCGGCGCCGCGGACGGCCTGAGGGGGCGCAGACGGCGCACCGGCAGGCTCGCCTCGGAGGCCGCCACCGGGGACGCGGCAGCGCCGACCACCTCGCGGATCCGGGCCCGCAACTCGTCCAGCCCATCTCCGGTGAGCGCCGACACGAAGAGTGCGTCCTCGCGGTCGCCGCGCGCGCGCAGCTCGCGGGCCGCCTCCAGGTCCAGCTTGTTGACGACCACCAGCGACGGCCGGGCGGGGAGGGCGGCCGAGTAGGTTCCCAGCTCCGACCGCACCTTGGAGAGGTCGCCCCAGGGGTCGGCCCCGGCGCCGTCCACGACGTAGACCAGCGCCCGCGTCCGCTCGAGGTGGCGCAGGAAGCGGAGCCCCAGCCCCGCCCCCCGGGCGGCCCCCTCGATGAGACCGGGGATGTCGGCCAGCACCAGCCGCTCCCCGGAGGCCGTGGTGACCACGCCGAGCTCGGGATCGAGGGTGGTGAAGGGATAATCGGCGACCTTGGGATGGGCGGCGGTGAGCGCCGCCAGGAGGGAGGACTTGCCGGCGTTGGGCGGGCCGACCAGGCCGGCGTCCGCGATCAGCTTCAGCTCCAGCCGGAGCACCCGCGCCTGGCCGGGGAGCCCCGGCTCGGCGATCCGAGGCGTGCGACGGCTGGGGGTGGCGAAGTGGACGTTGCCGCGCC
>JBOHUX010000233.1:0-2758 GCA_050734915.1 Candidatus Dormibacteraceae bacterium
CGCGCTCCGGTGCTGGGCGCCGAGCCACCATCTCCTACCCCACGAAATCTGGCGATTTCGCGGGGACCCCAGGGTGGGGCACCTGGACACCGAATCTCTCGCCGCCATCAGGAATCACTCATCTAGACTGGACAAACGATTGATCGGTCGAACCGCGAACCATTTTTGGGAGGCTTCGATGGCACAGTCCGGACCCGGCCGGGTGGACCTGGCCAAGCAGATGCGGGAGATCGAGCGTCTGCGCGAGGAGATGTCCTCCAAGGCGCCCGGCCAGCGGCTGACGGTGACCAGGGCGGTGACCCGGATCGTCGACGACGTCCACCTCGAGGGGCGGCTCGGGAAGTTCACGATCGAGGCCGATGAGCCCCTCAGCCGGGGAGGAACCGAGCACGGCCCGTCGCCGCTGCAATACCTGATGGCCGGGATCGGGTTTTGACTGCTGACCCAGCTGGCGCGGTTCGCGCCGCTCTACGAGGTTCCGATCGAGGACGCCTCCGCCGACGTGCGGGGATCGTTCCGAAACACACAGAAGTACGATGTCGACGATGCGCCCCCCTGGTTCGAGGAGATCACCGTGGCGCTCAGCGTAGACAGCCCCGCGGCGCCGGAGTCCGTCGCCCGCCTGACGGCTCATGCGGAGCGGGCCTGCCACGCGGCGCAGTCGCTCCGGCGTGGCGTTCCGGTCACGCTGGCGACCAGACTGAACGGCGCGGCGCTGCCGTCCGGATGATGCCGCGGCCGCATCCCGGCTCGATCTCGGTGCCTGATGAGGAGGAACTGACAGTGGACACGACCATCGCCCCCCGCGACCGAGCGCTCCAGTTGGTCCCCAAGGGAATGCCGATCGGCGGCCGGTGGGTGGCCGCCCGCTCCGGCGCCGAGATGAAGGTCCTCGACCCCGCCACCGAGCAGGTCCTGGCCCAGGTGCCGGACGCGGCTCCCGAGGACGCCGCCACCGCCATGGACGCCGCCGCGGGCGCCCAGGCCGCCTGGGCGGCGGTCCCCGCCCGGGAGCGCGGCGAGATCCTCCGTCGAGCCTTCGAGCTGATGACGGCGCGCTCGGAGGAGCTCTCGCTCCTGATCACCCTCGAGAACGGCAAGCCGCTCTCGGAGGCGCGGGGCGAGGTGGCCTACGCGGCCGAGTTCTTCCGCTGGTTCGGCGAGGAGGCGGTGCGGATCCACGGCCGCTACATGAAGCCCCCGGCGGGCAGCTCCCGCCTGCTGGTCACCAAGCAGCCGGTCGGGCCCTGCCTTCTCATCACGCCCTGGAACTTCCCGGCCGCGATGGCGACCCGCAAGATCGGTCCCGCCGTGGCGGCCGGCTGCACGATGATCCTCAAGCCGGCCGGCGAGACGCCCCTGACGGCCCTTGCGACGGCGGCGGTCATGGCCGAGGCCGGCCTTCCGGACGGGGTCCTGAACGTGATCACCACCTCGCGCTCGGGGGCCGTGACAGGCCCCCTCTTCGACGATCCGCGGCTCCGCAAGGTCAGCTTCACGGGCTCGACCGAGGTGGGCCGGCTCCTGCTCCGCAACGCGGCCGGCCAGGTCCTGCGCACCTCCATGGAGCTGGGCGGCAACGCCCCCTTCCTGGTCCTCGAGGACGCCGACCTCGGCGCCGCGGTGGAGGGCGCGATGGTGGCCAAGATGCGCAATGTGGGCGAGGCCTGCACCTCCGCCAACCGGTTCTACGTGGCGGCCTCCCTGGCCGAGGAGTTCGCCGGCCGCCTCGGCGAGCGCATGGGCGACATGCGGATCGGCCACGGCGCCGATCCGGGCACCCAGGTCGGCCCGCTGATCAACGAGGACGGCCGCCGCAAGGTGGAGGAGCTGGTCACCGACATGGTCTCTCGAGGCGGCCATCTCATCGTGGGCGGTTCGCGGATCGACGGCCCCGGCTACTTCTACCGCCCGACGGTGGTCGCCGAGGTACCCGAGGGAAGCCGGGCGCTGTCCGAGGAGATCTTCGGACCGGTGGCGCCGGTGATCTCGTTCCAGGAGGAGGCGCAGGCGATCGAGTGGGCCAACCGCACCGAGTACGGCCTGGTCGCCTACGTGTACACGCGCGATCTGGGACGTGCCTTCCGCGTCTCCGAGGCGCTGGAGGCGGGCATGATCGGGCTCAACAGCGGGCTGGTCTCCAACCCGGCGGCACCGTTCGGAGGCGTCAAGCAGAGCGGGCTGGGACGCGAGGGCGGCTTCGAGGGTATCGAGGAGTTCCTGGAGACCAAGTACATCGCCGTCAACTGGTGAGCCAGCCCGGCGGGTACATCGGCCGGCCCGAGCGGCAGCGGGAGAGCGAGCGACTGGTCGGCGGGCACGGCCGGTTCGCGGTCGACCACCGTCCGCCCGGACTCTGCTACATGGCGGTGTCCCGTTCCCCGTTCGGGCACGCGCGGCTGGGGTCGATCGACCTCGACCGCGCCCGCTCGATGTCGGGGGTGCTGGGAGCCTGGGCCCTGGCCGACCTGCCCTTCCTGGCCGGCGGGATGGGGGACGCCCCGCCCTTCCCGGACCTGGCCGTGGTCGGCCGCCCGGTGCTCGCCGGGGATCTGGTCCGGTACTTCGGGGAGCCGGTCGCGATCGTGGCCGCCGACGATCCCTACCTGGCCGTGGACGCGGTGGAGGCGGTCCGGCCCGAGTTCGAGCCCCTGGCGGCGACGGCGGACGTCATCGCCGCTGCCGCCCCCGGCGCGCCGCGCATCCATGACACCATCCCCTCCAACGTCGCGGGGCGCCTGCGCCGCGGGTTCGGAGA
>JBOHUX010000234.1:0-2741 GCA_050734915.1 Candidatus Dormibacteraceae bacterium
GTGCCGGCGCTGCCGCGAGCTCCGAGAGCGGCCCGGGGCCGGGCCGGGGGGGGACGGACGCTGCCCGAGACCGCGCCGTTCGGCGGGCTGGCGGCGCGGGGGGCACCGGCTGCCGCGGGCGGCGTGAGGATCGGCTTCCTGGATCTGGGGCTCGCGATCCTGGGCGCCCTCGCCCTCATGCTTCTGACGGTGGGCTGGAGAGCCCGCCGTCGCCCGGGCCGGCGATCTCCGGGCGATCCCAGGCCCGGCGCGCGGGGGCATTCCCCGCCTGATGGGCGGCAGGCCTAGACCGCCAGGGGCCATGTCCCGGTTCACGGGGGCACCCCGGTGGGACTGGAGTCCCGCCCGCACCCGCGCGCCCCCACCGGCTCTGTGAATGGCGCGCCGGGGCGCCGCGCCCGGCCATTTGCTTCCATCTCGCGCGGATCCAGGATGGGCGGGACAGATGCGGCCCACTCGTTGCACATCACCCTGGAATCCCCGGCGCCGCGACGTCCTTGCGGACGGGCCGTCTTGAGCCTCCTGCTGGCGCTGTCCGGACATCTGGTGACCGCCGCGGCGCTCATCGCCGGTCTCCTGCTGGGAGCCATGGCCGCCCATCTGCTCGTCGTCTCCATCGCCGCCCACCTGCACTCCGACCCACCGCCGGCACCGGGACGCCGCCGGCTGGCGGTCCTGGTGCCCGCCAACGACGAGGAGGCGTCGATCTCCCGCTGCGTGCGCTCGCTGCTCGATCAGGCGTATCCGTCGCGCCTTTTCAGCTTGACCGTGATCGCGGACAACTGCTCGGACCGCACGGCGGAGGTTGCGGCCGCCGCCGGAGCCCTGGTGAGGGTGCGAGACGAACCCCAGGCCCCCGGCAAGGGCCGCGCACTCAGGTGGGCCATCGATGACCTGCTGGCGGCGGAAGCCGACCTCGACGCGGTCGTCGTGGTCGATGCTGACTCCGTCGCCGACCCCCATCTGCTCGCCCACCTCGCTGCCGCCATGGACCGGGGGTATGAGGCGGCGCAGGCCGATTACGTGATCCGCGCCGATGCATCCGCGGCCCCGACCGACCGTTCGGCCGATCTTTCCTGGGCCGGCTTCCTCCTGTTCCACCGGGTCCGGTTCGCCGGCCTCATGGTTCTGGGCGGTTCGTGCAGCCTGGTCGGGAACGGCATGCTGCTCAGTGCCGGGCTGCTCCGGCGGTTGCCGTGGGACGCCTTCTCAGCGGTCGAGGACCTCGAGTACACGGTCAGCCTGTGGCTGGCCGGGGCACGCGTCGGCTTCGCGGCCGGCGCCCTCGTCGCCGGTCCCCCGCCGGCGGGTCGAGGAGCCGGGCAGGCCCAGCGCCTGAGATGGGAGGGGGGACGCCTCTTCATCGTCAGAACGAGGCTGCTCGAGCTGGCCCGGGCGGCCCTCGCCCGGCGCGACGGGCGCCTTGCGATGGCCGCGTTCGAGCTCTCGATCCCGCCCCTCAGCCTGCTGGCGATGCTTCTCGCGGGCGGGCTCTCGCTGGTGGTGGTGCTCGCCTGGCTTGGCATCGTCCCCGCCTGGGTGGCCTTGCCCTGGATCCTCGCGCTGCTGGCCCTGCCCGCCCACGTTGCCGTCGGCCTCACCGCGGCGGGCTCGCCGGGCGCCCTCGGCGCCGTCGTCCGCGGCGCACCGGGGTTCCTCGTCCGCAAGGTGGCCGTCTACGGGCGCCTTCTACGGGGCCACGACAGCCGGCGCTGGGAGCCCCGTGAGCGCACGCAGGCCGTCGACGAGACCCGGCCTCGGCGTCTCGAGGTGGCCGGGGTGCCGATCGACCCCGTGGACATGAGGGCCGCGCTGGCGCGGATCCTCGAGAGGGGGAATCCGGGCGCCCTGCTTCACGTCTGCACCGTCAACATGGACTTCCTGGCTCGTGCCGGCCAGAACCCGGCCGTGCGGCGGATGCTCGCCCACGGCGGGCTCAACCTCGCCGACGGGGCACCGGTCCTCTGGCTGGGCCGCCTGCTCGGCCACCGGCTGCCGGGGCGGGTGCCGGGTGCCGACCTGGTACCCGTCCTCGCCGCCGCCCTGCCCGGCACCGGCTCCAGCCTCTTCCTGCTGGGCGGGGAGGGAGGAGCCGGGGCGGCCGCGGCCACTGCGCTGCGCCGGAGCCATGGCGAGGGGGTGGTGGCGGGATGGTATGAGCCCGCCCGGGCCCCGGTGGAGAGGATGGAGAACGAGGCGATCCTGGACCGTATCCGGCGGTCGGGCGCCGACATCCTGCTCGTCGCTCTGGGCCATCCCAAGCAGGAGCAGTGGATCGAGCGCCACCGCGACCGGCTCGGAGTCAGGGTCGCGATCGGCATCGGATGCTCGCTGGACCTCATCGCCGGGCGCCGCCGGCGCGCCCCGGGCTGGATGCGCCGGGGCGGGCTGGAGTGGCTCTACCGGCTGGTCCACGAGCCGCGCCGGCTCGGCGGCCGCTACCTCGTGGACGGGGTCTGGCTGCTCAGGCTGGCCGTCGTGGCCCTCGCCCGGCGGCCGCGCAAAGTGCCCATGCACACTCGCATCGAACCGCTGGCGGAGCGGGCTTCCCAGGTCAGGTAGACGCCTCTTGTCCCAGGTTTGGCCCGAGTTCCCCCGAGTTCGGAAGCTAACTCTCGAAAAGAACTATTGACAACATTTACGACGACATGCATCATGATAGTCAGTTCGGTAGAAAGATTGCCTCGCCCTCACAAAAACACATCCCCGGGTCGGGACAGATTGCGCCGGCGGGCAACCAG
>JBOHUX010000235.1:0-2705 GCA_050734915.1 Candidatus Dormibacteraceae bacterium
CTGACCGTGCGATTGGGGCACAACTGCCCGAGCAACTGCCCGAGCGGGTGCCCGAGCAAGTGCCCTGATGGACGCTGAGCAGGCTCTGAACGCCGCTCGCGACCGGATCACGCCCCTGGCGGTCGTCGACGAGCGGTGCCTGGGCGAGAACATCGCACGCATGGCCAGGCTCGCATCCGGGGCAGGCATTGCGCTGCGGCCCCACGCCAAGACCCACAAGAGCCCCACGGTCGGCCTCCGCCAGGTGCGCGGGGGAGCGATCGGACTGACGGTGGCGACCCTTCACGAGGCAGAGGTCTTCCTGGATGCCGGCATCGACGACCTTCTGCTCGCCCACCCGCCGGTGGGAGAGGTCAAGCTCGCCCGCCTGGCGGCGCTGGCCGACCGGGCACGGCGCGTCGCGGTCGCCCTCGACGACGTCCAGGTGGCGGCCAGGCTCCCAGCTTCGGTGGAGGTGCTGTGGGAGGTGGACACCGGCCAGCACCGGATCGGCACCGGCGCCGGGGAGGCCACCGCGGCGGCGGTTCAAAGGCTGGTGGCACGGATCGGTGTCGAGCGCTTCCGGGGCCTGGCGACCCACGGCGGCCATGCGTACGGGGCGCGGAACGATTCCGATCGCCGCCAGGCGGCGGCGGACGAACGCGACGGGCTCACCTCCAGCGCGCGGATGATCCGCGAGCTCGGCATCCCGGTCGGCACGATCAGCGTCGGTTCGACGCCGACCGCGTCCTTCTCCCCCCTCCTGGAGGGGATCACCGAGATGCGTCCGGGAACCTATGTCTACGGCGACGCCAACCAGGTCGCGCTCGGCAGTCAGGCACTGGAGCAGTGCGCGCTGGGCGTGGTCGCGACCGTGGTCTCGACGCCCGACCCCGACCGGGCGGTGCTGGACGCCGGCTCGAAGGCGCTCTCCGGGGACCTGCGGGTTGCCGGCCTCGACGGGTACGGGGTGGTGATCGGACGGCCTGACCTGCGGCTGGACCGGCTCAGCGAGGAGCACGGCATGCTCTCGGCCGGGGGATCGACGCGGCTGGCCATCGGCGATCGCGTGGTCGTGATCCCCGCCCACGCCTGCACCACCGTCAACCTTCACCCGCGGGTGCTGATGTTCGCCGGAGACGGGTCCAGCCGCTGGGATCCCGTCCTGGGGCGCGGCTGGGAGGCGACGGGGACGTCGCCCTCCGGGACGCCGCCCGGGTGATCACCGTGATCGAGGCCATCGCGGCCGATACCGCCGACCGGCGCTCATCTGGCCGCCCTCGCCGGCCACCACCACGAGACGGAGGTGCACAGCGGTGCTGAGACTTGGATACAAGGCTTCGGCGGAGCAGTTCGGCCCCCGGCGGCTCCTCGAGTTCGCCGTCGGAGCCGAGCGGGCCGGATTCGACAGCGTCTTCGTGAGCGACCACCTCCAGCCGTGGCGGCACACCGGCGGCCACGCACCCTTCGCCTTCTCGTGGCTGGCGGCGGCCGGCGAGCGAACCGGCCGGGTGATCCTCGGCACCAGCGTGACCACGCCCACCTTCCGTTTCCACCCCGCCATCGTGGCCCAGGCCTTCGGCACGCTGGGCCTCCTCTATCCGGGCCGCGTCGTGCTCGGGGTGGGAACCGGCGAGCACCTCAACGAGGGTGCTCTGGGCCAGGAGTGGCCGGACCTGAGGGAGAGGTTCGCGCGCCTGCGCGAGGCGATCCGGCTCATCCGCGTTCTCTGGACCGAGGAGTCGGTCAGCTTCGAGGGCGATTACTACCGGACCCGCAACGCGACCATCTACGACCGCCCGGAGGTCCCCGTGCCCATCTTCGTGGGGGCTTCGGGCCCGCAGACGGCCCGGTTTGCCGGCCGCGCCGCCGACGGCTTCATCTGCACCTCCGGGAAGGGCATGGAGCTGTACTCCGACAGCCTGCTGCCGGCGGTCGCCGGAGGCGAGCGGGACGCGGAGCGCCCGGCGGGGTCGGTGGAGAGGATGATCGAGGTCAAGGTCTCGTTCGACCGCGACCGCGACCGCGCCTTCGAGGACACCAGGATCTGGGCTGCCCTCGCGCTGCCGGCGGAGGCGAAGGCGGGCATCGACGATCCGCGTGAGATGGAGCGCCGGGCGCGGGAGGTGGAGGACGTCGCGCATCGGCGGTGGCTGGTGTCCGCCGACCCTGACGAGCACGTGAGCCAGATCGAACCCTACATCCGGCTCGGATTCGATCACCTCGTCTTCCACGCCCCCGGGGACGATCAGGACCGGTTCCTGGAGCTCTACGGGCGGGAGATACTCCCCCGCCTGCGCGAGCTCTCCGCCTGACAGGGCGGCGCCCCGGATGGTCCTCGGCTCATCTGAGATGCGGCGGCGGGTGGAGGCGGCGGCCGTCGCCCGCCTGGGCACGCTGGGTGACGGCCAGGTCCACCTGGTACCGATCACCTTCGCGATCGAGGGCGACAGCCTCTACTTCGCTGTCGACCGAAAGCCCAAGCGGACCCCCGATCTGCGGCGGCTCCGCAACATCGCCGCCCACCCGGCCGTGGCCGTGCTCGTCGATTCCTACGACGACGACTGGTCGCGGCTCTGGTGGGTCCGGCTGGACGGGGTCGCCGAGGTGCTGCCGGAGAGCGAGGAGGGCGGTCGCGCGCTGACGCTCCTCCAGGAGCGCTATCCGCAATATCGGGACGAGCCGCCGCCGGGGCCGGTCGTCGCGATCAGGATCCGCCGCTGGAC
>JBOHUX010000236.1:0-2675 GCA_050734915.1 Candidatus Dormibacteraceae bacterium
AGGTAGCTCCGCTCGGGCTCGCTGCTATGGCGGCGGAGGCGCGGGCGGATCCCATACGGGCGCAGACTGTCAAGGGACACCGGGACTTCCCTCTGGGCGGACACCAGATCTCCATCTCCGCGGACACGTGATCTCCACGCCGACGGACGGCTGATCTCCCGTCGTGGTCAGCCGAGCGGCACCACCCCCTTCCCCGTGGTCGCCTCGGCGAGCCGATAGCTGGCGCCGTCGGTCAGCACGACGTGGGCGTGGTGGAGGAGTCGGTCCACGGTCGCGGTGGCCAGGGTCTTGGGCATGATCGTGTCGAAGCCCGAGGGGTGGAGGTTGGAGGTGATCGCGACGCTGCGCCGCTCGTAGGCGGCGTCGACGACGCGGTAGAAGGCCTCGGCCGCCTCCTGGCCCGCGGGCAGCATGCCGATGTCGTCGATGACGATGAGATCGCTCCGGCAGATGCGGGCCACGACCCGCCCGGTCGAGCCGTCGACCCGCGCCCGCCCGAGGGTCGCCGTGAGCGACTCGAGGCTGAACCAGGCGACCCGGCGCCCGGCCTCGATGGCGGCCGAGGCGAGGCCCTCGACGAAGTGGGTCTTGCCGGTGCCCGAGGGGCCGGCGAGGATGAGGTTCTCGGCCCGCCCCAGCCACTCGAGCGTGGCCAGGGCCTGCTGGGTCCCGGACGGGATGGCGGACTCCTGCTCCCGCCAGGACGCGAGCGTCTTGCCCGAGGGGAAGCCGGCCGCGCGCCGGCGCATCGCCCGCGTGGCGGCATCGCGCCCGACCGCCTCCTCGGTGAGCAGGACCCGCAGCACCTCGGCGGGGTCCCAGCGCTGGGCGCGCGCGGTGGCGCACACCTCGGGCGCCGCTCGGCGGAGGTATGGCAGGCGGAGACGGGTGAGGACGGCCCCGAGCTCCGCTGGCAGGGGCGGCGGGGCGGGCGGGTTCATCGGCCGAACCCGGCCCAGGCGCCGGTGCCCGCCTGGACGCTGAACGCCTCGTCGGCCCGGACCAGCCGGGGGTCGGGATCGTGGACCGCCCAATGGTCGAGGATGGACGCGAGATCGTCCTCGGCGAAGCGAGCGGCACCCGCCGCGACCGCGAGGGCGGCATCCACCCTCCTTGCCCCGGCGAGCGCCGCGAGCTCGACCGCGCGGGCCATCTTGGACCGGACGCGGACCGACCCGGCGGCGGCCGCCGCGAGGAGCCAGGCCTCGGCTCCGGGGCCCAGGGCGAGGAAGGCCGTCTCGCCCGGAGCGACGGGGCGCAACCGCGCCCCCCGCGTGCCCCGCCCGTCGGGATGATCGGGATAGTGGGCCGGGTCGACCCGCGGCCGCCCGGGGGTCGAGCGGGCATGGCGCGCGATCTCGGCGAGCCCGGCCTCGGTGCGGGCGACGATCACGATCTCGTCACCCGCGACCCGGACCCACACCGCGGCGCCGACGAACGGACGGGGCACGCTGTAGCGGACCGAGCCCAGCCGGATCGTCTGGTCGTCGTGCACCGTCCGGGTCTCGCCGAGGGCCGCGGTGTACGGCTCGGCGGGCAGGGCGTGGAGGTGGCTGCGCTCGAGCGCGAGCCGGTCGTCGGGGCGCGCCCCGGTCTCGCGGTGCACTCGGCCGTTCACGGTGGTGCAGAACGCGCTGCAGGCCGCGGCGAGGCCGGCGAAGCTCTGGTAGGCCGGCAGGAGGTTGGCGTCGGTCGGCACGAGGTCGGCCTTGGCCACCTTGACCGTGCTCTCGCTGCCGCCCTTGCTCTCGGGATCGAAGGGCACGCAGGCGGTGACCTCGAGCCCGTAGTGGCGGCCCGCGGCGACGATCTCGGGGTGGCGGATCCCGACGCCCGCGACCCGCTCGATGGTGACCGTCCGCTCGTTGTCGGTGAGGGCATACGTCGGCGCCCCGCCGATCTGGCGCAGGGTGGCATCGAGACAGGCGAGCAGGCTGCCCATCGTCCGGTCGAAGGTCGGGATGACGACCCGGTAGCGGCTCCAGGCGAGCCAGGCGCAGAACAGCAGCGTCGGGCGGCCAGCGATCAGCGGGCCCTGGCCCCAGTCGAACTGGAGCCACATGCCGGGCTCGGTCACCCAGGGCCGGTACGTCCGCCGGTGGCCGACCCGGTACGCCGCCTTGGCCTGCCGGACCGCCCGGCGGGTCGTGCGCTCGCTCGCGGCGAAGCCCAGGACCACCAGGCGCTCGTGGACGACGTCGGCGCGAACCCGGCCGCCCGAGCGTTCGACGAGCTCCTCGATCTTGGCCCGGTGCGGATCGACCTGCATCGGTCGGCGCCGCCGGCAGGCGGGATCGGCGCCCCCGTCCCGGGCGGCCACGTAGCGGGCCACGGTCTTGGGATCGCAGCCGGCGAGGTCAGCCGCGGAATGCGCGCAGCGGGTGAGGTCGAAGGCCTCGAGGATCTCCATGATCTCCCTGTCAGACTTCTGCACGGTCCCTCCGGATCGGGTGACGGCTGGGGTGTCGGGAACACCCCAAGGGTCGCCCACCGGGGGGATCGCCGGGCTTGAACGTGGACGGGGCGTGGAGATCAGCTGTCCGTCAGCGAGGAAGTCCGTGTCCGCCTACGGAGAGGTTGGCATGTCCGCGGTCACCCGCATCCTGCGGCCTGAAGGTGCTGGGTGGGCAGCAAGGCCCGCCCTAGTTTCCCGCTGAACTCGGAGGAGGTTGGGA
>JBOHUX010000237.1:0-2512 GCA_050734915.1 Candidatus Dormibacteraceae bacterium
ACCACGCCGCGCCTGGCGGCCGCTTCCGGGGCGCCGTCGCCGGCTCGACGGGTGGTGGCGCGGCTGATCTCCGACGAGGCCGCCATGCGGGCTGCGCGGACCGAGTCCCAGCAGCTGCAGGCGCAGCCGGCGCCCCCCGACCTGCTCGGGCAGGTCCGGCTCACCTTCGCCTCCTTCAACAGTGGATACGCGTTCCGGGAGGCGGCCCGGGACGAGCAGGACCAGATCGACGCGGCGGCGGCGGACCCCGCCCTGGCGGCGGACGTAGAGCGACGGGCGCCGGCTCCGATCAGCTCGGCGGTGGCCCGATCCGTGCGCGCCATCCAGGCCATCCGCCGCCTGGCGGGCATCACCGATCCCAGCCAGATCCACTATCACCTGCGGGCGTTCGACGAGTCCACCCCCCCTCAGCAGCTGCTCGCCTACTACCGGGCCGCCGCCGCCCGCTCCGGGATCGACTGGACCTACCTGGCCGCCATCAACTACGTGGAGAGCGACTTCGGACGGGACGTGGGGCCCTCCGGGGCGGGCGCGCTGGGCCCGATGCAATTCGAGCCCGCGACCTGGCAGGAATACGGTCACGGCGGGGACATCCTCGATCCGCGCACGGCCATCTTCGCCGCCGCCCGCTACCTGGCCAACAACGGCGCCCCGGGTGACATGCACGGGGCGGTCTTCGCCTACAACCACGACCAGGACTACGTGATCGCGGTCTCGAGCTACGCGGCGGCCATGCGCGCGGACGCGGGCTGGCTCGACCGCTACTACTGCTGGAGCACGTTCGGGTAGCCGGCGTATCCGACCGGAGCGGGGCTGGATCGTCTGCACCGGCCCGGCGCCTGCGATCAAGATGGGTTCGTGATCGGACCCGGCGGCAGCGGTGACGCCCTCGGGACCTGGCTCCTGCTGATGGTGGCGGGAGGCGTGTTCGGGGTCGGCGGGGGCATCCTCGCCTACACGGGCAGGTGGCGGGGCTGGCGCCGCGCGGAGGGGCCGTTCGGTCACGCTCCACTGGCCGCGATCCCCTTCGGCGCCGGCTGCCTGATCGAGATCGCGACCGTCGTGGTCCGGCCTCCCCACCCACTCGACTCGGTGGTGGCCGGGATCCTGGTGGGGTGCGCGCTCTCCACCTGCGGGCTGTTCCTTCGCTTCCCGACGATGCTGAAGCCGGCCTGGCTGCGGGCGCTGGAGGCGGCCGAGGGGCAGGAGCCGCCGACTCCAGCCCCCGAGGAGAGAGGATCTCGTCCTTGACCTGAGTGCGGCGGCCGCACCCGCCGCCGAGAACCTTTGGGCATCACTTATCTAGAGTGATCACTCGTGGAGTATCGAATCGAACAGTTGGCGCAGGCGGCCGGGGTCGCCGTCGACACCATCCGCTTCTACCAGGGCAAGGGCCTGCTCGACGCGCCCACCCGTCGCGGACGGGTGACCTGGTACGGCGAGGGACACGTGACGCGCCTGCGCCGCATCCGCACCCTCCAGCAGCGCGGGTTCACGCTGACCGTCATCCGGCGCTTTCTGGAAGGAGAGCTGGAGAGCTCCGACGAGGCGCTGGTGGCCGCCGTGACCAGCCCGGCCGACCCCGACGGCCTCACGCTCGAAGAACTGGCCGCGAGGAGTGGCGTCGCGGTGCCCCTTCTGAGATCCCTGGAGCAGGCCGGTCTCCTGGTCCGGATCGCCGACGGCGGTGAGCCCCGCTACCCGTCCGACGATCTGGAGGCGCTCTCGGCCGGCCTCCGGGTCATCGAGGCGGGGATCCCGATCCCCGAGCTGATCGACCTTGCCCGGGCCCACGTCGCCGCCGCCGAGCGGACGGCGGGAGAGGCCGTCGAGCTGTTCGACCGGCACGTCCGGGAGCGGATCCAGGCCGAGGGCGGGGCCCCGGGCGAGGCGGAGGCGGCGATGCTGAGGCTCTTCGACGAGCTGTTGGAGGCAAGCGGGACCCTCGTCCGCCATCACTTCCAGCGCGCGGTGCTCCGCGCGGCGAGGCGCCACATCGAGCGCGACACCGGATCCGGCTAGATGAGTGGCGGCGGACCGATCAAGATCGAGACCCGCGAGTTGGGGCGCTCGCCGGACCTGGCCCTCGTCGTGGCCGCCGCGCGCGACGCCGGCCACCCGGTCATGCTCGTCGAGCGCCCGGTTGCGGACGCGGTCAGCATCGCCGGGATCGGGGTCGCCCTCGAGATCGTCTCCACCCCGCGCGGAGTGGAGCTCCTGGACGGCTCCGGCGACCCCATCGACGCCGAGGCGGGCGGGGACCGGATCGCGGCGGCCGGACGGCTGTGGCGGCGGACCGCCCTCGGCACGGAGCGGAGCGGGCCCCCCGGCACGGGCGCCGTCGCTCTGGGCGGATTCGCCTTCCATCCCGGCCGGGAGCCGGCCGGGCCCTGGCTCGGGTTTCCGGGCCTGCTGCTCCGGGTCCCCGCGCTGGCCCTGGCGCGGGTCCGGGGAAGGACCTTCTCATCGGCGGCGGTCGAGGGCGCCGGCCAGCTGCTCGACGGCCTGGTGA
>JBOHUX010000238.1:0-2506 GCA_050734915.1 Candidatus Dormibacteraceae bacterium
AGTGACCCCATCTCGGGGTGCCGTCTACACCCTGCGAGGCTACGGCAACAGTGGCGCTTTCCTGATCCTGACAAACGACATCTGGAACCTCAGCATGGCGTCTGCTGGAGGTGTCCTGGTCACTCGATCTGGAGATCTGGATCCGCTGGCCGTTCCTCTGAATGTTATTGGCGCACTGGCCAATCCATCTCTGGTCATGGCCCTGCCTCATGAGAGGCTCGAGCCATCCCCAATCTACTCACTCGAACCCGCCGAGCTGAGAGCCGTGGAACTAAGCCTCGCGGCGGTGCTTCGCCTCGGAACTGCGTTGGAGAATACTCCGCTGCCGGTAGGGCAGGTCAACTATCCTGTCCGGGGGCAAATTTACTATGGACCCAAGATTGCGGGCCAGGTGAAGCGATTCGTAGTGGTCTCGAACGATCAGCACAATCGGGTCACTAAGCGACCTTGCGTCGTCAGGCTGACATCGCGTCAAAAGGCGGACTCAACGAGCTTCCCCGCAGTTTCCGGAAACAAGAGTAGGGCCTGCTGCGGCGACGTCACCTTCCTCCCGCAAGAGGACCTCCACTTCCAGCCGTTTGACCGTCGACCGGTGCCGGACCACCTCCAGCCCCTCGACATGGGGAGAGTCGCCAATGGCATCCGACAGACTCACTGTCTATGACGCCTCGTGACGATGAACTACTACCCCGGCTCGTGCCCGGAGACTCAGCGTCCCGCGGGGCTCAACGAGCAGCTGGTCCAGCGTTCCGACGCTGGTCCGAGTGCCGGATGACACGTCGCCCTCCCCCTCACTGGACAGGTTCGGCGGCGTGTGCCGTCCCGACCCGCCGGAACCCGGCCCGAGCGTAGACCTTGGAGACCGCCTCGCTCTGGGCGGACAGCGGCACACTCCGGACCCCTGCGCCGAAGGCGTGCTGCACGAGCTTCGCAGTGAGCGCACCGGCCAGCCCGCGACGCCGCGCGAACGGCAGGGTGGCGACGCCCACCACCTCGGCGAGTCCGTCCATAGGTTGGTAGCTGTCAGCTGCGACGACACCGTCAGTGGGCGACTCGGCGGCCGCGGTGATCGTCAGGCCCACGGCGCGGCCCGGTCGCGCAGATGAGCCACCATGTCAGGGGCGAGACCGGCGAGGTGCATGTCGCGTTCGGCGGTTCCCTGTGACCCGCTCTCGGTACCGCCGGCAGTGAACGCGACGTCGGCTACCGCACGCGCGGCGGCGAGCTCCGGGTCGCCAGCGTCAACCGTACGAAGCGTGACATTATCGACCCGCGGACCGGTCACGTCTGCCGCGGTCGCACGCATCAGAAGCGCCAGGCTAGGGTGGGTTTAGGGATCTGGTAGGAGGCTTAGGACGGCACTCGCCGGAACGCAAGGCAGGCGTTGTGGCCGCCAAAGCCGAAGGAGTTGTTGAGGACCAGTTCAGGGTCTAGCCGGCGGGCGCCCTCCGTGACGTAGTCGAGGTCGCACTCCGGGTCGGGCTCCACGTAGTTGATGGTTGGTGGTACCCGGCCGTCCAGCAGCGCCATCACCGAGAAGATGGACTCGATCGCCCCCGCCCCGCCCAGGCTGTGCCCGGTCATGGACTTGGTCGACGAGATCGGCACCCGGCGTGCCCGCTCCTCGCCCAGGACCTGCTTCACGGCCAGGGTCTCGGCGGCGTCGTTGAGGGGAGTGGAGGTGCCGTGAGCCTGGATGTAGTCGACACCGTCCGGACCGACGCCCGCCTTCTCCATCGCCCGGGTCATGGCACGGCGCGCCCCCCGCCCGCTGGGGTCGGGGGCCACCAGGTGGTAGGCGTCGGCGCTGGCGCCATAGCCGGCCACCTCGGCGAGAATGCGCGCTCCCCGGCGCTGGGCGTGTTCCCAGTCCTCGAGGACGACGATCCCGCCGGCCTCGGCGACGACGAAGCCGTCGCGCTGCTTGTCAAAGGGCCGGCTGGCGTGCTCAGGGTCGTGGTTGCGCTCGGACACGGCGCGCATAGCGGCGAAGGCGCCAACCGCCAGGGGGGTCACCGAGGCCTCGCTAGCCCCCGCCAGGCAGGCGACGGCGTCGCCGCGACGGATGATCTCCGCGGCTTCACCGATGGCGTGGGCTCCGGTGGCACAGGCCGAGACCGGAGCGAAATTCGGTCCGCAGGCGCCAACCTTCATGGCGATCTCGCCGGAGGCGATGTCGGCCAAGATCATGGGCACCGTGAAGGGGCTGAGCCGCCGGGGCCCCCGGCTGCTGAGCGTGTTGCTCGCCTCCTCGGTGACCTTGAGGCCGCCGATCCCCGAACCCACGATCACACCCACCTGGTCCCGGTTGGAATCGTCGATGCGCAGGCCGGACTGGTCCATCGCCTCCAAGGTCGCCGCCAGGGCGAACTGGGTGAAGCGAGCGGTCCGGTTCACCTGCTTGCGGTCGATGAAGTCGCTGGGGTCGAAGTCCAGCGCCTCGCCGGCCATCTGCGAGGCGAAGGCCTCTGGGTCGAAGGCCTGGATGCGGCGGATGCCATTGCGG
>JBOHUX010000239.1:0-2497 GCA_050734915.1 Candidatus Dormibacteraceae bacterium
TGACGGCGGTCCGCGGCGAGCAGCCGGAGCTGGCCGCCAGGCTGCGCACGTTCAGCTCTCAGGACGAGGCGCTGCTGGCGATGGAGTCGGGCGCCATCAAGCTCCAGGAGTGGGTCAAGGTGCGCGTCTCGGGCGCCTCGCCCGCCGCGGGCGAGCCGTCCAGCATCCTCGTCACCACGGCCGGCCGGGTGGTCTTCAACCAGGTCCTGCCGCTGGGCATGGAGACGATGGACGGTGGCGAGCCGCTCACCTTCCAGAACGCCCTCTTCGACCGCAAGGCGCTGCGCGCCCTGGCGGCCAGGATCTTCAGGCTCTACGGCAACGAGGTGACCGCGTCGGTCGTCAACGAGCTGAAGCGGATCGGCTTCCACTACGCGACCCGGGCCGGGATCACCATCTCCGCCCTCGACATCCCGCACCCCCACGCCAAGGCCGAGATCCTCGAGCGCACGGATGCGGACGTCAACGAGGTCGAGAAGATGTACCGCCGCGGCGTCATGACCGACGACGAGCGCTACCGCAAGGTGATCGAGCTCTGGGGGCGGGCCACCGAGGAGGTCGCCCAGGCCACCGAGCAGGCGTTCGACAAGTTCAGCCCGGTCTGGATGATGATGGGCTCGGGCGCCCGCGGCAACATCCAGCAGGTCCGCCAGCTGGCCGGCATGCGGGGACTCATGGCCGATCCCACCGGCCGCATCATCGACCTCCCCATCAAGGCCAACTTCACCGAGGGCCTGACCGTGCTGGAGTACTTCATCTCCACCCACGGCGCCCGCAAGGGCCTGGCCGACACCGCGCTCCGCACCGCCGACTCCGGGTACCTGACCCGGCGCCTGGTCGACGTCGCCCAGGACGTGATCGTGCGCGCGGAGGACTGCGGCACCACCAACGGGATCTGGATCCGCGGCATCACTCGGGAGCGGGCGCACGCGGAGCCGATCCTGGAGAAGCTGGCGGGCCGGATCGCGTCGGAGGACGTCATCGCGCGGGTGGCCCCGGGCGGGGCGGATCCCGCCCGCGGGGGCGCCCGGAAGGCAGCGGCCAAGGGGCGGGACACGCGGGACGCGGAGGAGGCGGTCGCCCGCGCCGGCGACGTCCTCACCGACGACATCGCCGCCCGGCTCATCGAGCTCGAGGTGGAGGCGGTCAAGGTCCGCTCCGTGCTCACCTGCGAGGCCCGAGAGGGCGTCTGCCGGAACTGCTACGGACGCAACCTGGCGACCGGCAAGCTGGTCGAGATCGGGGAGGCGGTGGGCGTCATCGCCGCCCAGTCGATCGGGGAGCCGGGCACCCAGCTGACGATGCGCACCTTCCACACCGGCGGCGTCGCCGGGCTGGACATCACGCAGGGCCTGCCCCGCGTCGAGGAGCTCTTCGAGGCGCGCATCCCGAAGGGCAAGGCGATCATCTCCGAGATCGACGGCGACCTCGAGATCATCAGGTCCGAGCAGAGCCGCAAGGTCCGGGTCACCTCCCGCGAGGAGTTCGAGGTCTCCTACCCGCTGGGGGCCAAGATGGAGGTGCTGGTCAAGGATGGCGCCGAGGTGATGGAGGGCCAGGAGCTGGCCCGCCACCCGGAGTCGGAGACCGTCGTCAAGACCCGCCACGCCGGCACCGTCGCGGTCTCCAAGAAGGAGATCACCGTTCGCACGGTGGACGAGGAGAGCCGCGAGTACCCGATCCCGCACGGCGCCCGCATCCGGCCCGAGCTGGAGCGCCGGGAGGCGCCCGTCGTCAGCCTCAAGGCCGGGCAGCAGATCACCGAGGGCTCGATCAGCCCCCAGGAGCTGCTCCACATCCTCGGCAAGGACGCGGTCCAGACCTTTCTCGTGGAGGAGGTCCAGAAGGTCTACCGCTCCCAGGGCGTGGACATCAACGACAAGCACATCGAGGTCATCGTCCGGCAGATGATGCGGAAGGTCCGCATCGATCTCGCCGGCGACACCGACCTGCTCCCGGGCGAGATCGTCTCCCAGTGGGAGTACGAGGAGGGCAACGCGCGGGCGCTGGCGGAGGGCGGCGAGCCCGCCACCGCCCAGACCGTCCTTCTGGGCCTCATCAAGGCCGCCCTCAACACCACCTCGTGGCTGTCGGCGGCGTCCTTCCAGGAGACGACCAGGGTGCTCACCGAGGCCGCCATCTCCGGCAAGGTGGACCGCCTGCGGGGGCTCAAGGAGAACGTCATCATCGGCAAGCTGATTCCCGCCGGGACCGGTCTCGACTACTACAAGAAGGCCCGCGAGCAGGCCGCCAAGTTCGTCGAGGAGGAGCCGCTGAGTCTCGATTCGCTGAGCGTCTGACCCCGGCCGCCACGCCAGGTCACGCGGCGAGGTGCTACTGGCTGCCGCCTCGGATGCGCGGATCAGCGCGCCGGGCGCGGCCCGCCTCGACGGCGGCCCGATTTGCCATCCTGGCCCCGGTGCTTGCTCTTCCCCGCCCGGCGAGGCGGCTCGCCCTCGCGCTCGGCGCGGCCCTGACGCTGGGAGCCTGCCAGTCC
>JBOHUX010000240.1:0-2489 GCA_050734915.1 Candidatus Dormibacteraceae bacterium
GCGCGGGGCGGCGCGCAGAGCTCGCCGCCGCGCTGGCCCGGGCCTCGGCGGCGGCCGCGGCCGGGAACCCCACGCTCTCGGGACAGCTTCAGAAGGCGGCTCGAGGAATCACCGCCGGGGATCTCGGCGCAGCGGCCGGCGCCCTCTCAGCGGCGGCAGCGGCGGAGAATGCCGAAGCCGGCGCCCAGGCCCTGGCCGCGCAGGCGGCGCAGGCATCGAACGGCCTCCAGTCGGCCAAGAATGGGCTCCTCCAGTCGACACAGGCGGGCTCCGCCGCCGGCGCCCAGCGTCAGGGCCAAGGCCAGGGCCAGGGCCAGGGGCAGGGGCAAGGTCAGGGCCGGGGGCAGGGGCAAGGGCAAGGGCAAGGCCGGGGGAGTGGTCTGGGGCAAGGCGCCGGCCATGGCGGCGGCGCAGCCGGCGCGTCCGGGCGGGGAGCGCACGCCTTGGAGCCCGTCTACGTCCCCGGCCAGAGCGGCGCCGGGACCTCCCAGTCGAGCCCGGGCAGCGGGAGCGGGGCCGGCATCGGCGGCCTGGTCCCCTACGGGCGCGTCATCGGCCAGTACTCGGCCGACGCCCAGGCCGAGCTCGATCGGGAGTTCATCCCCGAGCAAGACCGGCAGCTCGTCCAGGCCTACTTCTCGGCGCTCAACGGATGACCGCCGCCCCTGAGCCCGACGCGATGACGCCGGAGCGCTTCAAGGAGCTGGCGCTGGCCCTGGAGGCGGAGCTGGGCCGCCGCATCGTGGGTCAGGCCGAGCTCGTCCGGGCGACCCTGATCGCCCTCATCGCGGGCGGCCACGTGCTCCTGGAGGGGGTGCCCGGGCTCGGCAAGACGGTGCTGGTGCGCTCGCTCGGGGACGTCCTTGCCCTCCAGTTCGGAAGGGTGCAGTTCACGCCCGACCTGATGCCGGCCGACGTCACCGGCACCTACATCGTCACCGAGGACGAGTCGGGCCGGCGACGCTTCGACTTCCAGCCCGGTCCGCTCTTCACCAACCTCCTCCTCGCCGACGAGATCAACCGTGCCACCCCCAAGACCCAGAGCGCCCTCCTGGAGGCGATGCAGGAGCACCAGGTCACCGCCGGCACCGCCTCGCGGCCGCTCCCGGAGCCCTTCTTCGTGCTCGCCACCCAGAACCCGATCGAGCTGGAGGGGACCTACCCGCTTCCCGAGGCCCAACTCGACCGGTTCTTCTTCAAGCTCCTGGTCCCCTTCCCGTCGGGCGGGGAGCTGGCCGAGATCGCGCGACGGACGACCGGCGCCGAGGAGGCCGAGTTGAAGGCGGTCGCGGACGGTGAGGAGCTGCTGGCGATGGGCCGGCTGGCGCGCCAGGTGCCGGTCGCCGCCCCGGTCATGGAGCGGGCGGTGGCACTGGTCCTCGGCACCCACCCCGAGCACCCGGACGCCCCCCCGGAGGTGGGCCGATACGTGCGCTGGGGGTCGAGCCCGCGCGGGCTCCAGACCCTGATCCTGGCCGGCCGGGTGAGGGCTCTGCTCGAGGGCCGCTTCAACGTCGCCCTCGACGATCTCCGGGCGGTGGCGCCGGCCGCCCTCCGGCACCGTGTGTTCCTCAACTTCGAGGCGGATGCCGCGGGAGTCGACCAGGACGCCCTGGTCGAGGCCGTGCTCCACAAGCTCGCCGGTCCCTGACCGCATGCTCACCGCCCCCGACCTGGCGCTGCTGGGCCGGCTCGGGCTCGTCTACCGGCGCCCGGTCCGGGGCGCCTACGCCGGCGAGCGCCGGTCGCGGCGGACGTCCCGCTCGGCCGAGTTCGCGGACTTCCGCCCCTACGCGCCCGGCGACGACTTCCGGCAGATCGACTGGCGCGCGTTCGCCCGCCTCGACCGCCTCACCGTCCGCCTCTACGTGGCCGACGACGAGGCCTCCCTCAACCTGGTCGTCGACGCCAGCGGATCGATGGCGCTGGGGACCCCCGCCAAGTGGGTGGCGGCGCGCCGGTTGGTCGCCGCCCTCGCCCTGCTCGGCCTGGCCGGCATGGATCGCGTCATCGTAGGCGTGCTGGGGGACGCCGCCCGCACCCCCGCCCTGCGCGGCAAGGCGCGCGCGGGCCGAGCCTGGAGCTTCCTGGAGGGCCTCGCCCCGGACCGGGAGGCGCTCCCGCCCGACGCGGCCGGGCTGGCCTGGACGCGGCCCGGGATGACCGTGATCGTCTCCGACTTCCTGATCGAGGACATCGACTGGGCCGGGCTGCTCAGCGGCCTCTGCCGCCGAGGCCAGGAGCCGGTGCTCTGGCAGATCCTCGCCGGCGAGGAGGAGAGCCCCCGGATGCGGGGGGATTTGGAGCTGGTCGAGGCGGAGACCTCGAGGCGCCGGGAGCTGACCATCACCTCGGGGTTGGTGGCCGATTACCTGGCCGCGCTGGCCGAGCATCGGGACCATCTCCGGAGGGCGGCGGCGGCCGCCGGGGGCCGGTTCCTGAACACCATCAGCTCGGATGACCTGGGCGCCGAGCTGCGGGCGGCGGCC
>JBOHUX010000241.1:0-2486 GCA_050734915.1 Candidatus Dormibacteraceae bacterium
CGTCCATACTGGGCTTGGCCATCGGTTTCTCCTTGTGGGTGTGAAGGTCCGCAAAGGATGATCGATGGTCGTCTTCTATCCAGGCCTCTCAGACCGGAACTCGTACACCACGTCCGTGGACGCTAACCGTGCAAGGCATCAGCCGAAGTTGCACACAGCAACTGGTGCCCGCGCACGGACTCGAACCGTGAACCTTGGGATTAAGAGTCCCCTGCTCTGCCAAATTGAGCTACGCGGGCCCCGGCCAAAGCCGATTGTAGGTGAACTTTACGGGGGGGCTTCGCATCTCCCCGGGCGCCATCTACCGTCTCCGGCGTGGAGGTGCCCTGAATGCCTGCTCGTGCCCCGCTCGACGTCGATCTGGAAGACCGGCTGATCTATGGCCTCAGCCCGCTGCACTTCGGCTACCTGGTTCTGAGCGGGCTGCTCGCGCTGGCCGCGTGGAGCTCGCCCTGGCCGGCCCCCGTCCGCGTGGGGTTGGCGCTGCTGTGCGCGCTGGCGGGTTCGATCCTTGCCTGGGGCGGGTGGCGGGGGCGTCCCCTCGACGCCTGGGCGGTCGATCTCGCCACCTACCTGGCCCGCAACTATTGCATCGAGCTGCGGCCGGGCGTTCGAAGCGCGCTGGATCGTGCGCTGGCGCGCCCTCGCGCGGTCCTCAACCGGCGCCGGCATCGGGGCCGGCCCCCCCCGCAGCCTCGATGGCTCCGCTGACCGGGGCGGCCGCCGGTGCCCGGCGGGCGATCGGCGCCTTCCTGGAGCGATCGCCGGTCCGGGCACGCCGGATCGGTCCCCGGCCACTCGCCGGCCGCGCCGTGGCCATGCCCGGGACGCGGATCGTCACCGAGCCGGTCGGCTTCCTGGGTGCCACCGAGGAGGACCAGCGCCGCTGGCTGACCGGCTTCCGCCAGCTGCTTGACGGACTCGAGGCCCCTCTCCAGACGGTGATGGCCTTCCGGTCCGGCGCCTCGGACGTTGGATCCGCCGGCGCCCCCCCGGCCAACTTGTCCGGCAGAGCGGGGGATCTCGCGTTTGCCGAGCAGCTGGCTCGCCATCCCGGCGCCCAGTCCCGCTCGGTGACCCTGGTCACCGGCGCCCACGCCGCCGCCGGCCTGGTCGATGCCCTCCGCCAGATGGGGATTGCGGCGAGGGTGGTCGATGAGGGGGGCGGCGAGCCGCCCCGGGGCGATGACACCGCCCACGCTCACCACGACCCGCGCGGGCACCACCGCAGCTGGTACCTCCACCGATTCCCGGGCACGGAGCTCGAGCCGGGCTGGCTGCTCCGCCTGGCGCCGCCCGGCCAGGAGGTGACCATCGCCTGGCACGCGGAACCACTGCCCAGCGCCTGGATGATCGCCTACCTTCAGCGCCAGCTCGCGCAGATGCGGGCGCGCCATCTCGACCAGGAGACGCCGAGCCACACGGATCCGATCCTCGCCGGCGCCCTCCCCCAAGCCGCCGACCTCCAGCGAAGGATCGCGGCCAGCGAGGAGCGGGCCTTCCACCTGTCGCTCTACGTGACGCTCACCGCGCCCACCCGAGAGGAGCTGGACGAGGGGTCCGGCCACCTCGAGAGCGCCGCCCGGGCGACGCTGGCGCAGCTGCATCCATGCACGTTCCGCATGGCGGACGCCCGACTGGCGACGCTCCCTCTCGGGCTGGATCTCCTCCGAAGGCATCGGGTGATCGACACCTCGAGCCTGGTCACCTTCTTCCCCTGGCTCGACGCCGATCTGGCCGAGGAGGCGGGGATGGTGATCGGCGCCAGTCGCGCCACCCGCCGGCCCGTGCTGCTCGACCCCTTCGACGACGGGAAGCGCGCCAACGCAAACGTCGGGGTGTTCGGTCACTCGGGCGCCGGCAAGACCTACCTGCTCTCCTCGCTCGCCATGGGCATGCTGGGACGCGGCGGGCAGGTCTTCATCATCGACCCGGAGCGGGAGTACGGCGACCTCGCCGCCCGGCTCGGGGGCGCGGAGGTCAACCTCACCCTGGGGTCGGGCCAGGCGCTCAACGTCCTCCAGCGGCCACCCCCGGAGAGCCGGCGCGATCCCGGCCAGGCCCCGCCCGCCGAGCGGTGGCTGGGGCCGGCGGTCGCCGATGCCCTCGATCTCATCGCCGTCATCTGCGGTGACCTCGACGAGCCCGAGCGCGCGGTCACCGAGGCGGCCATCCGGCGCACCTACGAAGAGCAGGAGGAGCCCGTCCTCGCCGACGTCGCCGGCCGCCTCCCCGAGGCCAGCCGGCCCGCCCGGGTGCTGGCGAGGTGGGTCCACGGCAGCCTGGGCGCCATGTTCAGCGCCCCCACCAACGTGAATCTCGACGTGCCGATCGTCGCCTTCGCCATGCGCGAGCTTCGCGAGGAGCTGGTGGCGCCGGTCCACTTCCTCCTCGCCGAGGCGCTCTGGACGAGGATCAAGACCCGGCGGCGGAGGCGGCTCCTGATCGTCGACGAGCTGGGCCTGCTCTTCGACGATCCCACCATC
>JBOHUX010000242.1:0-2484 GCA_050734915.1 Candidatus Dormibacteraceae bacterium
GTCGGAGATGGTGCCCCCGGAAACGCCCTCGTCGCTGTGCCAGTAGCCGCAGGGGTGCGAGTAGCCGCCGATGAACGATTCCATGTAGAAGGGTTCCCCGACCTCGCCCGACTCGACGGCGGCGCGGAGGGCCGTGAAGTCGGGATCCCAGCGCCGGCTCTGGTAGACGGTCAGCACGCGATCCGCCGCCGCTGCCGCCCCCATCATCCGATCGGTCTCCCCGGAGGTGAGGGCGAACGGCTTCTCGCAGACGACGTGCCTGCCGGCCGCGAGCGCCTCCAGCACCGCCTCGGCGTGGGCGCTGGGCGGCACTCCGACCACCACCAGGTCCACTCCGGGGTCGGCGAGCAGGTCCCGAGCCTCCTCGCAGGTCTTGACCCCGAACTCCGACCGCGCGCCGTCGCGGCGCCCCGGCGAGCGGTCGCAGATGACTCTCAGCTCGAGGCCTTCGACAGCCTGGATCGCCTCCGCGTGCTCGCGTCCGATGGCGCCGTACCCGAGCATCCCGACCCCCGTCACGGACGCCGGCGCGGAGCCGGCCGCGTGGCGGACCAGGCGGTGGACGATCTGGCGCAAGGCCTCGGAGGCCATCGAGTCGGCGAGAGCCCCGAGCTCCAGGTGGACATGGCGCCCGCTTCCCACGGGCCGCGTGAACCCGATCGGCCGCTCGCTGAACCTCCAGCTCAGGTTGAAGAGGACGGTGGCCCCCACCGGCGGCACGAGGTCCAGGTGGACCCGGTCGGTGAAGCGCAGCTCGGGGTCCAGGCGCCGGGTGACGGCGTGGCCGGGGACAGGGCTGACGATCAGTTCCGTGACCGAGCTCAACTCGGCGGGGGCGCATCCGGCCAGCTCCCGGAAGGCCGGCTCGGCGGCCCACTCGGCGAGCGCCGGACCGAGCGTGACCAGGCCGCCGCCGTCGTTGACGAAGCGCCCCAGCGCGGCGGCGGCCTCTGGACCGAGGGGCCGCTGGGGGCCGGCGGCGAGGATCACTCGGTGGCGGCCCAGATCGGCGGGCGGCGCGGCCGCGAGGTCCAGATCGAAGAGCCCGGGCTCGCCGAGCCGGCGGGCGAGGGAGCGGGGCGGCCGGGAGCCGACGACCAGGACGGGTATGGGCTCGGTCAAAGCGGTCTCATCCTAGAAGCCGCGGTCGCCCTCCCGCCGGCCGTACGGCGGACGACCTCGAGCACGGTGGCGGCGGCCCGATCCCAGCTGAAGTCGCGGGCCCGAAGCCGGCCCCGCTCGGACAGTTGCCGGCGCAGCGCCGGTTCCTGGAGCAGGCGCCGGAGGCCGGCCGCGATCGCGGCCGGATCCCGGGCGTCGACGAGCACGGCCGCCCCCGCCGCCAGCTCGGGCAGCGACCCGGCGTCGCCGATGACCGCCGGCAGCCCGGCCGCCATCGCGTCCAGGAGGGGCAGCCCGAAGCCCTCGTAGAGGCTCGGGAAGGCGAGGGCGACGGCGTCCCGGAGCAGCGCGGCCAGGGTGGCATCGTCCACATGGCCGAGGAGCGCGACGCCCGGCTCTTCGCGGAGCAGTCGGAGGGCGTCGCCATAGGCCCACCCCGGACGGCCGGCCACCACCAGGGCGGGCGCCGGGCCGTCCGCCTTGAGGATCCGGTAGGCCTCGACCAGACGGGGGTAGTTCTTGCGGGGCTCGACCGTCCCCACGGCGAGCAGGAACCCCGGCTCCAGCCCGGCCGGCAGATCGCCCGCGGCGGGGAGGGACGTCGGACCTTCGGGGACCACCTCGACCCGGTCTGCGAGCCCCGGCGGCGAGAACAGCGAGAGCAGGTCGCGCCGCGTCGTCTCCGAGGGCGTGATCACCGCCGCCGCTCCCGCCAACGCCCTCGGCAGCACCCGGCCCAGGTAGACGCGCTGCTGCCAGGGGACCTCGCCGGCCCGGACCTGAAAGGCGAGGTCGTGGACGAAGATGGTGGCCGGCGGGGCGCCCCGGCGCCGGAAGGGCGGGCTAGGCCAGTAGGGGTAGAGGATGGCGTCGAGCCCGGCGTCGGACTCCACGGCCGCCATCCAAGCCGCCTTGACGACCACCTCGTGCCGATGCGTGGTGAGGATCGTCTCCGCCTCGCCGATCCCCTCCGGACGCTCCCGGCTGGCGAGCACGACCACCTCTCCCGGCGCCTGCGCGATGATGGCCCGAGCCAGCTCGAGGCTGACCGTGACCATCCCCACCCGCGCCCGCCAGCACGCCGTCAGGTCGATCCCGATCCGCACCCCGCCAATCCTAGGCGACCCAATTCTCGGAAGCGCAAAAGGAGAAGGTCCCCCGCCCGAAGGCAGAGGACCCTCAAGAAAGGAGGGAGGGCTCTGATCAACGCGAACCTCTCGCTGCCGTCATTCTACGCTCGGGGTCATAATGCCCGTCAAGCGCTGGAGTCTATGTTTACAGCTTCGGTGACATGCCTCAGATGATCTCCGCGTACCGGTGAAAGACCTCGCGGAGGTCGGGAGGCGGATCGAGACCGCGCTT
>JBOHUX010000243.1:0-2426 GCA_050734915.1 Candidatus Dormibacteraceae bacterium
CGCTCCGGACGCGGGCCTGGACCCGTGCGACCAGCTCGTCGAGGGAGAACGGCTTGGCCAGATAGTCCTCAGCCCCCAGCTGCAGGCACTCGACCTTGGTCTTGGTGTCGGTCAGCGCCGAGAGCACGATCACGGGCTGGCGGGGGCGCCGCTCGAGAAGGCGGTTCAGGACCCCGGTCCCGCTCACGTCCGGCATCAGGAGGTCCAGGACGACGAGGTCGTACGCCCTCGCCAGCGCGGCATCGAGGCCGGAGGCGCCGTCCGTCGCCACGTCCACCTCGTAGCCACCGGCGCGGAGCCCGCGCGCCACGAGGTCCAGGATGCCCGGTTCGTCGTCGACGACCAGCACCCGGGCCTGGGCCGAGGCGGGCCGGGCGACGGCGTCGAGGACCGCGTTCAAGGCCCGCGATCCCCTACGAAGCCGCGGGCCCGGCCCGCGCAAACGACTGTCCAGCGTCCAATAGGCCGTACTCTGAGCCGTGCGTCGGGGTCGCGTCAAGCGGTACGAGCCCCGCTGGCGGGCGCCGCCCGGCGTCCCCGGATCTCGTCCCTCCGGCCCCGGGAGCCGCGCGAGAAGTGATGACAAAAGTCACGTGCGCCCATCGCGGCCTGCCGCTAGTCTGTCACGGGCGTGATGACCGCAACTGGGCCGCTGGTGGTGGAGACCAGGGGCCTGACCAAGCGCTACGGCACCGGCATCCTCGCCGTCGACGCCCTCGATCTCGAGGTGCATCGCGGCGAGGTGTACGGATTCCTGGGCCCCAACGGCGCGGGAAAGACGACGACGCTCAGAATGCTCCTCGGCCTGACCCGGCCCAGCGCCGGCACCGCGTCGGTGGCCGGCCACGCGCCGGGGAACCCCCGGGGATTGGCGCGCATCGGTGCCATCGTCGAGACGCCCGCCTTCTACCCCTACCTGTCCGGCCGCGACAACCTCCTCGCCATGGCCGACTACGCGGGCGTGGCCCGCGCTCGGGTGGGCGGGGTGCTGGAGACAGTCCAGCTCGCCAAGCGCGCCAGGGACAAGTTCGGCACCTACTCGCTGGGCATGAAGCAGCGGCTGGGGGTGGCGGCGGCGCTGCTCAAGGAGCCGGAGCTACTCATCCTCGACGAGCCGACCAACGGGCTCGATCCGGCGGGCATGGTCGAGATCAGAAAGCTCATCAAGGAGCTCGGCAGCGGCTCGCGAACAGTCCTCCTCTCCAGCCACCTGCTGGGGGAGGTCGAGCAGATCTGTGACCGGGTGGGTGTCATCCAGAGCGGGAAGCTGGTCGCGCAGGGCTCCGTGGAGGAGCTGCGAGGGGACGTCGGCCTGGTGGTGCGAGCGGAGCCCGCCGGCCAGGCCCAGGCGATCCTGGAGCGGATGCTGGGGCGGGAGGCCGTCTCCTCGACCGACGGCACCTTCCGGCTCAAGACCCTGCCGGCGCGGGCTGCCGAGGTCAACCGCGCCCTCGTCGAGGCCGGCGTCGAGGTCAGCGAGGTGCGGCCCAACGAGCGATCTCTGGAGGAGGTCTTCCTGAAGCTGACCGGGGACGAGGCCGGCATGTGATCGGGGCGATGCGGGCGGAATGGCTCAAGACCTGGAAGCGGCCCGCGGTGTGGATCCTCTTTGGGATCCTGCTCCTGCTGCTCGCCGTCCTCGGCTACCTCCTGAGCTGGCTCCTCCTCACCCACCCGCCCTCCGGCTCGCGATTCCCGCGCGGCACCCGCGCCAGCGATTTCAAGGCCAGCCTCTACCCGGCCAGCCTGGTGCTCAACGCACTCGGCGAGGGGGCCACCTTCGGCGGCGCGGTGGCGCTCATCTTGGGCGTCCTGAGCGCCGGCAGCGAATACGGTTGGGGGACTTTCAAGACTGTCTTCACGCAGAGGCCGACCCGCGTCGTGGCCTGGATCTCGAAGCTCACCGTGGTGGGGATCCTGGCCGCGCTGCTGACGATCGCCGTGTATGCGGTGGCGGCGCTCTGCAGCCTCGTCCTGGCGAGGGTGGACGGCGTCGCTTCCTCCTGGCCGGCGGCGACCACCGTGCTGCGTGGCCTGGGGGCGATGTGGCTCATCTACATGATGTGGGCATCGCTGGGCATGCTGCTGTCGGTCGCCTTCCGGCAGTCGGCGCTGGCGGTCGGTCTGGGCCTGGTCTACCTCCTGATCCTGGAGTCGATCGTCTTTCGGATCGTCGGCGAGTCGCCCTCGCTGCGCTACATCGAGAGGCCGTTCCCGGGCGCCAACGCCAGCGCGCTCGTGGACTCCTTCGGGCACATCACCATCCGGGGACTCCGGGCGGCGACGCCGAGCGCGCTGGTGAGCGCCGGCCAGGCTTCGATCGTGCTCGCCCTATATGTCTGCGCCTTCCTCGTCCTCGCCGGCGCGCTGCTCCATCGCCGGGACGTGACCTGAGCCTGAGTCCGGGCCAGGATGGTGCCGCCGGG
>JBOHUX010000244.1:0-2393 GCA_050734915.1 Candidatus Dormibacteraceae bacterium
ATGCCGAGGATCACGTACGTGGAGACCTGCCCGGGCCCGAACAACTGCACGGCGCGCTCCCAGGCGCGGAAGTAACCCTCGATTCCCGTGCGGGCCTTGGCCGGCGCCACCTTGGCCAGGACCACGGGATCGAACGACTCGACGTGCATGCCGACCGAGTCGACGCCGCTGTCTTTCACCCGGTTCAGGACTGACAGGTCGTCTGGGGGCTCGAACTGGGCCTGCACGGGCAGGCTGGTGGCGTCTTTGATCGCCGCCGCACAGCGAGCTATGTACAGGGCGCCCCGGTCCGGGCCCCGGGTCGTCCCGGTGGTCAGCGTGACGTCCACGGCGCCGTCCAGATCCCGCGCCGCCCGGGCCACCTCGGCCAGCTGACTTGGTGTCTTCACCGCAGTGGTCTGGCCGGCCTGCAGCGACAACTCTATCCCGCAGAACCGGCACTGGTCCGAGTTGCCCCAGTAGATGCAGGTCTGGATGACTGTGCTGGCCAGCGAGTCGAGGTGCAGGAGCGCGAGCTGCCAGTAGGGGATCCCGTCCGCGGTAGAGAGCCCGTAGAACCGGGGCTGCGGCGGCAGGGTCACCGCCGCCAGGCGCTCCGATTCCCGGTAGAGCCCCCAGCCGTCCTCCTCTTCCCGGATGCTGAAGGGACTGCGGGACACGAACCCGCTCGAATGAGGGAAGGTGACCGGGACGCCCTCGACCCACATCATGCCCGCGTCGGAGGGCCCCGCCCCGCCTGAGCGTGCCTCCGTGAGGGTCTCCTTCTCCACCCGGACGCCCTGGCTCTGGAGGTCGGCGAGAACCGAGTGGAGCTCCGGCGTCACGGCGCCTGGCTCGGGGGTCGCGAACTGGCTCATGTCGTCTTCTGCCCTTTCTGGTCGTAAAGGGATTCGAAGTTCCCGTACATGATGCGATCCTTCAGCTCGCTGCTGACGGACTGCCCCGCGATCTTGTAGTACTCGCCCCAGAAGTCGCTCCAGGGCTCATCCGAGGAGAACAGCACCCGGTCCGCCCCGACTCCGCGTCGCTCGATCTCGGTCAGCAGCCAGCGAACTCCGAACCCGATGGCCCAGGTGGTGTCGGTGTAAACCTGGTAGCCTTGCTCCACCCAGTCCAGGAACCGGGGGACGAGCCGGATGTGCCCGCTGACGCCGCCGCCGAAGTGCACGAGAAGAATCTTGGTGTCCTTGGCGTACCTCTCGACCATCGGGATGAAGTTGTTCAGGTCCGAGCTTCCGCCCGGGCTCGTGTGGAAGTGGAACACCAGATCGTTGTCCCGTGCCGCCTGGAAGCATGCCTCGGCGATCTCCCGTGTCTCGTCGTCCCATGTCTGCGGGTCAGGATTGCCACCTAGGAGGAACGTGGTCTTGAGCGCGACGATCCCGTCCTCGCCCGCGTGCCTGAGGGCTTCCATCGTCATGTCCCGGTTCCGCGGGAGGAAGGACACCCACAGGCCGCCCCTGATGCGGTCGTTCGACTTCACCGTGTCCAGGACCAGGGGGTTCAGCGAGAAGGGCTGGCCCTGGACGGGAATGCCGTAGTTCGGCAGGACGAGCGCCCGCTCGATCCCTAGATCGTCCATGTGCCGGACATAGTCCCTGGCCGTGGCGAAATCGTAAACCGTCGGCTTGACCGGCTCCTTCAGGTCGTAGAACTTCCACGCATCCATGGCGCCGATGTGACTGTGGCCGTCGATCGTCCTGCCCGGCACCCGCTCTTTCGTCATTTCTGCTCCCGCCTGCCTTCCTCGCCAGCGTCCGCGTACGAGCCGCCACCCGACAGCCCGGCTCCGGCCGCGATTTCCTGTTGCCGTAGGCGGAAACCGGCGCTGGCCAGGACGCCGGCATCCAGGTCGTCAATATCCGTACCGATCTCATGCGCGGCGCTCAGCGCCAGGTTCCCCGGCTCGGTGAATACGCGGGCCAGCTCCGCCATCGTGGTCTCAGCACGCAGCCTGTCGGCGACGGCCCGCGCTACCGTGACAGCTCGTTCGAAGGCCTCCGGGCTGGACATGATCATGGGGTAGAGCTGGCCCTCGGCTCTCGCCCACAGCGCCACGCACCGGCGGATGTGATCGCTCTGCCCGCCATTCGCGTGGTTCATGATCGGCCAGCCCGTCTGAGGCCGTCCTGGGCGGCTAGGGCGATCGGCTCGTTCAGCGCCCCCATCGCGGGTGAGTAGACGTTCTCCATCCAGGCGAGGTCATCGAGGGTGAAGGCCTTCCTGGCCGCCAGGGACAGCAGGTCGCAGCGCTCCCTGATCCCCTCACTGCCGGCCAGCTGGGCCCCGATGACCTGAAGCGTTTTCGGGTCGGCGAGGAGCTTGACCCGGATCTTGCGGAAGCCGGGATAGTACCGGGCCCGGGAGATGCCCTCCGCCACGCCGAGCACGAA
>JBOHUX010000245.1:0-2388 GCA_050734915.1 Candidatus Dormibacteraceae bacterium
ACTACATCGACAGGCTCCTGGACGAGCTGGAGATGCTGAACCTCGCCGACCAGCGCCAGTTGCCACCCCCTCTCAGCGAGGCGGTGGACAAGCTGATCGGAGACCTGGCTCCCCCCGAGGCCGCCGACCCGCGGACCGTGACCTCGGTACCGGAGGCGATGGACGTCCTCTATGAGATCCAGGACAGCCTGATGTTCAACCAGATCGAGGACGAGTAGGCTCCACCTGCCCAACTGAGCACGCAATCCGGCCGATTGAGAAGTTTGATCGGCCGGATTTCTGCTTTTCCATGAGGTCTTTCTGATGTGGCATCGAGGCGATACAGTCCTCTCCACGCGCGTGGGCCGTCTCTGGGGACGTCAGGGTCTCTGCGCACAGCCACCTGGCCCGCCGGGCGACATGCACGAGGCGCTCATTGAGATCCTGCGGCGGGCGCCTACGCGGTCAGTAGGAGCGGGGCAGCCTAAGCACGTGCTCTCCGACGTGGGCTAGGATCAGGTTGGTCGAGATGGGGGCGATTTGGAACAGGCGGGTCTCCCTGAACTTCCGCTCGATGTCGTACTCGGCCACGAATCCGTATCCGCCGTGGGTCTGCAGTGCCACGTTGGCAGCTTCCCATGAGGCATCGGCGGCCAGCAGCTTGGCCATGTTGGCCTCCGCTCCGCACTCCGCCCCGGCATCGAAGAGATCGGCCGCCCGCCAGCGCATTAGATCCGCCGCCTCGACCGCCACGTGAGAGCGGGCGATGGGAAACTGGACGCCCTGGTTGGCGCCGATCGGCCGCCCGAAAACCGTCCTCTCCCGGGCGTAGGCCGACGCCCGGTCCACGAACCACCGGCCATCGCCGACGCACTCCGCCGCGATCAGGATCCGTTCCGCGTTCATGCCGTCCAGGATGTAGCGGAAACCCCGGCCCTCCTCGCCGATCAGGCTGGCGGCGGGGACCGGGAGGTCGTCGAAGAAGACCTCGTTGGTCTCGTGATTGATCATCGTTCGGAGCGGCCGCACGGTGAGCCGCCCGGGGTCGGCGCCGCGGAGGTCGAGTAGGAAGACCGACATTCCCTCCGAACGGCTGGCGACCATCTCGAGGGGGGTGGTCCTCGCCAGCACCATCATCAGGTCCGAATGCTGGACCCGGGAGGTGAAGACCTTGGCCCCCCGGAGCCGGTAGTGGTCGCCCTCTCGGGTGGCCGTGGTCGAGATGGCGGTGGTGTCGGTGCCCGCAGTGGGCTCGGTGACCGCGAAGGCCTGGAGGCGGAGCGTCCCGTTCGCGATGTGGGGCAGGAGAGCTCGCTTCTGAGCCTCTGATCCGTGCCGGAGCAGGGTGCCCATGGTGTACATCTGGGCGTGGATGGCGGTCGCGCTACCGCCGCAGTGATTGATCTCCTCGAGGATCACGCTCGCCGCCCTGAGGTCGAGGCCGAGACCCCCGTACTCCTCCGGGATCAGGGCCCCTAGGTAGCCGGCAGCGGTCACCGCTGCCACGAACTCGACCGGATAGCGCTGCTTCCGGTCGAGCTCTCGCCAGTAGGCGTCGGGGAATTCGCGGCAGAGATCCCGCACCGCCTGGCGGAGATCCCGGGCCAGGTCGCTGCGCGGGCCGCCGGCCTCGTTGGGCGGCACCCGGTCCTAGCCCTCGCCTGGCGCGGGTAGTGGTCCCAGCCGGCAGGCCCGGATCCCGGCCAGGACCGCTCCGGCGTCGAATCCCGACCCTATGAAGACCGCCCTCGAGAGCTCGGGCCCACTCCAGGTCCGGCCCTGGTCGAGGAAGTTACGCCTGCCGACGCGGTGGAAGACCAGTTCGCGATCGAGGCCCTCGACGGCCACGATGCCCTTGGCGCGCAGGACCCCTTCGGGAAGGCTCTCCAGGAAGCGCTGAAGAGCGGCGAAGTCCATCCGGCCGTCGCCCGAGTAGGAGACTGCCCCCAGATCGGCATCGTGGCGGTGGGGGAGGTCCGCGTACTCGCCCATGCCCTCCGGGCGGCGCTGCACGTCGAGGAGGAGCTCGATCGGGAGCCGCCCCCGGGTGGAGGGCAGAACGGTGGCGTCGGGGTTGAGCGCGAGCAGGCGGGCACTGACGGTCTCGACGGCAGCCGAGTCGATGAGATCGGTCTTGTTGAGAACCAGCAGGTCGGCGCAGAGGATCTGTTCGGCGGCCACCGGCTGAGAGTCGAGCCAGAGGTCGAAGTTTTCGGCGTCGACCACGGTGATGACGGCGTCGAGCCGGAGCCGGCTCATCACTGCCGGTGCCGCGAACGTCTGTGACCGGTCCCCATTTAGTGATCCACCCTCAATGAGGGTTCCGTGTTGACGAGCGCGGCCGCGAAGACGGCGGGCGGCATGTAGCCGAGCGAGCTGTGCGGCCGGAGGCGATTGTAAACGTCACAC
>JBOHUX010000246.1:0-2388 GCA_050734915.1 Candidatus Dormibacteraceae bacterium
GAACAGCACGGACGATACGCTCGGCACCTACCTGGACTCGCTGGCAGGTCTTACCGAGATCGAGCCCGACGAGGTGCTCCCCGCCCACGAGTACCGGTTCGTCGGCCTGGCGGCTCGGGTGCGGCAGCTCCAGGAGCATCATCGCGCCCGGCTGCGCGAGGTGCTCGGTGTCGTCGCCGCGATCGAAGGCCGCACCACCGCTGAGGTCGCCGAGGGGCTGACCTGGTCCCGTCCCTGGGACCAGAACCGCGGGATGATCCGCCGGTCGGCCGTTGGCGAGACCTATGCCCACCTGGTCTACCTGGAGCGCCGTGGCCTCATCGGCGGCGTTGCCGACGGAGCCGGCGAGATCGACCACTGGCGGCTGCTCAAGTCGATGCCTGGCCCCCTCTCCTAACCGTCAGGTGTCCCCGTTAGCAGGTGCGTGTCCTGCTGGAACACGCGAATCTGTCATCGGCGTTGACTCGACGTTAACTTGAGTGAATACTCGCTCTCAAGAGCGCGCCTCCCTTTCCGTGATTGCGGTATGTGCAGACTGAAAATATGGTTTCTCGAAGACGGCAAGGAGGCTCATGGCTGCTCGACCCTTCGAACCTCCGGTCCAGCACTCCCTGAGGCCGCGCCTCGCCGCGATCGCGCCGAGCGCGGCCGAGGTGGTGCAATTCGCCGGCGGCTGGCTGTTCGACCAGGTGATGGCGGGCTGGGACGTCACCGTCATCACCGCCGATCGGGCAGATCCGCTGCCGTTGCGGATACTCGGCGTCAGGTCGCGAGACCTGAACATCCTGCTGGCGGCGCCCCTGGCGGGTCCCTGCCTGCACGCGATCGGGCTCAGAACGGACCTGTATGACGCCGACGAACGCGTACGCCGGATGGTCAGGACCATCGTGGCGGTGGGCCGGGCCGAGATCAGGCTCTGGGGTGACTGCTGGCCAGCCGATCTCGGCCAGCGATCGGCCCCCGTGTCGCATCACCTGAGCGTGGCGGCGATGGCCTTCAAGGCGCAAGCCCTGGCCGCGGCGGCCGCTCCGGCGGTGTCAGCGCTGGACACGGAGCTGTTCCAGCGGGCGGCGATCAGCCACTCGAACCTGGCCGCCGCGCGCTGAGTACCGCTCGGGAACGGCTCCTTACGGCCGCGGGCCCGCGAGCCCGCGGCTGATGACCATGCGCTGGATCTGGTTGGTGCCCTCGAAGATCTGCATCACCTTGGACTCGCGCATGTAGCGCTCGACGGGGAAGTCCTTGGTGTAGCCGGCTCCGCCGAGCACCTGCACGGCGTCGGTGGTCACCTTCATCGCGTTGTCGGTGGCGACCAGCTTCGCGATCGAGGCCTGCCGTGAAAACGGGCGGCCGGCATCCTTCAAGCGCGCCGCGTAGAGATAGGTGGCGCGCGCCGACTCGATCGCCGCGGCCATGTCGGCGAGCAGGAAGGCCAGGCCCTGGTGCTTGATGATTGGCGTGCCGAACGACTCACGCTCCTTGGCGTAGCGGACCGCGACATCCAGGGCGCCCTGGGCGAGCCCGGTCGCGACGGCCGCGATGCCGAGACGGCCCGCGTCCAGCCCCGCCAGTGCGATCGCCAGCCCCTGACCCTCCGCGCCGAGCCGGCGCTCAACCGGGACGCGGACGCCGTCGAACAGCATCGTCGCCGTCGTGGACCCCATCAGTCCCATCTTGTCCTCCGGCGTATCGGCGGTGAGCCGGGGGGAGTCCGCCGGGACGAGGAAGCAGGAAATGCCGTTGCCCTTGTCGTCCGAGGTACGGGCCATGACCTTGTAGAAGTCCGCCTGCCCGGCGTGGGTGACCCAGGCCTTCGCGCCCGTGATGACGTAGTCGGTCCCATCACGCACGGCGCGGGTGCGCATCGCCGCCGGATCGGATCCGGCATGGGCCTCGGACAGGCAGTAGGCGCCGAGGAGCTCGCCCCCGAGCATGTCGGGAAGCCAGGTCTGTTTCTGCTCCGGCGTTCCGGCGTGGAACAGGCCGAAGCAAGACAGCGCGTGCACGCTCGTCCCCACGCCGACGCTCGCCCACGCGGTGGCGATCTCCTCAAGAACCTGCAGGTAGACCTCGTAGAGCTGTCCGCCCCCGCCGTAGGTCTCCGGGTAGGGGAGGCCGAGGAGACCCGCCCGCCCCAGGGTAAGAAAGACATCTCGAGGGAACGTAGCCGCCCGCTCGGCCGCGTCGACGCGGGGGCGCATCTCCTTGTCGACAATGCTGCGGGTGAGCTCGATGAGGTCAGCCGCCTCCGGCGCGGGCATGAGACGTTCAACGGGCACGGAACCTCCAGGGCAGTCCGCGGACACTGTACCGGTTCTCCCTTCATCATCGCCGGCGTCACCGGCTCACCTCATCGCCCCAGGCCGGGCTGGTGTACCTGATCAGGCA
>JBOHUX010000247.1:0-2384 GCA_050734915.1 Candidatus Dormibacteraceae bacterium
GTCTCCGCGTTCGTCCGGCGCCAGGGTGGCCTCCAGCCCGGCCTCCTGCCGGCGCGGGTCGGGGACGAGATGGAGGAGGTCGTCGCCGCCGAGAGCGCGCTGCGGGGCTGGCTCGACGCGCAGCTTGAGCGCACGGCGCGGCTGCTGGCGGGCGCGGGCATCGAGGTGCTCGTTCTCAAGGGGCCCAGCCTTGCCCGGACGGTGTACCCGGACCCGGCGTTGAGACCGTACGACGACCTCGACCTCGCCGTCCGGGAGGCCGACGGCGACGCCGCCGCTGGCGTCCTCCTCGCGGGTGGCTGCGCCGAGCTGCCCTACGAGGCGGAGGTCGCCCGCGCGAGCCACGGCGCCGCCGGCGACCGGCTGGCACCGTTTCACCGGGTCTTCCAGTTGCGGGCACAAGGGCCCCGCCTGGAGCTGCACCTCGATCCCCTGCAGCTCGGCATCCGGGCGCGCGGTGAAGAGGGACGATGGCACCGCGCGCGGCCCGTGCCCGGGCTCGACGGGGTCCTCGGGCTGGGGCCGGCCGATACGCTCCTGCACCTCGCGGTGCACGCGCAGAAGCACGGGTTTGCGCGGCTGCTGTGGCTCAAGGACGTGGACCTGCTGCTGCGCTCGGAGCCAGCCGTCGACTGGGACCAGGCCCTCGACTGCGCCCGCGAGGAGGGCCTGGCGGCGTCGCTCTGGTACTGCCTCGAGCTGTGCGCCGCCATCCTCGGGACGCCGGTCCCGCCGGGACCGATGGCGGCCCTGCGCCCGTCGCCGCCCCTGCGCGCGATCTACTCCGCGGCCTGGCGCCTGGCCGTCATCGCCGCCCTCGAATCCGAGCCGCGCCGGCGGGCGGTCCAGTTCCACGCGGCGGAGTCCTGGCGAGGCATGCTGCCGAGCCTGGTGTTCATGGGCCGCCGGCCGGCCCGCGCGGGGGCGATCTGGGCGGCGGTCAGGAACCGCCCCGTCAGTAGGCGAAGTACATCGGACGTTCGATCATGATCGGGAGCGTGGAGGTGACCTCGATCGAAGACGAGGTCCCCGGAGGCAGGTCCGAGTCGACTAGCTCCGTGTAGCGGGAGCGCGCGGCCACGGTCCTGACGACGGTTCGAACAGAGCCGTCGGGCAGAAGGAAGGTGATGGTGACCGTGCTCGGGGCCGGGTTGCGGTTGAGGATCGCCAGGTACTCGTCGAAGTTGGGGGCGACGTATCCCTCGGCGAGGAAGAAGGCGGTGCCGAGCCCGGAATCGTCCACGGCGACCCCGTCGTGGCCGCCGGTCCAGCCGGGGCCGTAGGAGAAGTACATCGGCCTCTCGACCACGATCGGCTGGTCGGAATCGACGTGGACGGCGTCATCGGACCCCGGGAGCAGCACGTCGTTGACGTGGACGGTGCGCCGCGCGTGGGCGGGCACGGCCAGCTGGGTCACCACCTGGCCTCCCGAGCTGAGGTAGTAGGTGATGCTGGCATGGGCGTCTTGGGACCCGGGATTGAAGAGGGCCAGATACTCGTCGAATCCCTGGCCGACGTGGCCCTCGGCGAGGTTCAGATGGTCGGAGGGCGACCTCGCTCCCATCGCCACGTCGCCGCCCGTCCTCCCCTGGTAGTCGAAGTACATCGGCCTCTCGACCAGGATCGGGCGCGACGAGGTGACGGTGGCTGAGACCTCCTTGCCGGGGCCCGCTTCGGACGGGTCGTTGACGTGAACGGTGAACCTCGACTGAGGCGCCACTGTCCGATCGACCACCACCGGCGCTCCCTGCTGGAAGTAGTAGGTGGTCGTGATCGCGGTGGGCTGGTCGTTCGGGTTCAGGTACGTCAGGTACTCGTCGAACCCGGGCCCGGTCATCCCCTCCGCGAAGTAGAAGGTGGTGGCCAGCGAGGAGGAGCCGACGGCGGTGTCGCCCCCGGTCACCCGGCCCTGGTAGTTGAAGTACATCGGACGCTCGGCCAGGAAGGGCAGCTGGCCGCACAGGTAGGCGGACACCGACTGCCCCGCGCCGACGTCGGCGTTGACGTCGATCGTGGTCCGGCTGGTGGCGGGCAACTGGTACGACTTCACGATCGGGGCTCCGGAGGCGAAGAAGTACTGCACCGCCAGCGTCTGGGCGGGGCCCGGGTTCTCCACGGCCAGGTACTCCTGGAAGTCGGCGCCCGTGTATCCCTCGGCGAAGTAGGCGTGGGTGGCCGGGGCCGGGGTGCCCGCCGCGTCGGAGCCGCCCGTGTAGGGCCTCCCGCCCAGCGGTGAGGTCGGGAACTGGGTCGTGGAGTTGGAGGCGGGACACGCGGGCGTCGCGTGGGACGGCGGATCGGGTGGCGCCGGTGGGGTGGGGCTCGGTGTGGGCGTGGGCGTGGGCGTGGGCGTGGGCGGGGGGGTGGGTGTGGGCGTGGGCGTG
>JBOHUX010000248.1:0-2374 GCA_050734915.1 Candidatus Dormibacteraceae bacterium
GCCGCCTACCCGGAGCGGGGCAAGAACCCGATCACCTTGGCGGCAATCGGCCTGGCCGCACTGGAGAGGCTCGCTCTTCCCGCCGACCCCGATCTCGGGCCGGCCATCCTGGTGGCCACCGACATCATCTCCCAGCCGTGGCCGTCGGTATCGCTGATCCCGTCCGGGGTGCAGATCCGGTTCGACCGCAGGACCCTGGTCGGCGAGACGCGGGGTGACGTTCTCGACGCCGTTGCCGGCGCCCTTGCCGCCGTCGATGCCGGGGCTTTCGACGTGGCGATCACGGCAGACCCGCTCGGCGCGTACACCGGAATCGCGCTCGATGCTCCTCGCTGGCTGCCCGCGTGGCGCACCGATCCGGCCCATTGGCTGGCTCGAGGGGCTAGCGCGGCCGTCAGGCAGGTCACGGGCGCGTCGCGGTTCGGCGTCTACGACTTCTGCACCAACGGCTCCGAGTCTGCCGGCATCCGGGGCATGCCCACGATCGGGCTGGGGCCGGGACTGGCCGCGGACGCTCATACCCAGGACGAGTCGGTTTCGGTAACGCAGGTCAGGCAGGCCCAGAAGATCTACGAGCAGCTTGCGATCAACGCGACAGGAAGGCGGGGAGATGCCAGCGACGACCACTAGCCTGCGGGACCTGTACCGGTCCATGGTGCTGATCCGCGAGGCGGAGGAGACCTTGCTCCGCCTCTTCGCCCAGAACCGGATGCCCGGCTTCATCCACTCCTATATCGGCGAGGAGGCGACCGCCGTCGGCGTTTGCTCTGCACTGCGGCCGGATGACTACCTCACCTCGACCCACCGTGGTCACGGTCATATCCTCGCCAAGGGTGGCGACCTGCGGCTGTTCTTCGCGGAGCTGTACGGGAAGGCCTCGGGCTACTGCAAGGGCAAGGGCGGTTCCATGCACGTCGCAGACCTCGATCTCGGCATCCTCGGGGCCAACGGCGTGGTCGGCGGTGGGATCGCGATCGCCGCGGGGGCAGCACTGGCGGCGCGGCTCCGCGGAACCGACCAGGTGGCTGTCTCGTTCATGGGGGACGGGGCCACGGACATCGGCGCATTCCACGAGTCGCTCAACCTGGCGGCGATCTGGGACGTCCCGGTCGTCTTCGTCGTGGAGAACAACGGCTACGCGGACTTCATCTCGCAGCGGGACCACCAGCGGATAGAGAAGGTCTCCGGACGGGCCGCCAGCTACGGGATGGCGGGAGTGACCGTCGACGGCAACGACGTCGAGCAGGTCCAGCGGGCCGCTGGCGAGGCGGTGGAAAGGGCGCGCGCAGGGCGCGGGCCGACCCTGCTCGAATGCGTGACCTACCGCTGGCGCGGCCATTTCGAGGGTGACCCGCAGCCGTACAGGAGTAAGGAAGAGGTGGCGGCGTGGAAGGAGCGGGACCCCCTGCTCCTCGCCGAGAAGCGGCTGTCTGAGCGGGGAGAGCTGGACGATGCCGAGCGCGACGCGATCCGCGCCGCCGTGCGGGCCCAGATCGCGGATGCCGTCGAGTTCGCGGAGGCCGCCGAGATGCCGGAACCGCTCTCGGCCCTGGAGGACGTGTTCACCGACACCGCCGAGGAGGCATGGTGAGCAAGCTCAGCTACGCGAAGGCGATCGCGCTCGGGCTCCGCGAGGCGATGGCCGAGGATCCCGCCGTCTTCTGCCTCGGAGAGGATGTCGGTTATGGCGGCGCCTACGGCGCGACCCAGGGACTGCGCGACGAGTTCGGGGCGCCGCGGGTGCGGGACACGCCGATCTCCGAAAGCGCCATCGTCGGCTTCTCCGTCGGCGCTGCCGTGGCCGGCCTGCGGCCCGTAGCCGAGATCATGCACATGGACTTCATCGCATGCGCCATGGACCAGGTCGTCAATCAGGCGGCGAAGGTTCGCTACATGTTCGGGGGCAAGGCCCGGGTGCCGATGGTCATCCGGGCGGGAACCGGCGGCTGGCTGAATGCCGCCGCCCAGCATTCCCAGTCACTGGAGGCATGGTTTACCCACGTCCCTGGCCTGAAGGTGGCGACCGCGGCTACGGCTCGCGACATCCGGGCACTCCTACTGGCGGCGATCCGGGATGACAATCCGGTGATCGTCATGGAGCCGCTGAGCCTGTACGAGGCCAGGGACGAAGTGCCCGACGTCCCGGACGAGCTGGTGCTCGGCCGGGCCAGCCGCAAGCGGAGCGGCTCCGACGTCACCATCGTCACGTGGGGCGCCATGGTCCCGCGGGTGCTGTCGGCGGCTGAGACCCTGGCCGCTGACGGCACCTCATGCGAGGTGCTCGACCTGATCACGCTCACGCCGTGGGACGTCGACGCGGTGCTCGAGTCGGTCGGCCGCACCGGAAAGTTGATCGTCGCGCATCAGGCTCCCC
>JBOHUX010000249.1:0-2358 GCA_050734915.1 Candidatus Dormibacteraceae bacterium
TGACTGAGGCGGCGGGCTCCCCGCCAATGGCGGCGGAGGCCGCCGCGCCACTGGCGTCGACGGCGATCTTCGAGCAGGGTGCCGACCGCCTCCTGGCCGCGCTGGCGCTCATGCGGCGGATCCGGCGCTTCGAGGAGAAGGTCGAAGAGCTCTACGGGCTGGGCCAGGTCCACGGCACCATGCATCTGTCAATCGGCCAGGAGGCGGTCGCGGCCGGCTGGTCGCTGGCCCTTCGGGAGGACGATTATCTGCTCAGTCACCATCGGGGCCACGGGCACTGCCTCGCCAAGGGGGCCGAGGCCCGGCTCATGATGGCCGAGCTCCTCGGCCGCGAGGCGGGCTACTGCCGCGGACGCGGAGGTTCGATGCACATCGCCGACGTCAGCCGCCGCAACCTCGGCGCCAACGGCATCGTGGGCGGGGGCATCCCGATCGCGACCGGCGTCGCGTTGAGCGTCGCTCTTCGGGGCGGCGCTGAGGTGGTCCTCTCGATCTTCGGGGAGGGGGCGGTGAACGAGGGCGCCTTTCATGAGGCCGTCAACCTGGCCGCGATCTGGAACCTGCCGGTCATCTTCCTGTGCGAAAACAACCAGTACGCGATGTCGATGCCCGCCCCGCGCTCGATGCGGGTCGGTGTGGCGGAGCGCGCGGCGGGGTACGGGATCCCGGGTCACCGGGTCGATGGCAACGACGTCTCCGCCGTCTACGAGGCGGTGGAGCAGGCGGCGGCCTCGTGCCGGGAGGGCGGCGGTCCCTGGCTGGTGGAGGCGCTCACCTACCGTCATCGCGGGCATTCCAAGAGCGACCGGAGTCTCTACCGCACGCGGCAGGAGGTGGATGAATGGCGCCGCCGGGATCCGGTGCGCCGCTTCGAAGCGGCGCTGATCGAGCGCGGCATCTGCCGGGCGGAGGACCGGGCCGCCCTCGAGGCGATGATCGCCGAGGAGATCGAGGCGGCGGTCGCCGAGGCGCAGGGGTACCCGGAACCTCACCGGGAGGATCTCCTGCAGGGTGTCTACGCACCGTGAGCGTGGCGGTGGAACCTCCGGCGTCGCCCGCGTCCGGATCGGTGGAGATGAGCTTCGGCCAGGCGTTGCGCGCCGCCTTGCGACACGAGATGCGACGGGACGAGCGGATCTTCCTCCTCGGCGAGGACATCGGCGTCTATGGGGGGGCGTTCGGCGTCACCGAGGACCTCCTGGCGGAGTTCGGCGAAGAGCGGGTCCGGGACACGCCCATATCCGAGGCGGCCATCGCCGGGGCGGCGGTCGGGGCCGCGCTGGGGGGCATGCGGCCGGTGGCCGAGTTCCAGTTCTTCGACTTCATCCTGCTCGCCATGGATCAGCTCATCAACCAGGCGGCCAAGGTCCGCTACATGTTCGGAGGCACGGTCACCGTCCCGCTCGTGGTCCGGGGGCCCGCAGGCTCCGGCACCGGGGCGGCCGCGCAGCACTCGCAGAGCCTGGAGGCCCTGTTCACCCACATCCCCGGCCTCAAGGTGGTGGCCCCTTCGACGCCGGCCGATGCGAGGGGCCTGCTGCTGGCGTCGATCCGCGACGACAACCCGGTCGTATTCGTGGAGCACAAGCTCCTCTACAAGATGAGGGGGCAGGTGCCGGAGGGGGATGTGATGGTCCCCCTCGGCAGGGCGGACGTGAAGAGAGCCGGGCGTCACGTGACGGTGGTCGCGACCCAGATCATGGTCGTCCGCGCGCTGGCCGCGGCCGCTAGGCTGGCCGAGGAGGGGATCGAGGTCGAGGTGGTGGATCCGCGGACGCTCGCGCCGCTCGACATGGGCACGATCGAGGCGTCGGTCATGAAGACGGGCCGGGTCGTCATCGCCCACGAGGCGGTGAAGGTGGGCGGGATCGGCTCCGAGATCGCCGCGCGCATCGCCGAGGGACCCGCCTTCGAGTATCTCGAGGCGCCGATCGTCCGCCTCGGCGGTGAGCCGGCGCCGATCCCGTACAACAAGGCCCTCGAGCGCCACGCCGTGCCCCAGGAGGACGGCATCGCGGCGGCCGTCCGGTCGCTCCTCCAGACGTAGCCGGCGATGGCCGTTCCCGTCCTCCTCCCCCGGTTCAACATGGAGATGGAGGAGGGCACGGTGCTGCGATGGATCGTGGCCGAGGGGCAGCCGGTACGGGAGGGAGACCCGCTCTGCCAGGTCGAGACCGACAAGGTCAACATGGAGGTCGAGTCCCCCGCCGCCGGTGTGCTGGCCGCCATCCGCGTGCCCCCGGGCGGCACCGTGCCGGTCACCTCGATTCTCGCCTATGTCGCCGCCGACGAGGCCGAGGCGTCCGGCCTGCGAGCGGGGGAGGCGGCCGGGCCGCGAGATGCCGAGCCGGCGCCGGC
>JBOHUX010000250.1:0-2336 GCA_050734915.1 Candidatus Dormibacteraceae bacterium
GGCGGGGGGCTATCTGCTTGAGCGCACGGGAGAGGGGACCTTCTTCGTCTGAGCCGGGCCGGCCACCCGCTCCGGCACCCCCGACACCAGGCGTAGGCTTTGCCCCGGATGGCCGAGTTCCACTTCTCGCCCCGCCCCAACCGGGCGTCGGAGATCGGCTGGCGCGAGTGGTCGCCGGGAGCCTTCGAGGAGGCCGGTGCGGCCGACCGCCCGATCCTGCTCTCGATCTCGGCGGTCTGGTGCCACTGGTGCCACGTCATGGACGAGACGACCTACTCCACGCAGCCGGTGATCGACCTCATCCGCGAGCGCTTCCTGCCGATCCGGGTTGACAACGACGTCCGCCCCGACATCAACCAGCGCTACAACATGGGCGGCTGGCCGACCACCGCCTTCCTGACCCCGGGCGGTGAGATCCTGACCGGCGCCACCTACCTGCCCGCCGACCAGATGCTCTCCGCGCTGGAGCAGGTGAGCCATCTCTACGGGACCAGGAAGCGCGAGATCGTCGGCCGAGTCCGGGAGGGGAAGCGGCGGGCCGGGGACGCGGTCGCCGCCAGCGCCGGCGGCCTGGCGCCCGCGCTCGTCGAGGACGTGCTCGCCGCCGTCGAACGCTCCTACGACCCCGTCCATGGCGGCTTCGGCTCGGCGCCCAAGTTTCCCCAGACCGACGCCCTGCTCCTGCTCGCCGAACAGTCCGTACGGCGGGGCCGGCCGGAGCTGATGGGGATGGCGCGGCACACGCTGGCCCGGATGGCCGCGGGCGGCAGCTACGACCACGTCGAAGGGGGCTTCTTCCGCTACTCGACGATGGCCGACTGGAGCGTCCCCCACTTCGAGAAGATGCTGGAGGACCACGCCGGCCTCGTCTCCGCCCTGGCCATGGCCGGGATGCCAGAGGTGCTGGACGGCACGACCGCGTACCTGGAGCGCACGCTGCGCGACCCCGCCACCGGGCTCTACGGGGGCAGCCAGGACGCCGACGAGCACTACTACGCGCTCGACGAAGGGGGGCGCCGGGGCGTGCGGGCCCCCCAGGTGGATAGGCGCGTCTACTCGAGCTGGAACTGCGCCATCGCGGTCGCCTACCTGGAGGCGGACCGCCTCCTCGACCGGCCCCGGCTCGGCGAAGGTGCCCGCGCCACGCTGGAGCGGCTCTTCGCGGATCGGCACCGGCCGGGTACCGGCCTGATGCACTCGGGCGAGGTGGGCGGCCTGCTCCAGGACCAGGCCTGGGGCCTGCTCGCCTGCCTCCGCGCCCACTCGGCCGGGCTCGGCCCGGACTGGCTGGGGCGCGCCCGCGAGCTGGCCGGGGGCCTGGACGCCCGCTATGGCGACGCGCGGTTCGGAGGCTACTTCGACCGCGCCGCCGGCGGTGAGCTGGGCCGGCTCGGCGAGCGCGTCAAGCCGCTCGCCGAGAACGCCATCCTGGCACTCGCCCTCCACGAGCTGGACGTCCTCGAGGGCGACCCGGACGCGCCCTGGCACGCTGCCGCGGAGCGCGCGCTGGCGTCGGTCGCGTCCCTCCCCGGGCGCTACGGCCTCATGGCGGCCTCCTTCGCCCGCGCCCTGGACCGGATCCTCGCGCCCGCCGTCAAGGTCACCACCGCCAACCGGGAGCTGGCCCGGACCGCTCTCCTCGCCGACCCCCACGCGGTCATCGAGCCCGGCGATCAGCGCGCGGTCGTGTGCGTGGGCACCGAGTGCCTGGCACCAGCCGACACCCCCGACCAGCTCCGGCGCAGCCTCGAGAGGATGAGCGCCCGCGTCTGATGGCGAGGTCGGCTTCGCGGGCGCTGCCGTCGAGCCGGGAGAGCCGCCGCCACTTTCGGGGCCGGGTCGAGGGCGCCCTCGCCGACGTCAACCTCCAGCACGCCCTGCGCTACGCCATGACGGAGCTCCGCGAGAAGCGCCGGCGCGGCTTCGAGAGCTTCGACTTCGAGTCCGGCCGCGAGGACCTGAAGCGCCGGCGCCGGGCCGCCGCCGAGCGGCTGCCGGAGCTGATGGAGGAGTTCCGCGAGCGCCTGGAGGAGGTCGGCGGCCGCCTCCACCTGGCCCAGGACGCCGGTCAGGCGTGCCGCATCGTGGGCGATCTCTGCCGGGCGGCCGGCGCCGGGCTGGTGGTCAAGTCGAAGTCGATGGCGACCGAGGAGATCGGCCTCAACCCCCATCTCGAGTCGCTGGGCATGGAGGTGGTCGAGACCGACCTCGGCGAGCGCATGGTCCAGCTCACCGGCAGTCATCCCTCCCACCTCATCGCCCCCGCCATCCACCTGACCAAGGAGGACGCCGCCCGCGTCTTCGGAGTCGAGCCGGAGGTGGCCGCCATCCAGGCC
>JBOHUX010000251.1:0-2314 GCA_050734915.1 Candidatus Dormibacteraceae bacterium
GCCGGACCCGCTTCCACCACGCGCCTGGCTGAGAGCCAGCGCGACCGGCGGCCAGGTGGGCGGGGTCGGGACCGTAGTCGAGGGGCGAGCGCGATTCCAGGTAGGGCTTGAGAGCTTCGAGCAGGTCCGGATGCTCGTTGATGAAGTGCGTCGAGAGCCGGCCCGCCCGGAAGTCGGGATGGCCGAGGATGGCCCGGTGAAAGGGGATGGTGTTGGCGGGGCCGACGAGCACGAACTCCCGCAGCGCGCGCTCGGCGCGGGCGATCGCCTCCGCCCGGTCGCCGCCGTGAACGATCAGCTTGGCGAGCAGCGAGTCGTAGTTGGGCGGCACGTCGGAGCCGGGGCCGAAGCCGGAGTCGACGCGGACCCCGGGCCCGGCGGGTGACACCCAGCGCGAGATGCGCCTGGGGTTGGGGATGAAGCCCCGGGCCGGGTTCTCGGCGTTGATGCGCATCTCGATCGCGTGACCGGTCCAGTGCACGTCTTCCTGGCGAAAGCCGAGCCTCCCCCCCGCCGCCACCCGGAGCTGCTCCTTGACGAGGTCGATGCCGGTCACCGACTCGGTGATCGGGTGTTCGACCTGGAGGCGGGCGTTGACCTCCAGGAAGTAGAACTCCCCGTCGCTGAAGATGAACTCGACGGTGCCGGCGTTCACGTAGCCGGCGGCCCGCACCGCCTCCACGGCCGCGGCGCCCATCCGCTCCCGGATCTCCGGTGTGACCGCGGGCGAGGGTGTTTCCTCGAGGATCTTCTGGTGCCGGCGCTGGATGGAGCACTCGCGCTCGCCCAGGTGAACGGTGTGGCCATGGCTGTCGGCAATGATCTGGATCTCGATGTGGCGCGGGTTGCGGACGTACCTCTCGATGTAGACGGTGGGGTCGCCGAAGGCCGCCCGGGCGGCGTTGGCGCAGCTCCGCACCGAAGGCATGAGGTCGTCCTCGGAATCGACGACCTTCATCCCGATGCCGCCGCCACCGCCGCTGGGCTTGACCATGACCGGGAATCCGATCGAGCGGGCGGCCTCGACCGCCTCCTCGGGGTCGCCCAGAGGCCCGCTGCCGGGCGTGACCGGGACGCCATGGGCGATCGCCACGGCTCGCGCCTCGAGCTTGGACCCCATCACCCGCATCGCGCCCGCGGGGGGCCCGACGAACGCGATCCCGGCCTCCTCGCACGCCTCGGGAAACTCCGGCCGCTCGGACAGGAAGCCGTAGCCGGGATGGATGGCGTCGGCCCCGCAGTCGCGTGCGACCTGGACGATCTTTGCCAGCTGCAGATATGACTCGGAGGCAGGCGCCGAACCGATCCGCCGTGCCTCGTCCGCGTAGCGGGCGTGGATGGCGTCGCGGTCCGCATCCGAGTAGACGGCGACGGTCGCGATCCCCATCTCACGGCAGGCGCGCATGACCCGGACCGCGATCTCCCCGCGGTTGGCGACCAGGACCTTCCTGAAGGTCTCCTTCATCTTCACCTCGTTCTCGCGCTGGTCGCGCCGGCCCCGTCGCCGGGGTGGCGAAAGATCAGTCGATCGCTACCAGCGCCTGGTTGGGGCTGACGACCTCGCCCTCCTTCACGTACACCTCTTGGACCCTGCCCGCGCTGGTGGTCAAGATGTCGTTCTGCATCTTCATTGCCTCCAGGACAGCGACCACGTCGCCGAGCTTGACCGCGTCGCCGGGCTTGACCGGGACCTTGACGATGAGGCCCTGCATGGGCGCCACCACCGAACCCTCGCGCGCCTTCGGCCGGGCCGGCGGGGCGCCCCCTGGCGCGACCGGGCCGGGGCTGCCCGACATCCCGGCGCCGGTGACGCGGACCGTGTAGGTCTCGCCCTCCACCTCGACCTGGAAGTCGGCGGTCACGACGGGGGTGGCCGGCGGGACGGCGGCCGCGGCGGCGGATCCCGCCGGGACCGCCTCGACGGGCACCGCTTCGGAGCCCGGCGCCCCCGCCGGCTCCTCAGCCGCGGCTCCGGGCTCCCCGCCGGAGTCGCTTTCAAGGGCGTCTTCCTCCGTCGGTGGGGGGGAAGCACGGCGCTCGGCCAGCGCGGGGAAGAGGAGCTGGACCAGCAGGCGGTCGTCGTCGGCCTCGATGCCGGACTTGGCGAGCTCGGCCCGCGCCCCCGGTACCTGGGGCTGGAGGAGGTCGGCGGGACGGATCGTGATCGGCTCCTCGCGGCCGAGGACGAGCCGGCGGATCTCGGCGTCGGCGGCGACCGGCGGCCGGCCGTAGAGCCCCTGCAGGTAGTCCTTGAGCTCCTGCGTGACGGTGCCGTATCTCTCGCCGCCGATCACGTTGAGGACCGCCTGGCTGG
>JBOHUX010000252.1:0-2270 GCA_050734915.1 Candidatus Dormibacteraceae bacterium
CGCCTGAGGCGGAAGAGGGTCCCGGATCGGAGATCGGCGCCGGGTGGCCGCCGCGCCGGCCCACCGCGGGCGCGCCCCGCTTGTGGGACTCCATCTGGTTGACGCGCCGGATCGCCGCCAGCAGCTCGTCGGCCGAGAAGGGCTTGACCAGGAACTCGCGCGCCCCCGCCTGCATGGCGCGCCGCAGGTACTCGCGATCCTCCTGGACCGACATGATGACGACCGGGGTCAGCGGGAGCTCGGCGCTCAGGATCTCGGTCGCCCGAATGCCGTCCAGGTCCGGGAGATTGACGTCCATGAGGACCAGGTCCGGATGCAGCGCCCGGGCCTGCTCGATGCCCGACCTGGCGTTCACGGCGGTCCCGATGACCTCGATGTCGGTCTCGAACGCGAGCAGCTTCTTGAGGTTGTCCAGCGTGCGGGGAGCGTCATCGACGATGACGATCCCCACCTGCTCTGGCGCCTCCGCGGCAGGCAAGGCTACCAGTCTCCTAACCCACCGACGTGAAGGAGAATCGCGCGTTGACCGCGCTCGGGCCGGCACCGTGGGCAGCCGTGATGGCGGGGCAGCTGGCGTCGGGTCCCGTCGCCGCCGGGGCGTAGTTCTTGTAGGACTCGAGCACGTACTTGAGGGTCGTGTTCTGGAGAAGCCAGTTGACGTACTCGGCGTCGCACTCGGTCATGACGACGGTGAGGCTGGACGAAACCCCTCCTTGAGGCTGCGAGGAGGCGGTCGTGCCTCCGCCGACCGGCGCCACGCTGGGATTGGCCGGCCCGACCCGGATCACATGCAGGTTCGTGAACACGGTCTTGGTGACCGACCGGGGGTTGGCCGCCCCGAACAGCGAGGTGTTCGCGGTGGACTGGAGCGTGATGTAGTCGCCGGCCTGGATGTAGCCAGCGACGCCCTGCTGCTCGCTGGTCGGGATCGTCATGGCGACGAAGCCGGACGGGATCGGCAGGTAGGCCGGAGATGGCCCCAGGATCTGGTCCGGTGACTTGGCGAGCATGTTGGCGGTGATCGGCTGGCCCTTGACGATGTTGAGCTCGGCGGTCGTGTTGACCACGCCGCCGGTGGAGGTGAACGCGCCCGGAGGCTCGTCCGCCTGCGCGACCTGGAGGGTGGTCAGCTGACCGGCGCCGATCACGGAGCGGACGGGGATATCCTGCGCGGCGACGACCAGTCGGACGGTGTTGCCGGCAAGCCGGCCGCCGCCGAGTGCGCCGCCCACCACGAACACGGCGGCGAAGGAGAAGACCGCGAGCACCACGCCCGCGATCACGAACAGGCGTCCTCCGCCCGCCTTGGGGCGGGCCGGCGTTGCGATGGTCAAGGTTCGATTCACCTCCGGAAAATGACGCCCGTGCCGCCGGGTGGCGAGTGCCGTGCCGGGCGACCCGACCTTGGCTCCCGCACGGGCCGCTAGGCCGCCCCGACCCTGACCGGGCTCTAGGGCATCAAACGGGGGCGCTGGTGCCTTCTTGCGGAAAGGGGCAGGCGTCTTGGGGGCGGGGGGGACCGGACGCCCGAAAGAGAGAAGAGCCTCCGGCGGGAGGCTCTTTAGAAGGCTTCGAGTCTGTCGCGAGTCTTGACCTAGCTCGTACCGAGAGCTCCGACCACGTTGGAGAAGACGTTCTTTATCTGTGTGCCCATCGTAAGAAGAACGACAATGACCACGATCGATACGAGGACCAGGATGAGGGCGTACTCGACCATGCCCTGACCTCTCTGACGGCTGAGAAGACCACGGATTCTCCACACCAGGTTCGACATCGGCTCATTCACCTCCTTTCTTCAGCGTTGCCGCGTTCCGAACTCGTGGGGGTAAACGAGCCGTGATGCGACTTCTTGCGGGTGCCGTGGGGGAGATGCTACGGCCGCCCCCCGCCGGAGGGGAACGGGCTTAACTGGGCCTCCCGGCGGGGCCGCGGAGACGAGCGTCGCGCTCAGGCGGCGCCGAGGCGGAACTCCGCCACCACCTCGGTGCCCCCCGAGGGCACGGTCCGGATCTCCAGCTGGCCGCCCAGGTCGGACGCCCGCTCCTGCATGCCGAGCACGCCCAGCTTGCGACGCCCGGTGGCCGGCGAGCCGTTGGGGGTATACCCGGCGCCGTCGTCCCTGACCCGCAGCGAGGCCGTCCCCGCCTGGACGATGAGCGCCACCTCCACGGTCTTGGCGCCGGCATGGCGCTGGACGTTGGTCAGCGCCTCCTGGATGATCCGGTAGAGCGCCTCCTCGATGTCGGTGGGCAGGCGCTTCTCCTCACCGC
>JBOHUX010000253.1:0-2268 GCA_050734915.1 Candidatus Dormibacteraceae bacterium
GGCCGACTTCGGCATGCTCATGCTGCACACGTCCGACCCGTCGCAGCACTCAAACGGTGCGGGTGCTCAGTGACCCGCGCGACCGCGTGCGTTTCAGGTGTTCTGGGCGGACTCGTGAAAAATCGGGCTTAACGACGGCCACTCACACCTACGATTGGCGCAGATGGCTCACTTCTGCGTCCACTGCGGGCATCCGCTGCGCCCGGTGGTGATCGAGGAGCAGGAGCTGGAGGGATGCCGCAGCTGCGGATTCGTGCTCTGGCGCGATCCCAAGGTTGTGACCATGGTCGTCGTCGAAGCCGAGGGGGGCATCGCGCTTGCCAGGCGCGGCCTCGAGCCGGGGTACGGGCACTGGTGTCTGCCCGGTGGGTTCGTCAACCAGGGCGAACACCCCGCCGAGGGCGCCGCCCGCGAATGCCTCGAGGAGATCGGAGCCCGGGTCGAGATCCTGGACCTTCTCGGCGTGTATCACATCCGGAAGGTGGGCGCGCCCAGCATGGTCGCGATCGGCTACCGAGGGCGCATCGCCTCTGGAGAGTCGCTGAGCGCCGGCCCCGAGATGCTCGAGGTGGGGGTCTTCCCCGTCCAGCGCTTGCCCGGGCTGGCGTTCCCGAGCCACGCCGAGGCGATGCTCGACTGGAGCGCAAAGCGGGAATCGGCAGGATGAACCCCGGTGGGGTGACGATCAGGGTCCCTCCGCGCCCTCCCGGAGATGGACGACGTCCCCGACGGTGACGGGGCGGCCGGCGACGATGAGGGCGCCGTCGGAGCGCAGGGCCTCGGCGATCCCGGTCACGGCACCCGCCCCAAGCTCGACTCGAACGCGCCGACCGAGGGTGTCCGAAAGCTCCCGCCAGCGTTCGAGCACCTGGTCGTGGGGGCGGCTCAGCCAGTCCGGCAGCAGCTCCTGAAGGCGGCCCAGGAGGGGCTCTCGCCCGCTCCCGAGCATCGCTGCCCCGCGTGGAGCCCAGGTGAGGTTGATGCCCACGCCGATCACCACCCGGTCGCGGGCTGCCTCGACCAGGATGCCGCCCAGCTTGCGGCCCTCGAGCAGGAGATCGTTCGGCCACTTGAGCCGGACCGGCGCCGCGCAGGCCTCGGCCGCTGCCACTCCCGCCGTGAGGCTGGCGAGCGGATGGGGAGCGACCACGAACGAGGCCAGCAGGGCGCTGCCGGCGGGAGCCTCCCAGGCGCGTCCGAGCCGGCCGCGCCCGCCCGTCTGCACGTCGGCCACCACCACGGATCCGATCGGCATCCCTCGCGCGAGGTCCTGCGTGGAGGTGACCTCGGCGAGGCGGATCGGGTAGACGCCGGGCATCATCCGCTCAGCGTAGAGACTCCGCGAGATGGCGCAAACTCTAGGGACGTGGCAGGCACCCAGTGGGACAAGCTCGGCCAGATGGACGCCGCCTTCGAGATCGTGGCGCCCGCGATCCGGCGCGTGGCCCAGGCCGAGAGCCTCCGGCTCCAGGAGTTCCACAACGAGGATCCCGTCTGGCGCCTGGCCTTCGCTCGCGAGCAGGGCGGCGAGGCCCGGATCGACATCGCCTGGGAGGAATCCCAGCCCGACGTCTACCAGGTTCGGGCGCTCTGGTGGATCGACGATTACGACTCGACCATGCGGCGCTTCCACGAGGAGACGGTCGGGGAGTTCAGGCGCGATCAGCCGCTCGAAGACCTGGAGACGCTGCTGAGGACCGGCCTCGGGGCCGTGGACGAGTGGGATCCCTCCGTGCTCGACCGCGAGAGCGGTCCCAATCCCGACTGGAAGAAGTATCGGTCACGGGAGGATTTCCAGCGGATCCGCCTCCCGAAGCGGCCGTGAGGATCCACCGCGCGATCACCCTGGTCCTGCTGATCGTGGTCGCGCTGCTCTGCTTCGCGCTCATCACCTCCCGCATCGTCAGCACCTTCGACGCCCGGAGCCTGATCGCGCTGCTGGTGCTGGTCGCGGTCTGCGCGGTGGGTGGGGTGGCCGTCAGCTGGAGGCGCTACCGCCCGGCCAGGGGCGCTGGGCGGGGCCGGGTGCGGCCGCCCGGGCCCTCGCGCGGCTGACCGGATCGCGGATCCGTGCGCGGACTCCGTGCGGTCCGCCTCCGCCTGCCCGCATCCCGATCCGCATTTCCCCGGACAGTAGAGTGAGGGCCGTGTCCGACCAGGTGTGGGTGATCGTCCTCATCAAGGGCTTCACCGCCGCCAAGCAGCGCCTGGGTCCGGCGCTCGACGCGAGGGGCCGCCAGCGGCTCGCCCGCGCGAACGCCTCGCGGG
>JBOHUX010000254.1:0-2184 GCA_050734915.1 Candidatus Dormibacteraceae bacterium
GGTCCTCGACTTCGCGGCGGCCTCGATCGAGGTCGCCGACCTGCAGTTGCGGCGGCCGAGCCTCGACGACGTTTTTCTCACGCTGACCGGGCACCAGGCGGAGGAGGCGCCGGCGCCCCAGCGGCGGGGATGGTTCGGGCGGGGCGGCGGCTGATGGCCACCGCCGCGAGCACGGAGAGCCCGGCCGGCGTCCGTTACCGGCCGATCACCGGGCGGAATCGCCTCGCGTGGGCCTTCCTGGACGCCATGGTGCTCGCCAAGCGCTCCATCCTCCAGACCCTTCGGGTGCCCGAGCTGATCGTGTTCGTCGCCGTCCAGCCGGTCATGTTCGTGCTCCTCTTCCGCTACGTCTTCGGGGGCGCCATCCAGGTTCCCGGCGGCCAGTACGTCAACTATCTGATGCCGGGCATCTTCGTGCAGACAATGGCGTTCGGCGGCGTGACGACCGGCATCGGCCTGGCCGAGGACATGCAGCGCGGGCTCATCGATCGCTTCCGGTCGCTGCCGATGTCCTCCTCGGCGGTGCTGACCGGGCGCACGGTGGCGGACCTGGGCCGGAACCTGTTCACCATCGTTGTCATGCTGGCGGTGGGGTTCGCGGTCGGGTTCCGGCCCCATGGGAGCCTGCTCGAATTCCTCCTCGGCATACTGGTCCTGGTGGGGTTCAGCTTCGCCTTCTCGTGGATCTCGGCCCTGATCGGGCTGGCCGTCCGCAGCGTAGAGGCGGCTCAGTCCGGTGGCTTCATCTGGATGTTCCCGCTGACCTTCGCGTCGAGCGCGTTCGTTCCCGTATCGACGATGCCGAGCTGGCTGCGGGGGTTCGCGGATCACAATCCGGTCTCCGTCCTCTCCGACTCGCTGCGCGGTCTCTTCCACGTGGATCCCGCCCTGACGGCCGCCGATACGCACTCGGCGCTGATCCAGTCGGCCGCCTGGATCATCGGCATCCTGGTCGTGTTCGTGCCCCTCTCGGTCGCCCGCTACCGCCACACCACGGCCCGTTGAATCGCCGACCGGTCAGGCGACGATCCGGGCGGCGTGGGAGGCTGCCTTCGGGTTGAGGAACCGGGCCAGGCGCTCACCCTCCTCGACCAGGGCCCCTCGGGCCCGGTCGTGGAGAGGTTCCAGAGGGCGGACCAGGACCGTCGCCTCACCGCGCCGCAGCTCCGTCTCCCAGGTGGCGGCGACCATCCCGTCGACCAGGCAGGTGGCGAGGACCTGGAGGTTCCGCGTCCGGATCACGGCCGCCCGGTGCGCTTCGGGCAGGATCCGGCCCCGGAAGCGGGGCGCGTAGGCGAGCAGGACGCTGTCGAACGGCGCCAGGTATCGCACCGGTGCGGGCACGCCGGCGTCCGGCCGGGGCGCCTCCGCCAGGTCGTAGAGGGTCCGCCCTGCTTCGTCGCGGAACCGCAGCAGCTCGGGAGCCAGTGCCTCCCGGGCCGCCCGCAGCTGCGCCGGCGGAACCGCGCCGATCCAGGAGGCGATGTCGTCGTGGGCGGCGGGGCCGAATGCCCTCAGGTGGTGCCGGACGAGTGCGGCCAGGGCTGGGCCCGGGCCAGGCGCGGGCGGCCGCGGGAGCATCGCGGCGGCGTCGGCGTAGACATCCGGAGCCTGGCGCGCCCACGCGCCCCGGCTCTGGACGCTGAGCAGAAAGGTCGTGCCCCGGACAGCCCGCCAGCCGAGCCTGCCGAGCCTGGCCACGTCGGGATCGTCCGGATCGTGCCCGTGGCCGGCGAGCCACTCTCGGATGTGGGCGGCGACGGCGGCTCGCGTGCGCTGCCCGCCGCGGCAGACGACGGCTAGGTCCGCCTCCAGCGCCGCCACGTCGAGCGCGGACTCCGCCATCGCGGGTGGCTGCGCCCGCCGCCCACACGCGTGCGCCGCGGCCGCGATGGCCCAGTACTCGGCGGCGCTCACGACGTGAAGCGTTCCCCGCATCAAGAGCGCGACCACCAGCCGCCTTTCTTCGAAGGCGCGCTCGTAGCCCTCGAGGGTGAGGTCGCGAACCCGGGACCAGAGCGCGACCGCGGGGGCGGGCGTGTACTGGGCCTGGAGCGGCCCGACCGCCTCCACGGCGGCCTCGAGCGGGAGGTTCGCGCGCTCCAGGAGGTGCTGCCGTGCGAGCAGGGCGCGATTCAGCTCCCGCGCCGTCATCAAGGGCTCAGGCATCCGGTTGCCCCCGGC
>JBOHUX010000255.1:0-2163 GCA_050734915.1 Candidatus Dormibacteraceae bacterium
GCCCTTCATCGAGCGGGTGCTGGCCGAGGACCGGAACGCGCCGCGCAAGCAGCGGCACACGGCGCACCGGATCTGGGAGCGGATCCGTGCCGAACTCGGGATCGAGGTCGCCGAGTCGACGGTGCGCAAGTACGTCGGCAGGCGCAAGCGCGAGATCTTCGGCGCGGCCGAGGTGATGGTGCCGCAGGTCAAGGAGCCGGGCGCGGAGGCGGAGGTCGACTTCTTCGAGGCCACGGTCAGGATGGCTGGGGAGCTGGTCGGGGTCACCTGCTTTCAGATGCGCGCCTGAACCGTACTGGGAATCGTGGAGACTCCACACCTTGGAGGTTTTGGAGTCATGGCACCAACCCACGCGTCACAGAAGAGGTACCCGCCTGAGCTCCGCGAGCGGGCGGTCCGGATGGTCAGGGAGACGATCTCGCAGCAGGGAGGCGAGAGTTACGGAGTGGTCACCCGGGTGGCCAAGCAGCTGGGCGTTACCACCGAGTCGCTGAGGAACTGGGTCAATCAGGCCGAGGTCGACGGCGGCCGGCGGACGGGCACGACAACGGAGGAGAAGCGGCGGATCGCCGAACTCGAGAAGGAGGTCCGGGAGCTGCGCCGGGCGAACGAGATCCTGAAGGCGGCCTCGGCTTTCTTCGCGCGGGAGCTCGACCCGCGCTTGCCCAGATCGTGAAGTTCGTCCAGCAGGAGCGCGGTCGTTGGGGGGTCGAGCCGATCTGTCGAGTTCTGGAGATCGCCCCGTCGACTTTCTACGCGACCACGACCCGGCCCGCGTCGGCGCGGGAGCTGCGGGACCAGGAGTTGAGGCCGCAGATCGAACGCGTACATAAAGACAACTACGAGGTCTACGGGCTCCGCAAGCTCTGGCGCCAGCTTGGGCGCGAGGGCTACCAGGTTGGCCGTGACCAGGTCCGGCGTCTCATGATCGAGCTCGGCCTGAGGGGAGTGGTCCGGGGCAAGAGGAAGCGGACCACGATCCCGGACGAGTCGGCGCCGCGGCCCACGGACCTGGTGGAGCGCAACTTCCGTGCCTCCGGGCCGAACCGCCTTTGGGTGTGCGACTTCACGTACGTCTGGACCCGGGTCGGGTTCATGTACGTGGCCTTCGTGGTGGACGTCTTCAGCCGCCGGATCGTGGGCTGGCGGCTGAGCCCTTCGATGCGCGCCGAGCTGACCTTGGACGCCCTGGAGATGGCGATCTGGGCGCGCGGAGGCGCTCAACTGAAAGGCTTGGTTCACCATTCGGACAGGGGCTCGCAGTACCTGGCGATTCGATACACCGATCGGATCGAGGAGATCGGGGCCCAGCCTTCGGTGGGGTCGCGCGGGGATGCCTACGACAATGCCCTGGCCGAGGCGACCGTGGGGCTCTTCAAGACGGAGCTGATCGAGCGAGGGGGGCCCTGGGTCTCGCTGGAGCAGCTCGAGCTGGAGGTGGCGCGCTGGGTGGAGTGGTACAACCACAGGCGCCTCCACGAGGGCTGTGAGTACCTGCCGCCGGCAGAGTACGAAGCCCTCTGGGCACAGGCCCCCGAAGTTGCTACCGCGTGACGAAATGAATACAATCCATCACGCTTATGGGGATCTGCTGGATGTGCGGCCGGGAACTCCGCCAAGCGCCCCTCGGTCGGCGGCGGCGCTACTGCAGCCGGGCCTGCCGGCAGCGGGCTTTCAGGCTTCGCGAGAGGGAGCGGGTGTGGCGCTCCTGGGGCTCGGAGGTCGCCGCCGATCCCGCCGAGGTCGCCAGGCTCCTGGGAGCAGCCCTGCCGGCCCTGAGGAGCTGACCCCGAAGCCCCTACCATCTGATCCGTCACGCCTCCCCGGCGTGAGCGAGTTTCAAGCGGCCGAGTCTCTACAAAAGCCAGAACGATCCACTTGAGAGGGCCGATAAGATTCGCGGCCCCCGAGGGTCGCCATCCCTCAGGGCCCGGATCACGCACTGGCGATGGCCGGCCAATCATTCGTTCCCTTGCCATTAGCGCCTTCCCAGGCAGGCTCTCGGTCAACCCGCCCGACCCGGGCATCCCCCCTTGACATACCTTGGCTGCATCTCGCCCGAGTTCCGCAGTTGAGGAGTCGCTGAAGCCTCTCGGACCGGCGGACTCGTATTCGGGACCAGCTCTTAGGGCCCTGTTCAGAGCCAAAGGCCTAGGCACACGA
>JBOHUX010000256.1:0-2153 GCA_050734915.1 Candidatus Dormibacteraceae bacterium
GGCCTGCTCGCCGGCACGGCTCTGGCGGCGGCGGCTCACGAATCGGAGGTTCGAGTCGTCGGTGTCGAGCCGCTGACCGCCGATGACGCCGCACGCACGCTGGCCACCGGCGAGATCCAGCGGTTCTCGGAGTCACCGGTGACGCTGGCCGACGGCGTGCGCACGGTCTCCGTCGGAGCGCGCGCCTTCGAGGTCATGGTCCGCCGGAGCCTGGTGGACGCGATCGTCACCGTGACTGAGGAGGAGATCGCGTCGGCGACCCGCCGGGCCTGGCTGCAGCTGAAGCTGGCGCTCGAGCCGACCGGCGCTCTGCCGCTGGCGGCGTGGCTGGCCGGCAAGCTCCCTCCCCGGGCGGGGCCGACCTGCCTTCTGCTGAGCGGCGGAAACTTCAACCCGGAGGTCGTGGCCCGGCTGCTCCAGAGCTAGCCTTTGGAGGCCGTTTCTCGACAAAGGAGTGTCAAGGCGGAAGGTTTGACACACCTAATAGGGGGAAATGAGATCGAGGAGAGGTCGCGCCGCCGTAGCCCCGGGATGGGGGGTTCGGGGGGAAGGGTTGAACAACCCGGGATTCTGTGGAGAGCCCGCGGTTATCCTCTTCCCTCCGAGCCGGCGGTGGTCGAGCCCCGATTGCACCCCAGGGCCCCGAGCTCTAGAGAAAGACCGGGCCGCCACTGCTTGGCGAGGAGATGTGAGGACTGGTGGGATGTCGTGCCTCGAGCACCGATCTATTAGGGCGTCCGCCGATCTCCTCCGGCTCGGACCTGTCGGCACGTGCAGAGCAAGGAGGTTGCGATGGCCCTGATGGTCGGGATTGACTGGTCGGAGAGGTGGCACGACGTCTGCCTGATGAGCGAGGACGGGCAGGTGCTGGCCGAGCGTCGAGTGGGAGACTCCCCGGCGGGGCTGACCCAGCTCCAGTCGCTGATCGCCGAGCATGCCGCGGACCCGGCCGAAGTGGTAATTGGGATCGAGAAGCCCGACGGGTTGATGGTGCATGCCCTGCAGGCGGTGGGCTACACGATCTACCCCATCAACCCGCTGTCCGCCAGCCGCTATCGGGACAGGGATGCGGTCTCCCGGAAGAAGTCGGATCGCGCCGACGCGAGGATGCTGGCCGACCTGGTTCGGACCGACCGCCACAGGCATCGGCCGCTCGGCACCGACTCTGAGCAGGCAGAGGCGGTCAAGGTCCTGGCCCGCTCGCACAAGAACCTGATCTGGACCCGGCAGCAGCTCGGCAACCAGTTGCGCAACACCCTGCGTGAGTACTACCCGGCTGTCCTCGAGGCCTTCGAGGAGCACCTCTTGGAGGTCGATGCGTTGGCCCTGCTGGAGCAAGCTCCGACGCCAGCGCGGGGGCGGGCGCTCTCCCTGGCCAAGATCAGCTCGGCGCTCCGCAGGGCCAGGCGTCACCACGTCGAGCAGCGGGCAGCGGAGATTCGCGACGCCCTGCGTGGACCTCAGCTGGAGCGGCCGGCTGCAGTGGTCGAGGCCTACGCGGTGATGGCGGCTGACCTGGCCCGGCTCCTCCAGGACATCAGTGCCCGGATCGATCACCAGGAACAGGAACTGGACCGCACGCTGAAAGCGCACCCGGACGCCGAGATCTACCTCAGTTTGCCAGGACTTGGGCCGGTCCTCGGCGCCCGGGTATTGGGCGAGTTCGGAGACGATCCGAACCGCTACCGAGATGGTAAGGCACGCAAGAACTACGCGGGGACCTCGCCGCTGACCCAGGCTTCGGGTCGCAAGAAGGTGGTGCTTGCCCGCTTCATCCGCAACAGGCGCTTGGCCGATGCCTGCCAGGGGTGGGCCTTCTCTGCCCTCTCCCGCTCGCCGGGAGCCCGCCGCTACTACGACGCGCAACGTGCTAGCCACAAGGAACACGAGGAGGCGCTGCGGATCCTCGCCAACCGTCTGATCGGCATTCTCCACGGCTGCCTGCGCTATCACCAGGCCTACCGCGAGGACACCGCTTGGCCTCTCGCAGAGGTCGCCGCATGAGGATTCGTCGCAACCGACCGGCCCGCCAACGCGTTCCCCGGCGGCTGCGGGAAAGACACGGTCCCTGCCTCGAACGTCCGTTCCGTTTCGGCTCTCGACTTGACATTTTTCGGCGTGGGGTGTCTTTCTCGAGAAACGGCGGTCATCGC
>JBOHUX010000257.1:0-2137 GCA_050734915.1 Candidatus Dormibacteraceae bacterium
CAGCCAGAAAGGAGGCCTGGGGCAGGGTCAGCTGGGACGCTTGGACGCCGAAGTAGGACTCCGCGGCCGCCTCGGTCCCGAACGACCCGTTCCCGTAGAAGATGCTGTTGAGGTAGAGGGAGAGGATCTCGCTCTTGCTGTACCGGCGTTCCAGCTCCTCGGCCAGGATCAGCTCCTTGATCTTCCGGCTGACGCTCTTCTCGCTGGTCAGGACATCGTTCTTGATCACCTGCTGGGTGATCGTCGAGGCGCCCTCGGCGGCGGCGTGGTGGGTGAGGTCGAACGCCGCCGCGCTCACGATCCGCCGGTAGTCGACGCCGGAGTTCTGGTAGAAGGTCCGGTCCTCGACGGCGATGGTCGCCTTGGGCAGCCAGGAGCCCATCTGGGAGAGGGGGATGACGGTGCGGTTCTCGGTGTAGAGCCGGTCGATGAGGGACCCGTGGCGATCGTAGATGCGTGTTGCCTGGGGAAGGTCGGCAGTGCTGAGGTTGGCGAGCGAGGGGAGGTCGGCCGCGTAGTGGTTGATGACCCCGATCGTCCCCAGCGAGCCCGCCAGCCCGGTCAGGGCGACCAGCAGGAGAAGGAGCATGCCCAGCTTCCGGGCACGGTGCCGTGGATTCCCCCGGCGGGTGGCGGCCGGCCGCCGCGAGCCGCGGGCGCGGGTTGCGTGCACGCCGGTGGTGGGCCTCAATTCGTCAACCCGAGAACGGGCCCGGGCGACCGGCGGTTACGCCGGGCGGCCCCGCCCCCGAGGCCGGGCCCGAGTCGAGGTCGGGACCACCCGGACCGCTTCCGTCAGCGGACGCCGAGCGCGGCCGCGCCCTGGACGGCGAGGCCGTGGACGGGGTTCGCGAACACCCCGTAGGCGATCACGACCAGGACCAGGCCGACCCCGCCCGCCCCCGATAGCCGGGATCGTTGAGCTCGAGCCGGTCCCTCCGGTTCGGGCTCCAGGTAGAGGAGGGCCAGCGCCCGGAAGGCGGCGGCCAGCGCCAGCACGAACTCCAGGAGACCGAGGGCGAGGAGCCACAGGTGCTGTCCCCGCGCCATCTCGGCGGCCACGGTGAACTCCCCGAACCACCCCGCCAGCGGGGGCAGGCCGGCCAGCGAGAGGAGTCCGAGGCCGAGGCCGGCCGCCCGCGCCGGCTCCCGCGCCCCCAATCCGGCCAGACTTCGGAATCCAGCTCCAGACCCGATCCGGGCGAGCAACGGCAGGGCCGAGAGGGTGACCAGGTAGGCGCCCAGCAGGTAGATGGCGGCGCCCGCGCTGAGCCGGTGGCCGCCCGCCAGGCCGGAGAGGAGCCACCCCGCCTGGCCGAGACCGAGGAACGCGATCATCCGGGCGGGGGAGGATGCGGCCACGGCTCCCAGGCCGCCCGCCGCCAGAGCGACGGCCGCCGCCACGAGGAGGTAGCCGGACCAGCCGGCGCCCCCGGCAAGGCGGCCCGACACCTCCAGCAGAGCAATCAGCGCCACCGCCCCGCCGAGGCCACCCGAGAGGGCCAGTGAGAGCGGCGAGACGTCCCTCCTCACCGTCTCACCCCGGCCGCCGGCCACGGGGCCGTGACCGACCTGGAGGGTGCCGAGGACGGCCAGGACCTCGAGGCCGATCAGCGTCAAGACCGCCGCCAACGCGTCCGCGGCGCCCGCCGCCCCCGCCAGTCCGAGCAGCGCCAGGCCCGCCCCGACGGCGATCACCGCGATCGCCCAGGGCAGCGCCGTACGCGGCCCCGAGCCGCCGAGCAGCCGGCCTGGCAGGCGCTTGAGCGTCCCTCCCGCCGCCGAGACGCTGACCGGAGTCGCGGTGGCAACCGCGAGCGCCGCCCAGAGCACCGCCAGATTGCCGGCCGAGGCGGCGACCATGCCCGCCAGCGCCGCCAGCGGGACCGCGCCCGCGAGCCCGGCGTCGGCGTCCCAGTCCAGGGACGCGAGGGCGATCAGGGCTGCCACCAGCAGGAGGATGTCGCAGAAGAGGGCGAAGCGGTCCTGCCGGAAGCCGCCCCCGAAGAGCGTCCCCAGCGCCGACCCGACCACGATCTCGGCCACCAGCGCGGCCAGGATCAGCGCGCATGGCGCCGCGATCCACCGGTCGCGACCCTCGCGGGCGGGCCGGTGGTGGGCGCCCCGCCCCCGCGCC
>JBOHUX010000258.1:0-2111 GCA_050734915.1 Candidatus Dormibacteraceae bacterium
TGGCGATGCTGAGCAGCGTCCTGGCGCGCCGGCCAGGACCGCGGGCGCCAGGACCCCGGACGCGGGAGTCGGGGATGCCGATCCTCGAGCATCTCGAGGCGCTGCGCCGGACGTTGATCGTGTCCGCGGTCGCCTGGGTCCTCTGCAGCGTCGTCGCCTTCTTCTTCTGGGGCCACGTAGTCGGCCTCCTGATGAGCCGCGGCGGCGTCGGCCTCACCTACTACCACACTCCCACCGGCGCCTTCGCGCTGGCGATCAAGGTTTCGCTCTACCTGGGCTTCGCGGCCGCCCTGCCGATCGTCGTGCAGCAGATCTGGTGGTTCGTCAGCCCCGGGCTCCACCACGCCGAGCGGCGCATGATCCTGCCGCTGATCGTGGCCACCATCCTCTTCTTCTGGGTGGGCGTGGCCTTCGCGGTCTTTTCGCTCCCCTTGTTCCTGCACATCCTGGGCGGCTTCGCCCCCCACAACCTGCAGTACCTGCCCTTCATCGAGGACTACATCAGCTTCGTCCTGGTGCTCATCCTCGGCTTCGGGATCGTCTTCGAGATGCCCGTCGTCGTGTACGTGCTGGGGCTGGTGGGCATCCTCAGCTCCAAGAAGCTCTACCGGAACCGGCTCTACTGGATCATCGGTCTCGCCGTGCTCGCCAACCTCGCCACCCCCGGTGTCGACCCCATCACCCCGCTGGTGATGTTCCTGCCCCTCTACGTCTTCTGGGAGGGCGCCGCGCTGGCGCTCAAGCTGCAGGGGCGCTGACCGGCCGGGCGCCGCGCGCATCCCGGCCAGGGCGTGGGCCGGGTCCCGCGAGGGCGACACGCGCCCGCGGTTCAGTTGGCGACGGCCGCCTGGTCCTCCTCTCGCCTCGTGACCACCCGCGGGAGCGAGGTGGCCGTGGCGGGCGGGATTCTGAGCACGAAGGAGCTGCCCTTGCCGACGTCCGTCCGCGAGAGGTCCAGCGAGCCGCCGTAGCGCTGCGCCAGCTCGCGGCTGATGTAGAGCCCGAGCCCGGTTCCGGGCTGGGGCCCGAGAACGGCATCGTTGATGCGGAAGAACCGCTCGAAGACCCGGTTCCGCATGCTGGACGGGATCCCGACGCCGTGGTCCTCCACCACCACCTTGGGGCGCTCCTGGCCAGACACGGTCACCCTCACCCAGGGCGGCCCGATCGAGTAGGTGAAGGCGTTGTTGACCAGGTTGTCGAGGATCCGGCCCAGGTGGTCGGGATCGGCCTCGATCAGCACCGGGTACCGAGGCAGCCGGCAGGAGCTGTCCGCCTCGACCAGATTGGCGCGCGGCTCCGCCCGCTCCATCGCCGCCCGGACCTCATCGCGAAGGTCCAGCGTGCGCAGCGTCCCCGAGATGCCTCCTATCTCCATGCGCGCGGCGAGGAGGAGGTCATCGACCAGCTTGTTGAGCTCGCCGGCCTTGTCGTTGAGGATCCCGAGCGGATGTCGCCAGCTCTCGGGCGGCGAGCCGAGGCTGCCGTCGAGCAGCATCGAGATGTAGCCGGAGACGACCGAGAGCGGCGTCCGCAGCTCGTGGGCGGCCATGTTCAGGAAGTCGCTCTTGGCGCGGCTCGCCTCCTGGGCCTCCACCAGCAGCTGGCGGATCGCCTCCGTCTTCTGGTGGAGATCCACGAACACGCTGACCTTGGCGCGCAGGATCTCGGGCACGATCGGCGAGAAGATGTAGTCGACGGCGCCCAATGAGTACCCGCGTGCCATGTCGATCTCGGCCTTGTCGAAGGCGGTCACGAAGATGATCGGCGTTCGTTCCGAGTTGCGCCGCTGACGGATCAGGGAGGCCGTCTCGAACCCGTCCATGCCCGCCATGCGAACGTCGAGGAGGATGACGGCGAACTCCCGGCGCAGCAGGAATCGAAGCGCGGCCGCCCCCGAGGGGGCCAGGGTCACCTCCTGGTGCAGCGGATCGAGGATGCTCTCGATCGCCCTCAGTTTGGACGCGTCGTCGTCGACCACGATGATTCCGGCCGGCACGTGTGGCCCCACCGGCTCAGGGCCTCCGTGGCCGCCGGCCGCCACCCGTGGAAGGCCGTCCGCGAAGGTTGCCGCCGCCGCCCGTCCGCCGGGGCTTGCCGTCCCCGCGCGC
>JBOHUX010000259.1:0-2110 GCA_050734915.1 Candidatus Dormibacteraceae bacterium
GCGCCCCACCGCCGACAAGGTGGGGGTGCTGGACCGGCGACTCCGGAGCTACGAGGAGGCGATCACACTCGAGGAACAGGAGCTCCAGGTACCCTTCCGCGACCGTGTGCTGAGGCCACTGCTGGCTACCATCGGGAGATTTCTCAACTCGCGGACGCCGGACAAGACCCGGCAGGCTCTGCAGGCGAAGCTGAACGTGGCCGGCCGGCCGGGGGGCCTCGCCGTGAGCGACTTCCAGGCGATTCGCTACGGCGCGACGGTGGTCCTGTTCCTGGTCGGGCTGATGCTCGGGTTCGCGCTCAAGAACCCGATGATGCTGGCCGGGGGAGCGGCGATCGGGGGCGCCCTGGGCTTCTATCTGCCGCTCCTCTGGCTGAAGCAGAAGTCGGACGGGCGGCGCAAGGAGCTCCGGCTCGCGCTTCCGGACGCGATGGACCTGCTCACGATCGCGGTGGAGGCGGGCCTCAGCTTCGACGCCGCCATGGCCAAGCTGGTGGAGAAGTACAAGAACGCCCTCACCGACGAATTCCTCCAGGTCCTGAAGGAGGTGCGGCTTGGCCGGCCCCGCCTGGATGCACTCGACGAGATGGGCAACCGCTGCGGCGTGGACGACCTCCACCACTTCGTGCAGGCCGTGATCCAGTCGGAGCAGATGGGCGTGGGCATCGCGAAGATCCTGCGGCTGCAGTCGGACGAGATCCGCCGCAAGCGCCGCCAGCGGGCGCAGGAGAAGGCCGCCCAGGCCTCCCTCAAGATGATGTTCCCGATGGTCGGCTGCATCTTCCCCACCCTCTGGATCGTGCTTCTGGGACCGGCTGTGCTGATCCTCTTGCACCGGGGGCGATAGGCCCCTCAGCCGGGCCGCCTCAGCGGGGCGGGATGCGGTCCCCGCACTCGAGCGCGTAGCCCTTCCGAGGCCTGGTCACCAGGCGGCAGGGGGTCCCCAGCTCCTCCAGCTTGCGGCGCAGGCGGACGACGTAGGTGCGCAGCTGCTCGGCGGACAGGCCCGGCTCCCGCCAGGCGCGCCAGACCAGCTCCCGGGCGCTGATGGTGTGTCCCGGATGGTCGAGGAGGACGCTGAACAGCTCCGCCTCGCGGCGGCTGAGCGTGACGGAGGCGCCGTCGTGCCGCAGGGTCCGATCCCCGGGCCGGAAGTCGATCCCCTGCAGCTCGCGGTGGCGGCGGCGCCAGAACTGGAGGCGCTCCTCGAAGCGCGCCTTCTCGCGCTCGAGAAACGGGATGTCGGTGCTCCCAATCAGCTCCCGGCCGTCGGGGAAGAGGCCGTCCATCTCCTCGAGCGCCCGTCCCAGGAGCCTGACTTTGAAGGTGACCAGCTCGGCATAGATGTGCGCCCAGTGACGGGCGTCCTCCGGGCGGTCCGTGCCTGGATCCTCACCCTCGATCAGAGCCGTCAGCGGCTTGATGGGCGTCTTCGTGATACCCCCGATAGTAGGGCCGACACCCGGCCGGCACCTAATCGAAGGCGAGCATGTAGCCGCGCCCGACCTCGGTGGCGATGCGGGCGGGCATCCCCAGCTCGGCCATCTTGGCGCGCAGCCGGGCGACGTAGGTGCGCAGCTGCTCGTGGGAGAGGTCCGACTCCGGCCAGGCCCGGCCGAGCAGCTCCCGGGCGCTGAGGTGGCGGCCAGGCTCGGCGAGGAGGACGGCCAGCACCTGAGCCTCGCGCCGGGTCAGGCCGAGGGCTCGGCCGCCGTGGGAGAGGGTCTGCCGGTCGGGGTCGAAGTCGATGCCGCGGAGCTCCCAATGGCGGCGGCGCCAGAAGGCGAGGCGCTCGCCGGCCCGGGCCAGATCGTCGGGCGCCGCCAAGCCGTGCCCCCGGCGAGCGAGGACCTCGGTGTGCAGGGCCTGCAGCTCCGCGTAGACGGCGGTCCAACGACGGGCGTCGGAGGCGTGGCGGGTGGTGGGGTCCTCCCCCGCGAGGAGGGGCCCCGAATCCGAAGGCAAGCTGTCGGCCGCGAGCGGCGTGGCGTCGGTTGGCTCCACCCGCGCCACTTAAGCCGAAGTTCCTGCGTCGCCGCGAGTTCGGCTGAACTCGGCTGAGCGATGCAGGTTCTGGCTACAACGAGGGAGTGAGACCGAGCAGGGCCAG
>JBOHUX010000260.1:0-2071 GCA_050734915.1 Candidatus Dormibacteraceae bacterium
GGTCGCTGCCGCCCCCCCAGGGGGCCCGGTAGCGGCCCACCGACTGGTTGGCGCTGAGGACGTGATCGAGCTTGATCCCACCCGCCACGGCGTCGATGAGAGCCTTCGAGGCGTTGAAGGCGCCGTCGAGCGTCGGCTGTCCCATCACCGCGCCGTAGATCGTCACCCGGCGGCCGGATGCCTGGCGCTGGGCCGCGAAGAGAAAGCAGCCGCCGGCCGGCGTGTCGGACCCGGTCTTGACGCCGATGATGCCGTCCTGGCCGAGCACGTAGTCGACGTTGGAGACGGTGCCGGCCAGGGGCAGCACCGCCGCCGGCATGCCCACGATGTGCGCGAACAGGGGGTCGGCCATCGCCGCCTCCCCCAGCCTGATCATGTCGGTCGGCGTACTGACGGTGCCGGGGTCGAAGCCGCTGAGGTCGGAGAAGTGGGTGTGCGAGAGCCCCAGCCGGGCGGCCGTCATGTTGGCCTTGGCCACCATCGCCGGGGCCGACCCCGCCACCCACCTGCCCAGCAGCGTGGCGAGATTGTTCCCAGAGGGGATGAGGAGCCCCTCCAGGAGCTGGCGCTCGCTCAGCTGCTCGCCCGCCTGGACCGCGACCACCGACTGCCCCTGGGCGAGGTCCGACCGGTAGGTGGCCACGTCGTCCGGCTGGACGGTCACCGGCGGCCCATCCTGGCCGGGCTGCAGCGGATGCTGCCGGAGCACGATGTAGGCGGTCATGACCTTGGCCATGCTCGCGATCGGGAGTGGCGTGCTGTCGCCGTTGCTTCCCAGAATGCCGAGACCGGGAAGACCGACGGCCGCCGCCCCCCTGCTCGGCCAGGGCAGGGCGGGCTGGCTGCCCGAGATCACGGACGAGGCGCGGAGATCGGGCGTCGCAGCCAGCCCGGGGACCGGGCGCAGGTACTGCGCAGCCGCCAGGATGACGATCGCGACCAGCGCGGCGGGCAGGCCGGCGCCGGCGAGGACGCCCCCCGTCTCCCGGGTGCGCTGGCGAGGCGATGATGCGGGGGAGGGCGCCTTCAGATGCGGACCTCGACCGGCCCGCTATCCGCCGACCGCGGCGGCGAGCTCCGCCCGCACCTCGTCGCGGGCGCGCTGGATGACTCGAAGCTTCTCCTGCGCCTCCTCCACCGTCCGCGTCTTGAGCCCGCAGTCGGGGTCCACGAAGACCTGCTCCGGGGCCAGGTACCCGAGCGCGCGCCGGATGTTGCCCTTCACTTCGTCCACGGCCTCGATCCGGTGGGTGTGAACGTCGACCACACCGAAGCCGATCGCCTTCGTGAACGGGTCGTGGCGGAACTTCTCGAGCAGCTCGAAGCCCCCGTTGGCCATCTCCATGTCGAGCTGGTCGACAGGGATGTCGAGCAGCTTCGGGTAGACCTCCTCGAACCGGCCGTAGCACATGTGGCTGATGGTGTGGGCGCGAAGCCCGGCGGTGACGACCCCCATCGCCTCGATGGCCAGGTCCAGCTCGTCGAGGCGGGTGGAGACGGCGGGCTCGTCGATCTGGATGTAGAGGCATCCCGCCCGCTCCAGGTCGTGCGCCTCCTGGCGGACCGCCCCGGCCAGCGCCATGACCAACTCGCGGCGGCTCCCGTAGTGATCGTCAAAGGACCAGTCCGCGATCGTGTAGGGGCCCGTCAGCATCCCCTTGACGGGGCGGTCGGTGAGGCTCTGGGCGAACTCCCACCAGTCGACTGTGATCGGCCGCGGGCGGCTGATGGGCCCGGTCGCGATCGGCTTCTTGTAGTAGCGGTTGCCGTACGAGCGCACCAGACCGGAGATGCCCATTCCGTCCAGGTTCTCGGCGAAGTAGGCGACCATGTCCCCGCGGTACATCTCGCCGTCGACGACGATGTCGATTCCGATCTCCTCCTGGAAGCGGATCCACTCCTGGGTCGCCCGCCGGCTGAGATCGTCGAGCTCCGACTGCGAGATCTCCCCGCGGGCCCGCCGGGCCCGCGCCCGGACCAGGTATTCGGGCTTGGGGAGGCTGCCGACGCTGGTGGTAAGAAGACCCCCGGGCGCATCCCTCATCTCGCCACCCCGTCCAGGTCCCGGACC
>JBOHUX010000261.1:0-2064 GCA_050734915.1 Candidatus Dormibacteraceae bacterium
AGCGAGGTGGGGACCCAGCCCTCTCGGCGGATGCTCAGGGTTCTCCGGCCCGCACACTCGCTCCCGGCACCAGCGGCGTCGATCGCGTCTCGAACCCGCTGCGCCTCGGCGGTCGCCCCGAGTCGCTCGAACGTGGCCAGCGCCGCGCCGGCCTGGCTCTTTTTACCAGACAGTCGCCGAGCACGTGCCGCCTCGTACGGCATGCCCATGATCGCGAACTCCTCGGCCGCCCCCAACAGTTCGGTCTGGTCGGGCCCACCGGACCGCGCCCGGGCGCGCAGCGACCGTGCCAAGACGCCGACATAGCTGCGCCCGGGCAGGTCCGCCTCGAGGCTGTCAGCCAACCGGCGAGCGTCGTCGTGACGACCGGCGGCCAATGCCGCCTCGGCGGCCGCCAGGTCGGCCCATGGCGGCAGTCCGGAGGGACAGCGGGTCCCGGCCCATGGAGCGCAGCGGGCCCAGGCTGCGGCGGGCTCGCCGTCATGGAGGTGCAGCAGGGCCACGACCGCCCCGACGGACACGGCGGCTTCAGGGTCGGGCTCTGCCTCCCGGGCCATAGCCCACTCCAGTTGGCCCACCAGCTGGCGGCAGATGTCCGGGTCCCCCCGGGGAAGCTCCAGGGCGGCATGGCAGAGGGGGACGAAACGAGACAGACCGGGGATGCCCTCGGCGGTTAGAGCGTCGAGCTCGACCAGGGCGTCGCTGGCATCGTCCCACGCACCGGCGAGGAAGTCGGCGACGAAGCGCCCGGCCAGGCCCCTCCAGCGAAAGCCGGGATGGCCCTGGCCCGCCGACAGCGAAAGCGACGACTCGGCGTGTCGGCGGATGACGGGGAGATCCCCCAGCCACATGGCCGACCAGAGGGCCAGGTCCTCCAGATCCCGCGCCACCCGGACCAGGCCCCGATCTCCTTCGCATGCGCCCGCGGCGTCGAGGGCCCCGATGGCGACCCGGTAGGCATGGCGAGGACGGTTGTCGAGCATGGCCAGCGACGCCCGTGCCGCGCCCGACATCATCACTTCGGCGGGGTCGTCGGTCCCGCCGAGGCGACCGGCCATGGGAGCGGCCGCGGTCCGGGCGGCATCGACGTCGGCGGCCCTCAGCGCGGCCCGTAACAGTCCGAAACGAGCTCTCATCGGCGGAGCATGGTTTCCCTCGACGACATCCACCGCGAGGCGAGCCTGAGCCACCGACTCCGCCGGCCTTCCGGACAAGAACATGGCATCGGCAACGCGCATCCGCAAACTAACCGCCGCGCCGTCCTCAGGCATGCTCCCAAGGGCCTCGAGCCAGAAGGTGGCCGCCGCCGCCGGTTCGGCCAGCCCGAACCACGCCGTCCCCAGGTCTTCCAGCAGCCCGGCACGCCGGGCGACAGAGCTACCGGACAGCACGCGCCCGAGCGCGGCCTCCAGGCAACCGGCAGCCTCCACGAACGCCCCACGCGCCAGCAGCTCCCGCGCCCCCGTCGCCAGGATATCGATGACACCATCCCCACCCACGGCAGGGTCGGCTCGGGCGTAGTGCAACGCGAGCACGGACGAGGGCCGCCCGGCCTGGCGCAGCGCGGAGCCGAGCCGTTCGTGCAGGTGTTGGCGGGCCGACGGGGCAAGACGTCCCAGGACCACCTCCCCGATCAGCGGGTGGGACAACGCCACCGAGTCCGCCGTTCCACCACGGCGGCCCGACACCCCGGCCACACCCGCGGCCGCCAGCACCTCGACGCTCTCCCACAAGCCTTCCTGACAGCCGATGACCTCTTCCAGGATGGTCTGATCCAGCTCGCTACCGGCGCAAGCCAGTACCCGGGCGACGTCCAGAGCTGGTGCGTCCAGCCCCTCGAGGCGCTCGGCGAGCAGGTCAGAGATCGAATCGGGAAGGCCCCCGAATCCTTCGTGATCGAGGCTGAGCGCGTCCCTCGCTCCGCGTCTGTGGCGCGCATTGGAGTTGTCCAGGAGTAGCTCCCGGGCAAACAAGGCCACGCCACCCGATTTGGCCCAGACCGTGTTCACGAGCCGAGGCGGAAGGTCACCCTCGACCAGGGCAGTGGCCAGCTCCGCAACCTCG
>JBOHUX010000262.1:0-2026 GCA_050734915.1 Candidatus Dormibacteraceae bacterium
CGAGCCATTCGCCCGCCTTCGCCGGCTCACAAACCCCGAGCAGCGGCTTCGACGGAGCTCTCAGCGGAGACCTTGCCGTCTCTCACCGCCACTCAGCCGCTACCGATAGTCGGTCGGTGGAATCGGGTTTAGGTTTAGGAGGCTAGATGTCCCGCTCAGGAACAGCCGCCTCCAGAAGGACTCTCGCCTCGCGGTAGCGCTCGAGCGCGAGCTCGCCGGTGCCGGCCCGGAGCGCCCGATCCCCCAACCGGACCAGGTGCTCGGCCGCGTCGCCGCCGCGCCCGGGGGCTCGGGAACGGATCGCGGCCAGACGCTCCCCCCGCCATTGGTCCCCGTGAGAGGCGATCATCTCACCCGCGCTCCTCAGGAGGCCCGTCGCCTCGGCGGCGCGCCCGAGTTCGATCAGAGCCTGCGCCGCGCAGAGCCGGGCGTCCGCTCCGAGCGGCCAGTCCGGGAGCTCGAGCAGTCCCTCCAGCTCTCGCAGTGAGCGCCGCGGCCGGCCGCGGACCAGCATGATCCGCGCCCTCTCGAGGGCGATCTCTCGATCGAGAGTCGGGATCGTGCCGCCGAGGAGGTACTCGACGCGGGTGCCCAAGCGGGCGGCGATGATGCGCAGGGTCCGGGTCGAGGTCTGGCTCTTGCCGAGCTCGACCTGGTTCAGAAAAGCGCGACTGAAGTCCCCACCCGCGACCTGGGCGAGGCTCAGCCCCCGCTCCTGCCGCAGCTTCCGGATCCGGCCCCCCAGACTCTCGCCGGCCCTCTCATCCGCCTGCTCGGCCACCCGGTGGATGATAGCGGCGTAAAGCGGCCCTTTATGAGCCGCGGATGCCGCCCCCCCTCACATGTAGGCGCGGGGGTCGAGGCTGCGCGAGATCGAGGAGTAGTTGCGGAAGTCCTTCGCGCCGATCATCCCGGTGTCCTCGACCCTGACCCCCCCCAAGCCCACGAGATAGAGACCGGGCTCTACGGTGACCACATCGCCCGCCCGGAGCGGGTAGTCAACGTCTCGGAGGTAGGGCGCCTCGTGAACCTCGAGCCCGACCCCGTGGCCGAGTGAATGGATCATCCGCGCCCTGCCAGGCTCGCCCTCGAGACCGGCGGTCGAGGTGCCGAACCCGGCCTCGACGAGGACCTGACAGGCAGCTCGATGCACGTCCCGCCCGTTGGCGCCGTCGCGGAGGCCGGCGATGCCGGCGTCGAGGGCCGCGCAGACAGCCTCGTGCATCCGCCTCACCTCCGGCGCCGGCTCCCCCACGACCACGGTCCGGCTCAGGTCACCGTGATAGCGGGAGGTGCGTCCGCGGGGGAAGATGTCGATGATCACCGGACCTCCGGCCTGGATCTGTCCGCTGCCTTGGTGATGGGGCAGGGCGCTGTCGGGGGCGCCCGCGATGATCATCTCCCCGGCCGCGTACCCGATCTCGCTGAGGACCCGCTCGGCATCCGACTTGAGCTTCTCGGAAGTCAGCGGCCGGCCCTCCTCCCAGAGGAGCCCGTCCCTGACCTCCGCGCTCCCCAAAAGGCTGATCGCCTCGACGCAGGCCGCCTCGGCGGCCCGCTGCGCGGAATGGATGAAGGACCCCTCCTCCTGGGACTTGCGGCGCCGCCCCTCGAGAAAGATCTGGTCGTCTATCTCGATCTCGATCCCGGCCGATCGAAGCTCTTCGTAGAAGGCGACGCGGAGGTCGGGCGAGACCCTGATCTCGCGGGCACCCCGCTCCTGCAGGAGGCGGGCGACCGCCTGCGCCCAGGCGGCGACGACGTTCATGGAAGGCTCGTATCCAAGCTCCGCGACGTCGACCACCCGCTGGGCGGTGCTCTCCGCCCGGGCCCGATCCAGCTCCAGCAGATCCTCGACGAGGACGTCGTCGTCGAGTCCGAAGCGCACGTAGACGCCGCGTTCGACCGCGAACCGGCACGCGTAAAAGAAGTCGGCGTCGCCCGGTCCGTTGCTGAAGAGGACGATCGGGTTGGCGCTCATGGGGCCGCTCCTGCGCCCGCTGGCGCGCCCCGCCCGGCTCCATCC
>JBOHUX010000263.1:0-2003 GCA_050734915.1 Candidatus Dormibacteraceae bacterium
GCCTGCCAGAGATGGCCGAGGGCGCCCTCGCCGGTGCCGGCGAGGCTTCGCTCGGAGGGGCGGTGGCCGGATCGGGGCGGGCGCTGGAGCTGATCCTTCCCGGCCTGCCGGTGCTCCTCGGGCTGGCCGTCATCGCGGCCGTGGTGGCGGGTGCGGTGGCCCCGGGCTGGGTTCGCTGATGGGAGCCGGACAGCTCGCCGCCGCCGCCGGTCACGCGCCCTGGCTGGCGTCGCACCTGCTGGCCGGCATCCGCTCGGTGCCCAGCCCGTCGATCCCGATCCTGCCCTCGCCGGCCGCGAGCCCGGCGCCGCTGACCGGCAGCGTGGTCAGCTTCAGCTTCTTGCTCAGCGCGCTGATCTGGACCCCGGTCGTGGTCGCCGGCGTGATGGCGCTGATGCCCGATCCCCGGCGCCGCTGGGGGACCCAGTTCCGGCTGGCCGCCTTCTGGACCGAGATCCTGGTCCTCGTGCTGGTGGTGGTCGCCTACGCCCAATACCAGACGTTCTCCAACACGCTGCAGTTCGGCGAGAAGGTCAGCTGGCTGCCGGCGATCGGGGCCGGGTATCACCTCGGCCTCGACGGCGTCAACTTGGCCATGCTGCTGCTGAGCGCGATCGTGGGGGTGGTCGCCGTCCTCGCCTCGGGCGGGGTCCACGACCGAGAAGGGACCTACTTCACGCTGCTCCTCCTGGGGCAATCGGCCGTCAACGGTGTCATCTGCTCGCAGGACCTGCTCTTGATGGTCCTCTTCTGGGGCGCGGCGGTGATCCCGATCGCGCTCCTCATCCGCGGCTGGGGGGGCGCCCGGCGCGTGGCCGCCGCGTGGCGGTTCCTGGCCTACGGCCTGGTCGGCGTCGCCGCCCTCTGGGCGGCGGCGATCATGCTCTATCAGGCGGCCGGGGGGACCACGTTCGACCTTCCGACGCTGCTCCTGGCCCAACTGCCGAAGGGAAGCCAGATCGCCATCGGGCTCGCCCTGCTGGTCGCGGCCGCCTGCTGGCTGCCGCTCTTCCCCCTCCACGGCTGGGTCCGCGACGTGCTCGCCGAGGCGCCGGCCGGGGTGGCGGTGCAGATCGCCGGCGTGGGCACCCGGCTCGGGGGCTACCTGCTGATCAGGATCCTGGTCGGGGGCGAGCACGACGCCGCCCGCTTCCTGGCCCCGCTCATCGGTGGCATGGGGGTGGCGACCGTGATCTGGGGGGCCATGGCGGCGTACGGCGCCACCGACCTGCGCCGGATGGGCGCCTACGCGTCGATGGTCCCCGCCGGCGTGGTCGCGCTCGGGGTGGCCGGTCTCACCCCCCTGGCGCTGGACGCGGCCGTGCTGGCACTCTTCGCGGGCGGCCTCGGCGCCGCGCTTCTCAACGGCGCCTGCGCGACGGTCGCCGAGCGGGCCCAGTCGCGCAGCCTGGCCTTGCTCGGCGGCCTGGGGCCGCGGATGCCTCATCTGGCCTGGCTTCTGGTGCTGGGCGCCTTCGCGGTCATCGGAGTGCCGGGGCTGGCCACCTTCACAGCCGACCTCTTTGCCTTCATGGGATCCATGCGGACCGCTCCCGAGGCGGCCTTCGGCGTCGCGGCTGGGCTGGTGCTGGCCGCCCTGGCGGTGGCGGCGCTGCTCTTCCGGGTTCTCTTCAGCGCGCCCAACGACGATGCGCCGGGGGCGCGGGACGCGTCGCTCGCCGAGGTCTGGTACCTGGGCATCCTGGCCGGAGCGCTGCTCTGGGTGGGGATCATCCCCGGCGGCCCCAAGCTCTCGGGGGTGGCGGTCTTCGACCCCGGGCTGGTGAACGTCATCAACTCGAGCGCGGCGTCGATCGCCGCTCCCTACGTGCCGGGGGCGCCGTCCGGCCCGCTCCTGGGGACGGGGACCGGATGAGCCCGGTCGTCTTGCTCCCGCACCTCCTGGCCGCGGGGGCGGTGGTGGCCGCCGGGGCCGGCGCGCGGTCGCGGGCGTCGAGAACGTCCTCCAGCCTCCCGGCGATCGGCCGCGGGCGCGATCGGGC
>JBOHUX010000264.1:0-1989 GCA_050734915.1 Candidatus Dormibacteraceae bacterium
GGGGCCGCCGGCGACGTCGCCGGCCACGAAGGCCCAGTCCGCGGATGCCCGCAGCGACCGGTCCGCCTCGATGCCCTTCCTGGACCACCTGATCCCCGCCGGATCGAGGCCGAGGGCGGCGCCGTCCAACTGGCGGCCGGCGGCGACCAGGATCTCGTCCACCTCCAGCTCCGGGCCCGACTCGAAGGTGAGCCGCTTGGGGCGCCCCGGCCCGGAGCCGGAGACCGCCGCCACCTTCGCCCCCAGCCGGGTCGAGATACCCTCCGCCGAGAACGCCTTCAACAGCTCCGCGCTCGACTCCGGCTCCTCCGGCGGCAGCAGCCGCTCGAGCGCCTCCACCACCGTCACCTCGACCCCGAAACGGGCGAAGATCTGGGCGAACTCACATCCGATCGGTCCCCCGCCCAGGACAGCCAGGGAGCGGGGCAGGGCGCGCAGGTCGAGCGCGCTCTCGTTGTCGAGGCAGCCCGCCTCCGCGAGCCCGGGTATCGGCGGCACCGCCGGCCGGAGCCCGACCGCGATCACCACCGAGCGCGCCTCGACGAGGTCGCCGTCCACCGAGATGGAGCGCGGGCCGGCAAAGGTGGCCCGGGCCGGGAACCGGACCTCGATCCCCGCCTCCTCGAAGGGGGCCGTCCCGAACCGAAGCTGATGATCCCGCACCTCCCGCATGCGGGACGTCACCGCCCCCCAGTCGAAGGAGACCGAGCCGATCCGCAGCCCGAGGTCCGCCGAGGACCGCGCCAGGTGCAGCACGCGGGCGGCGCGGACCAGCGCCTTGGTCGGCACGCAGCCTTCGTTGGTGCAGGTTCCGCCGAGGTGGCTGGACTCCACCAGCAGCACCCGGCGGGACTTGCCGGGCCCGATCGCGCCCGACCATCCCGGCAGTCCCGCGATCGCGAAGGCGGCCTCCGACCCCGCCGCCCCGGCTCCCACGATCACCACGTCGTATCTATCAGCCACGACGGCAACCAGCCATGACGGCAACCGTAGCGCCTGGGGTCACATCGGGGCATGCATTGATCTCGGGCCCCACGGCGCCGCTGCAGCGACCGGCGTCAAGTCGTAGGATCGAAGGAGGACATGGCCGAGCGCAGGAACGCCTCCGAGCCCCACCCCCAAGGCGCCCCCGAGCCCCACCGGCAGGCGGCGGCCCGCGCGGCCGGCGCCGGTCCGGCCCCTTTCAAAAAGCTGCTTGAGGTCGTCAACAGCTGGCCCGTCGCCCGGCAGCTGACCGGCCCCGACCGTCTCGGACTGGGCGCGGCGGCGCAGTCGGATACGCACCGGCGCGGGACCGCCCGCACCGAGACGGCCGACCAGGTCGTCAAGTCGATCTGTCCCTACTGCGGGGTCGGCTGCGGCCAGAGGGTGTACGTCAAGGACGGGGCCGTCACGCAGATCGAGGGCGACCCGGACAGCCCCATCAGCCGCGGCCGGCTGTGCCCCAAGGGCGCCGCCACGCGCAGCTACGTCACCGGCCCCCGGCGCGAGTACCTGGTCAAGTACCGGCGGCCGGGCGGGACCCGCTGGGAGGAGCTGAGCCTCGAGAAGGCGATGGAGATGATCGCCGACCGGGTTCTCAAGACCCGGGCCGAGACCTGGCAGGAGAAGGACGAGCGCGGCATCCCCCTCAATCGCACGACCGGCATCGCCCACCTCGGCGGAGCCACCCTCGACAACGAGGAGAACTACGTCATCAAGAAGCTGTACACGGCTCTCGGCATCATCCAGGTCGAGAACCAGGCGCGCATATGACACAGCTCGACCGTCCCCGGTCTGGGGACAAGCTTCGGGAGGGGCGGCGCCACCACCTTCCAGCAGGACATGCAGAACGCCGACTGCGTTCTGATCATGGGATCGAACATGGCGGAGTGCCATCCGGTCGGATTCCAGTGGGTGATGGAGGCCAAGCTCAAGGGCGCCAAGGTCATTCATGTCGATCCCCGCTACACGCGGACCAGCGCTCAGGCCGACCTTCACGTCCCCATC
>JBOHUX010000265.1:0-1978 GCA_050734915.1 Candidatus Dormibacteraceae bacterium
TGGCTCGGCGCCCAGCACCGGAGCGCGCGCAGCCGTAGCTGCGTAGGAGAGGAGCGGAGAAGCCGGGCCGCCAGATGGGGTGCATGGGCGCCGAAGACCCGTCGATATTCGGAATTACTCATCTAGGCTTGTACGAGGAGCTGGAGCGTCTCGCATTCGACCTCACCTGGTCCTGGGAGCCGCGCATCCAGGCCCTGTTCCAGGCTCTCGCCCCCGCCCTCTGGGACGAGAGCGCCCACAACCCCGCCGCCGTGCTGGCGAGGCTCGGACCGGCGGCCGTCGAGGAGCGCCTCGAAGAGGAGTGCGTCCGCGACGCACTCGCCGACGCGCTGGCCGCCCACGCCGAGCGCCGGGACCGGCCCCGCCCCGGCCTCGAGGCCGGCGCCCCGCTCCTGGTCGGCTACTTCTCGCTCGAGTTCGGGCTCGCGGAGTGCCTCCCGATCTACTCGGGGGGCCTCGGCATCCTCGCGGGGGATCACCTCAAGGCGGCCGGCGATCTCGGCCTGCCACTGGTGGGCGTGGGGCTCTTCTACCGACAGGGCTTCGCCCGTCAGCGCATCAACGAGGGCGGTGACCAGGAGGAGATCTACCCGGAGATCCGGCCCCAGGACCTCCCGATCACGCGCGTCGAGACGGACGGGGCGCCGCTGGAGGTGGAGGCCCCGATCGGAGCGGGCTCGGTCCGGATCGCCGTCTGGCGGCTCAACGTGGGCCGCGTCCCGCTCTACCTGCTCGACACCGATCTGGAGTCCAACCCCGCCGACCTGCGCGGCATCACGGACCGACTCTACGTCTCCGATCCCGGCCGCCGGCTGCGCCAGGAGATCGTGCTCGGAATCGGCGGGCTGCGCGCGCTCAAACGGCTGGGGCTCGATCCCACCGTCTTCCACCTCAACGAGGGCCACAGCTTCCTGGCCGCCATCGAGCGCATTCGGGAGCTCGCCCGCTCGCGGCAGCTGACCCTCGAGGAGGCGCGTCTCATCGCCCGCGCGGGGGTGGTGTTCACCACCCACACGCCGGTCGAGGCGGGGAGTGACTACTTCGAGCCGGGCCTGGTCGCGGACGTCCTGGGGCCCTACCTGGAGGACATCGGGCTCCCCTCCGACCGCTTCATGGACCTGGGCCGGAAGACTCCCGGCGACCCCGAGAGCCGGCTCTGCACCACCTACATGGCGCTCCGGATGGCCGACCACTCGGTGGGCGTCAGCCGCCTCCACGGGACGATCTCCCGGCGGCTCTGGAAAGAGGCGTGGCCGGGCGTGCCCGAGGCCCAGGTCCCGATCGGCGCGATCACCAACGGCGTCCACATGCCAACCTGGGTGGCCCCCGACATCGACGCCCTGCTCGCCGGCCACGTCGCCCCCCGCTGGTCGGACCTCGACCCCGAGGATCCCGCCTGGGAGGGGATCGCCTCCATCTCCGACCAGGAGCTGTGGGGGGCGCATGTCGCCCTCCGTGGCCGGCTGGCGGAGTTCGCCGGCCGCCGGGGGACGGAGGGGGACAGCCTCGACCCCGAGGCGCTGACGATCGGCTTCTCCCGCCGCTTCGCCCCCTACAAGCGGGCGACGCTCCTCTTCCGGGATCCCTCGCGGCTGGCCCGCCTGCTCAACGTGGCGGACTCGCCGGTCCAGATCGTCTTCGCGGGCAAGTCGCATCCCGCGGACGCCGAGGGAAAGGCGATCCTCCACGAGGTCGTCGCGGCGGCTCGCCGCGAACCCGGGATCTTCTTCCTGGAGGACTATGACATCGAGGTCGCCCGGAACCTCGTGCGGGGCGCCGACGTCTGGCTCAACAATCCCCGGCGGTTCCTCGAGGCGAGCGGTACCAGCGGCATGAAGGCGGCCGCCAACGGCGTCCTCAATCTCAGCATCCTGGACGGCTGGTGGGACGAGGGCTACCGGCCCGGCCTCGGCTGGGCGATCCCGTCCGGCGCCACGCTGGACCGCCCCCAGACCGACGACGCGGCCGAGGCGGAGAC
>JBOHUX010000266.1:0-1963 GCA_050734915.1 Candidatus Dormibacteraceae bacterium
GCGGCGCGCCGGTGCCCGCGCCCGGGCTCAGCTCGGGCGGATCCCCCAGGCCACCGTGAGGCGGTCGCCGGGGGCCAGCACCCGCAGCCCCTCACCGGTTCGGAAGGCGTTCGGCGGGCAGGTCATCGGTTCCACAGCGAGGCCGCGCCGGCGCCGGGCGGGGGCCAGGGTGTCGCCGCTGAACACCATCAGGTAGGGGTAGGCGGTGTCCACCCAGAGGGTGGCCCCGGTCGCGTCCGCCCGCCTCACCTCGACCGAGGCCCGTCCCGCTCCGTCCCGATCGAGCCCCGTGAAGCAGGTGTCGAGCACGAGGCCGCCGACCAGCCGGGGAAAGCGGAAGTCGTAGTCGGTCCCCCCGACGTCCAGGCGGCGCCCGGTGGGGAGGCCGCGTTCGTCCATCTCCAGGCGGAGGGAGCCGGGAAGGCGGAGGGTGAGATCGTCGACGAGCCCCGCGCCGGCGGCGAGATACGGATGCTGGCCAGCGCCGAACGGAAGGTCGGCGTCGCCCAGGTTGACGGCCTGCGTTTCGACCGTGAGCCCCTCGTCGCCGAGGGCGTAGCGGATCTCGAGGTCGAGGGAGAATGGGTAGCCGGGCTGGGGATGGAGGATGAGCGCCATGGTGGCGCGATCGTCAGCCTGCTCGATCGGGGTCCAGTTGAGCCAGCGTGTGAGCCCGTGGATGGCGCAGCCGGTGGCGGGCTCGTCGATCGGCGCCTGCAGATCGCGGCCCCCGAAGTGATAGCGGCCGTCCTCAAGACGGTTCGGCCAGGGCAGGAGAGGCTGCCCCCGGCCGCCGATCGCCATCTCGCCGGGCGCGAACCCGTCCAGCACCTGCCGGCCGCCGGCCACATATTCGCACAGGCCCCCGCCCGCCTCCACCACCACCGCCCGCTGGTCGCCGCGCCGCAATTCGATCTGGCGGCCGGAGGGCAGCCCCATGGGTCGATCGTAGACTAGCGGGGTGCTGAGACCGGACGACACGCGCAAGCCCTGGACCGTTTCCGAGCTCGCCCAGCAGATCCGCCAGGAGCTGCGGCCTCTCACCGACGTCTTCGTCAAGGGGGAGGTGAGCGGGCTCCGTCAGAGCGCCAAGGGCAACCTCAACTTCACGATCAGGGACGAGGCGGCCCTCATCGACGCCATGATCTGGGCCGATAACGCGCGCCGGATTCCCGTCCTGCCCGAGGACGGCCACGAGTTCATCTTCCGGGGCCGCGTGGACTTCTGGCCCCAGGGCGGGCGGCTGCGCCTGATCGTCGAGCGGCTCGAGTTCGACGACGTGGGCCGGCTGCGGGCCGAGCTGGAGCGGCTGAAGCAGAGCCTCGAGGCGGAGGGCGCGTTCGAGGCCGGGCGCAAGCGGGCGATCCCCTTTCTGCCCCGCCGGGTGGCGCTCATCACCTCGCCCACCGGCGCCGTCATCCACGATCTTCAGGAGACGATCCTCGACCGCTTTCCCAACATGGCGATCGCCGTCTACCCGGCCCAGGTGCAGGGGACGGCGTCACCGGGCAGCGTCGTCGCCGCGCTCCGCCACTGCAACGCTGACGCCGACTGCGACGTGGTCGTCATCGCGCGTGGCGGGGGCAGCTTCGAGGAGCTCTACGCCTTCAACACCGAGCTCGTGGCCCGCGCCGTGCTCGCCTCCCGGATCCCTGTCGTGACCGCGCTCGGGCACACCTCGGACCGGACCGTGGCGGACATGGTCGCCGACTTCGAATGTCGCACGCCCACCGAGGCGGGCGCCCGCATCGTGCCCCGGAGGTCCGACCTCGAGGCCCAGCTCGGCCAGCGGCGGCGGCGGCTGGCGCGGGAGCTGCTGGTGCGGCTGCGGACCGAGTCGGAGGGGCTCGCCGCCCGAGCCGGCCGGCTCGCCCCGATTCCCGGCGAGCTCGTGCGGCGGCGCGCGGACCGCCTCCTGCGGTCCCGCCGGGAGCTGAGCCGCCTCAGCCCGGCCCAGCAGCTG
>JBOHUX010000267.1:0-1955 GCA_050734915.1 Candidatus Dormibacteraceae bacterium
CCACCGGGGCGCCCGGGGCGGGCCGGCGACCCTCTCCCCGCCGTCTCTCGGCGATCTCCGCCACCGCCCGCCCATCGACGCCAAGCTCGGCGAGAACCCCCATCCGGGTCGCGGGCTCAGGGAAGAACAGGGGCACGCCATAGGCCGCGGCGACGCCGCCAAGCCTGAGATCCCTCGCCGAGGCGCGCCTCGCGGCCGGCCGGCCGGAAAGCCGCCGGAGGGACGTTCTCCACCCGTCCGCCAGGCGGCCCCGGAGGGACGCGTGCCCGATCGGCACCGCGAACAGCGCCACCACTCTCGCCTGTTGAGCCCGGAAGCCCTCCTCGCCGTGCACGGCCACCGCTCCCCATCCGGCCATCAGGCCGAGCACCGCCGTGTCGCCGAGCGGCCGCAGTTCCGCGTCTTCCCACCAGCGCACCAGATGCCGGCAGGCGGCGGGGCTGTTGAGCGCCCAGAACCCGCACCCGCACCCCGAGCCCGGTGATTCCGAGCAGCCCGGAGCTCCGAGTCGGCAGCCCGGAGGTCCGGACCGGAAGGAGTGGCCGTCGCTGAGGCACCGGCCTCCGTTGACCCCCACCGACCACGTGTATGGAACCACCCAGGACTCCAGCCGGTTGCCGCGGACCCTCCAGATCCGCCAGCCCACGAGCGGTTCGATGTGACCGCCCGCGCCTGCGATCCCGCTCGACGAAGGACGCCCGCCGGGGCCGGGCGCCAGGATGGGCACGGCGTCGAGCGCAGCGTCGGGCACAGGCACGGCCGCCGGGGCGGCCGCAGCTCGGGGGCTCCAGAGCGGCTCCGGCGCCGGAACTTGTATCCGCCCGGTCTCCGGGCTCCGCATCGCACCCCGCCAGAGAGCGTCTCTCATGAGCTCATGGTCGCGCTTCTCACGGCGGTCTGCGAGTGGCAGGACTGCCCATATGCGTTAATATCCTGCCATGCATACCGTGGCCGTGGCGGCCTTCGACAGGATCTCGATCTTCGAGCTGGCGGTGCCCTGCGAGGTGTTCGGGACAGACCGCTCCGACATGGGCCTGCCCAACTACCGCCTCTTCGTCTGCGGCATCGAGCCGTCCCCGCTCCGGACCAAGTCAGGCTTCACCATCGGGACCCGTTACGGCCTCCGGACGCTGGAGCGTGCCGACACCATCATCGTTCCCGCCTGGCGCGACATCGAGGAGCCGCCCCCCGAACGGCTGCTTGGCGCCCTGCGCAGGGCGCATCGGCGGGGCGCGCGCGTCGCGTCCCTGTGCACAGGCGCGTTCGTGCTGGCGGCGGCGGGCCTGCTCGACGGCCGCCGGGCAACCACCCACTGGATGAACGCGGAGGCCCTGGCCCGCCGCTTCCCCGCCGTGCACGTCGATCCCGCCGTCCTCTACGTGGACGAGGGGCGGCTCCTGACCTCCGCGGGCACCGCCGCCGGTATGGACCTCTGCCTACACCTGGTCCGCCTCGACCACGGCGCCGAGGTCGCCAACATGTTCGGCCGCCGGATGGTGGTGCCCCCCCACCGCGACGGCGGCCAGGCTCAGTACCTCGAGGCGCCGGTCCCCCGCGACGCCGAGGACGAGCGCCTGCGCGCCGCGCTCGAGTGGGCGGCGGCCCACCTGGCCCAGCCGCTCACCGTTGAGCGGCTGGCGGCGCAGGCGGCGATGTCGGTCCGGACCTTCGCCCGGCGGTTTCAGGCGGCGACCGGCACCAGCCCCCTCCGCTGGCTGCTGCTCCAGCGGGTCGCCGCGGCGCAGCGGATGCTGGAGTCGTCCGACCTCCCCACCGAGGAGGTGGCCGAGCGGTGCGGATTCGGGTCGGCCTCCAGCCTCCGACTCCACTTCCGCCGCCGCCTGGGCACCTCACCCACCTCCTACCGCAGCACCTTCCGGCGGGTTGCCTGAGCGTGCCGATCTAGGCTGAACAGCTTCCGAGTTCAGGCGACAGCGACACCTCATCGGGGATCC
>JBOHUX010000268.1:0-1954 GCA_050734915.1 Candidatus Dormibacteraceae bacterium
CAGCTGCCCGAGCTCGAGGAGGAGGTGGTGCCCGAGCTGGCGGCGGTCAGCTGATGTTGGTGGATGACTTGGTCGTCACCTCGTACACCACTTGACTGGACGTGGCCCTTGCACGATTCCGGCTGACGGCTCACAGCTACTTCGGTTGAGGCTTGACACTCTCCGGTCACGCTCAGCTCTGTCAAGGCGAGGGCACCGGCTGCAGTGGCCGTCGCCGATGGCTCTGGTGCTGCCCGACGTTCGGACGGCGATCAGGACGCGCCCCTGGAGGCGCTCATCATCGACGTCGCGGTCTGAGAGCCCGCGCACATGGGCCCGACCCAGCCGCTGACCTCCGACGCCGCGATCCACTCTCTCAAGTGGGCCACGACGGCTACACAGGAGCTTGACACGCCTGCTGACTGAACTCATGATCGCGGCGGTCTTCCAGTGGAGAGGAGAGGGGGGCGCGCGGACGTGCTGGATGCGCGCGGGCGTTCCCGGCGTCGAAGGTTTGCGCCTCTCCTTGCGGGCCTGGCTCTGGTGATGATCGGCTGCGAGCCGGTCGCCAGGCCGCAGCCACCCGCCGCGGCGGCCAGCGCGACCCCGTCCGTGGCTCCATCGCCGGCGCCATCGCCGAGCCCATCTGTGACCCCTTCCGCGACCCCGGCGCCAGCCGACGCGGCCCAGGTGACCGCGATGGCCAAGGCCGTCTTTCCATTCACCAACCCTCTCCGAGGGCCGTGCGGGTCGAGCGCGGACGGGCTCGCCGGATGCGGCTATTCCCCCCGGCTCGTGAGCCGGCTTCTGTCCAGGCCCGGGCCCCTCCCCTACATGAATCCGATCTGCCGGTGCCAGAACGGCTACCAGGGTGTGACCATCTCCGGGGACGTCGGCAGCACGACCGCCGTGGCCCACGTGGCCCTGAGCTATGCCCCGGCCCCCGACCCGGGGCCCAAGGAACGGTTGGATCTTCTCTTCGTGAAGACCAGCTCCAGTTGGGAGGTCGACGACATCCAGTGCACCGGCAACCCGGCCAGCTCGATCTATGCCCTGAACCCAGGTTTGTGCGAGCCGAGCTGAAGTGCGGCCGCGGGGTGTCCGGCAGATCCTGACGACGATTCCAGGCGGGACGGCTGCCTGGTCGGCAGTTATGAAGGCGATCCTTTCCGAGCGGGCAGGTGACGCTTCCGAAGCGCTTGGTGATCGCGCGCGGATCGAGCCTGAAGAGATCCTGGAGCTCTCTTACAGATGCGTGGGCGAGCTGACGGAATCGCTTCAATTCGACGACGACTTCACAAACGTTTGACGCCTCCGCTGACTGAGTGCACAATCGCGGCGGGCTTCTAGTTCTAGTGGAGAGGGTGGAGAGGATCGCAGGTTCAGGAAAGGGGGGCACGCGGACGTGCTGGATGCGCGCGGGCGTGGCCGGCATCGGAGGTTCCTGCCCTTCCTAGCGGGCCTGGCCCTGGTGATGATCGGCTGCGGGCCGGTCGTCAGGCCCCAGTCTCCCGCCGCGGCCGTCAGCGCGACCCCGTCGGTGGCTCCATCGGCGACGCCATCGCCGAGCCCGTCGCCGAGCCCATCGCCGAGCCCGTCCGCGACCCCGTCGCCGGCCGACGTGGCGATCGCCGCCGGCGACCCCGCGGGATACGCGCAGCTACACTACACGATAGGGACGAGGCAGCGCGAGGAGATCCGCTTCTACGTGACGGCCGACGAGGCTTCCTCGCCTGAGCGCGCGGCCACCGAACACCCGGCGGCGCAACCACAGGAGGGCCGCGAGCCCGATGCCTGGCGAGAGGAGATGGCGAGCTCATTCGAGCGCTGGGAGCGGGCCGAGACCTCGCTCGACTATGAGCAGGGGGAGGATCCGGCGATTGCCGAGTCTCACGCGTGGAGTGATGCGGCCCGCATCACTCCCGAGCAGGGCGAAGCCTCCGAGACGAGCTCGGTGTGGGGTCCGGAACAGGAC
>JBOHUX010000269.1:0-1919 GCA_050734915.1 Candidatus Dormibacteraceae bacterium
GGGTTCCGGCGAGCGCGAGCCCGCGGCGGCCGCGCGCGCGGAGGCCGGCCGCCATGGCCGCCGCCACGAACGCGGTCTGGACGCCGTCGGTGGTCGCGAAGTGGGCCTGCCGGACGGCCAGCGGAGCCACCGCCAGCAGCCCTGCGGCGATCAGGCCGGCGACCGTCCCGTACGCGCGCCGGCCGGCCGCGAAGGTGAATCCGACCGTGGCCACGGCGGCCGCGGCGGAGACCGCCCGGGCCGCCAGGTAGGCGGCGCTGGGGTCGGTGAAGGCGGCGTGGAGGTTGGCACCTCCCGCCAGCGCGACCGCCTTCTCGACGCCGGCGAAGAGATAGAAGACGAGCGGCGGATAGTTCGCGAAGAGAGGGTCGAGGCTCCCCTGCGCCGCCATCCGAACGGCCCGGCCGACCATCACGTCCTCGTCGGGCCGGAACAGGAACGGGAGCCCGAACCCGAGGCTCCAGACCGCCAGGCCGGCGGCCAGGGCGAGCGGAGGCAGGACGGCGAGCCATCGGAGTTGGGCGCCCCTCACCGGCGCCGGCTCTGCCGTCGGGAATCACTCATCTAGGATGTTGTCCGCATGGAGCCGGGGGAGAGGTTCGACGCGATCGTGATCGGGGCGGGCCCCGCCGGCATCGCGGCCGCGCTCACGATGGCGAAGGCGGGACTGCAGGTGGTGGTCCTGGAGAAGGGTGAGAAGCCCGGTTCCAAGAACGTCATGGGCGGCATCCTCTACCGACACGACCTCGAGGCGGTGGTCGGGGAGGCCTGGCGGCAGGCCCCCTGCGAGCGGCCCATCATCGAGGAGCAGCGTTGGTTCACCACCGAGGAGGCGGCCATCCGCCTGCTCGGCTACAAGAATCTCCGCAATCGCGACCATCCGCACTCCTTCTCCGTGTTGAGGGCCCGTTTCGACCCCTGGTTCGCCGCTCAGGCGGAGCAGGCGGGCGCGTTCATCATCAACGAGACGGTGGCCGAGGAGCTGATCCTCCGCGACGGCCGGGTGGTGGGCGTCCGGACGGGCCGCGAGGGTGACCTTCTCGCCGACGTCGTCATCTGCGCCGGGGGGATCGGGCTCGGCACCAACCTGCTGGAGCGGGCGGGCCTCAAGAGGCCGCTCCGGCGCGACCAGGTGGCCCTCGCGTTCAAGGAGATAATGCGGCTCGACCCCGCCCAGATCGAGGCGCGATTCAACTGCGAGCCGGGTGAGGGCGCCACCGTCGAGTGCTTCGGCGACGCGACGATGGGCATGGCCGGGTTCATGTTCATCTACACGAACAAGGACACCCTCAGCGTGGGCGGGGGAGCGCTGCTGTCGGACTTCAACCGCCGGCTGGTGACGCCCAACTCGGTGCTGGAGCACTTCAAGCAGCATCCTGCCATCAGGCCGCTCATCGAGGGCGCCGAGACGGTGGAGTTCCTCGCCAAGCTGATCCCCGAGGGTGGTCACCGGGCGATCCCCCGGGTCCATGGAGACGGCTACCTGATCTGCGGCGATGCCGCCATGCTCTCCAACCCCGTCCACCGTGAGGGGAGCAACCTGGCCATGGCGAGCGGCAGGATGGCGGGCGAGACGGTCGTCCACGCCAAGGAGGTGGGCGACTTCGGCGCCCGCGCGCTCCGCGACTACCGCCTCAAGCTCGACGGGTCCTGGGTGATGTCCGACATGAGGAAGTACGACCGGGCGGTGCCGCTTCTGGAGCACAATCCGCGGTTGCTCTCCCTCTACCCGCAGCTCCTCGACCGGGGCCTGGACGAGTTCTTCAGGGTGGACGGGATCTCCAAGCGGGAGAAGCAGAGACGGATCCTGCGCATGTTCCGCAGAGAGGGCGGCCTCCGCATGCTCCGGGACACGGTCAGGTCGGCCTGGGTGATGAGGTGACAGCGCGTCGGGGAATGTTCGTCAATCGACTCGGTGG
>JBOHUX010000270.1:0-1799 GCA_050734915.1 Candidatus Dormibacteraceae bacterium
ACTCCTCGTCGAAGGCCTCGATCTCGCCGTACTGGATCTGCCGGGCAAGCTCCCCGCTCCACGGCTCGTGGCGCCCGGCCACGACCAGCTTCCACGGGGCCGGGAGGCCCCGCAGGAGATGATCGAGGCACATGGCCAGCTCACCTTGCGGGTCCACCTGCTCGAACTCGTCGAGCACGAGCAGGACGTCGGCGTCGGAGCGCGCCGCGTGGCCGGCGGTCATGAGGTCGATGGCGGCGGCGGCCCCGGCTCCGGCGGGGAGCCCCTCGGGCACCGCCGCGAGCGACCGCGACGCCCGGGCACCCGACCGGGCCGCCGACTTCTGGAGGACCTCACGGGCGAACGGGAGCGGATCGCCGGCGAACCGCCCCAGATCGATCCAGATGGCGTGCATGTCGATCTCGGCCAGGAGGGCCTCAATGAGGACCGTCTTGCCATAGCCAGGGCCGGCCAGCAGGGCCGCGCCGCGGCCGCGCCCAAGCGCCTCGAGGAGGCGATCCGTGAGGCGGTGCCGGACCGGATGACGGGAGCGGACCGGGGATCGCTGAGCGTCCAGACTCATACTCTACCGATCCTCTTGGCCATCCTCACCGGCACTGGCCGGCGATTCGATCCGACAGCATCAAAGCACCCGACAGCGGCCGCCGTCCTCCACCGCAAGCCTGGCGCCCGTCGCCCTCACGAGCGGGACAAACGATTGTGCAACTGTAGCCGACCCTGGTCGGGGTGTCAAATCGGGGCTTCGGGCGCCCTTTGGTACCTAAGTCTGATGCCGCGCGCGGGTGAGCGCTCTCACACTCCTGCGTTGGAGGCCGGCCGTCCAGTCCGGCCCGACGTGGGGGCGAGCGGTTCCTCGCCCGGAGAATGGAGATGATCGACGCGACCGGCTTCGTGGCCGATACCTGGGAGCTCTTCGGCTGGCGGATGACATCCAACTACGTCTCCGCCTGGGAGCACGCGCAGCTCCGGGACGAGATCAAGGAGTGGAGCGGGTGGTGCGCCGGATGGAGCGAGCGGGCGCGCCGCCACGCCGAGCGCGGTGAGCAAGCCGCCGCCGGCGGCCGGAGCGCGACCGCGGCCTCCGCCTACATCACGGCCGGGCTCTTCTATCACTGGGCCAGCTTCCTCGCCGTCGGCGACCTGGCCCAGTTCCGTGCCGCGCTCGAGAGCGCGGAGGCGAGCTTCGCCAGCGCCGCGCCGCACGTCGAGCACCCGATGGAGATCTCGAACATCCCCTTCGAAGGGACGCAGTTGAGGGGCTACTTCCGGCGCCCTCGGGGCGCCAGCGGGCGGGTGCCCGTGATCGTGCTCTCGCCGGGCGCCGATTCCACCAAGGAGGAGCTCTACGACCTCGGCGACCACATTCTGCGGCGGGGGATCGCGGTCTACTGCGTAGACGGCCCTGGGCAGGGCCTGGTCAGCTTCGACCTCAAGCTCCGCGCCGAGAGCGAGGGGCCGCTCCGGGCGGCGGTGGATCACGTCCTCGAGCGGGACGACGTCGATCCCGACCGGGTGGCGCTGGGCGGGATCTCCTACGGAGGGATGTTCGCGATCCGGGCCGCGGCCTTCGACGAGCGGGTCAAGGCGGTCGTCTCGATGAGCAGTTGGTACGCCGCCGGAGGCCGGTACCGGCAGGCTCACCCCGTCACCCGGGCCGCCCTGCGGCAGTACATGGGACCCGATCCCGATGCCGTCCAGAACTCCCTGACGCTGGCCGGCGTCGCCTCCCGCCTCAGGGCTCCGCTCCTGCAGGTCTACGGCGGCCGCGATGCCTCCTCGCCCCCCGAGCAGGGCGAGCG
>JBOHUX010000271.1:0-1792 GCA_050734915.1 Candidatus Dormibacteraceae bacterium
GCACCAGCCCGGCCGTCACGCCGGCCAGCAGTCGCGGAAGGGATCCGCGGCCGGCTCGGGCACCGGTTCTCGCGGCGTCCATGGCTCGTGCCAGGGCCAGTTCATGGGCTCGCTCCGGGGCTCGTTCCTGGGCTCGTTCCTGCATCGCTCCTCTCTGGGCTCCCCTCATCAGACCCTCCGTCCTGCCTCCGACTGACGTCGCCCGGCTTCGAGCCCGGCGGCACCGGGGACGCGGCACCTCCGGGCCCGTTCCCGCTGAGAGCGTAGTTGAGGTGGACTGGCCTGTCAATGGTTGGACCACTGGTTCTCCCCGCCTGCTAGACTCCCGACCATGGGCGCCCCCTCATTTGCGGCGCTTCGCCCGCTGGAACGGAGCCGGCTCTATGAGGACCTCGTCGACCGGCTGCGCGAGCTGGTGCGTGAGTCGGGCATGGTCGCCGGCGCCCGTTTCCCCGCCGAGCGGGACCTCTCCCACCAACTGGGCGTGAGCCGGACCTCCGTGCGCCAGGCGATGGTGGTGCTGGAGGCTCAGGGCTCCGTCGTCGTCCGCCACGGCGAGGGCGTCTTCCTCCGGCGCACCCGCGGCTTCGGCGAGTCGCTGCCCAAGCTGCTCGAGCTGCGGCGCCGCCTGCCCGAGATCCTGGAGGCGCGGGAGGCGATCGAGGTCAAGCTCGCCGAGCTGGCCGCCGTCCGCCGGACGGACGCCGACCTGGCGGCGATCAGAACCGCGCTGACGAGGATGGGAGAGGACATCGCGGCCGGAGGCCTCGGCATCGACGGTGATGCGATGTTCCATCACGCGATCGCCCGCGCCGCCCGCAGCAAGGTGCTGGAGCACCTGATCGGGGAGATGGCCGAGGCGATCCAGGAGAGCCGGCTGGAGTCGCTCTCCGAGCCGGGTCGCCCGCCGCTCTCCCTGGAGGCCCATCGCAACATCGTCGACGCCATCCAGGCGGGCAGGGCCGCCGAGTCCGCCCGCGCGATGCGCGCCCACCTGCGCGTGGTCGCCGACGTGGCGCTCCTCCGCTGGGATCCCGACGTGCCCGGCGGCCGCTCCCGGCCGGGGCGATAGATGAGCACCGACACCGATCGCTGCGCCGCCTGCGCGGGGCCGCTGGACGATCTGCGCGTCTGCCTCGACTGCGGCCGTCACGCCCCGCTCGGCGCCTGGCAGCGCATCGAGCAGCTGACCGACCCGGGCAGCTTCCACGAGACCGACCGCCATCTCTGGTCGGCCAACCCCCTCGACTTCTCGGACGGCGTCGGCTACGAACGGCGGGTGACCGAGGCCCAGGCCGCCACCCACCTCCTGGATGCCGTCGTGACCGGCCGCGCCCGGATCGAGGGCGCCGCGGCGATCCTGGCCGTGTTCGACTTCAGGTTCCTGGGCGGCAGCATGGGGAGCGTGGTCGGCGAGAAGGTGTCGCGCTCCTTCGACCTCGCCCGCCGCGAGCGGCTGCCGGCGATCGTCGTCTGCTCCTCGGGAGGGGCTCGGATCCAGGAGGGGATGGTCGCCCTCTTCCAGATGGCGAAGACGGCGACCGCGGCGGCCAGGCTCCGCGAGCGGGGGGTCCCACTTCTCACGGTCCTCTGCGACCCCACCATGGGGGGCGTGCTCGCCTCCTTCGCCAGCCTCGGCGACGTCATCCTCGCAGAGCCGGGGGCGAGGATCTCCTTTGTCGGGCCTCGCATCCACTGGGGCTCGAGTGGCGGCGCCGTGCCAGGGGGTACAGCGGAGTTCGCGTTTCGGCACGGCAGCATCGATGCCATCGTCGAGCGCCCCGACCTACGC
>JBOHUX010000272.1:0-1765 GCA_050734915.1 Candidatus Dormibacteraceae bacterium
GCGCCGTCCTCCTCGGGCTGACGCCGGCCCACGCCGCCGCCTTCCTGGCCGCCGCCCGCTCGGACGGCCTGCGCGCCCCGGTGGTGGGGGGGCCGGCCCTCTTCGGCGACCCCCTCTTCGAGCACGCGGCCGGAACCGGTCCCACCTACATCGCTTCCACGGTGCCTGCCGGCCCGGTCGCGAAGCGCTACCGGCAGACCTTCGAGAGCCGTTACGGGCCGGGGGCCCGGTTCGACGCGATCGCCTGCCAGGCCGTCCTCCTCGCGGTCAACGCCATCCGGCAGGCCGACGGCTACGACGACCTGACCCGGCAGACGGTCGCCGCCGGGATCCTCGACCCGGGCCGCTTCGAGGGGGTGTTCGACTTCCCGATCAGCTTCGACTCCGGCGGCGGCCTGCGCGGAGGCGCACTCTGGATCTACCGGCTGGCGGGCGCCCGGACGGACCTGGTCGGGCCCGCCTGAGCGCTCGCCGGCGCTCGTGTCTCCGGCGCCCGCGACGGCTCGACGGCGGTCTCGCCGCCCCGGGCCGCGATAATTGAATGCGACCGGCGGGGCGTCGAACACAAGCCTCGGGCCCTTCGCCTGCCCGCCGGCGCCCCGCGACCAAAGACTGGAGGCGTGCAGCCACATGGCGACGATGATCATCGAAGGGGAGCGCAGCGCAGCCGCTTCCGGAGAGACCTACGACGTGATCAACCCGGCCACCGGCGAGGCGGTCGACAAGGTGCCCTCGGGTGGCTCCGAGGACGTGGACCGGGCCGCCCGGGCGGCCCAGAAGGCCTTCGACACCTGGTCCCGTCTGGCGCCGGCGGAGCGGGCCAGGATCCTGCACCGGGCGGCGGCCCACGTCCACACCAGGGTCGAGGCGATCGGCCTCCTGCTCACCCAGGAGCAGGGCAAGTCGCTGCGGGAGTCGCAGATCGAGGCGGAGCGATTCGCGGAGAACATCGCCTGGTACGCCGATCTCGCCGACAAGGTCCACGGCGAGCACGTGGCGCTGGCGAGCACCAGGATGTACGGGCTGGTGGTCCGGCGCCCGATCGGCGTCACCGGCGCCATCGTGCCCTGGAACTTCCCGCTCACCTTGGCCGCCAACAAGATCGCGCCCGCGATCGCGGCCGGCAACACGGTCGTCATCAAGCCGGCCAGCACGACGCCGCTGTCCACCCTCGCCTGCGTCGAGGCCCTGCTCGAGGGCGGCCTGCCCGAAGGCGTGGTGAACGTGGTCCTGGGCCCCCGGACCGGGGAGGCGATCGTCACCCACCCGCTGATCCGGAAGATCGCGCTGACCGGCTCCACGCCGACCGGCAAGCTGGTGATGGCGGCCGCGGCGGAGGGCCTCAAGAAGGTCAAGCTGGAGCTGGGGGGCAGCGACCCCTGCCTGGTCCTCGAGGACGCCGACATCGACGCCGCCGCCTCGGCCATCTCGGTCGGCCGCTTCTTCAACTGCGGCCAGGCCTGCCTGGCGGTCAAGCGCCTCTACGTCCAGGAGGGGGTCTACGACGAGCTGCTCGAGAAGCTGGTCGGCAAGGCCGCCCGCCTCAAGGTCGGCAACGGGATGGAGAAGGAGACGCGGATGGGCCCCATGCACACGCCCGGCCAGCGGGCGGAGGTGGAGGCGCAGGTCGGGGACGCGATCGGGAGGGGTGCCCGGCTCGCATTCGGCGGCGGGCGCCCCGAGGGAGCCGCCTACGACGGCGGCAACTACATCAACCCGGCGATCCTGATCGACGTGCCGGAGGGGACCCGGATGACCACCGAGG
>JBOHUX010000273.1:0-1680 GCA_050734915.1 Candidatus Dormibacteraceae bacterium
TGCGGTGCTTGACCTTACCGCCCTCCCGGTAGCTCTGTCGGACCAACACCGAGCTGTATTCACCGCTTCGCTGCCGGCTCGGGACAACGGCTACGTGCATAGCTCCGCTGGCTCGCTTCGGCACACACTAATTGTAGCCGAACTAGTCGACTTGTCAAGCGCTGTTAATGGCTACATAGATGAGCCACTCTGAACCTACTCTAAGTTCAATCTGCCAAGGAACTTCGGTTTAAGGGTCCCTCCCGCGCCGTCAGATCTGGCCGGCGAAGTGGCAGGCGGCGACCTGGCCCTCGCGGCCGTGGGGGTCGAGGCGGGGCTCCTGCTGATCGCAGACCCCGGGCACGCGGGCGATCGGGCAGCGGGTGTGGAAGCGGCACCCGGAGGGCGGGTTGACCGGGGAGGGGATCTCGCCCTTGAGGGGGATCGGCTCGCGCTTGCCCTCCACGTCCGGGTCCGGGATCGGGATCGAGCTCAGCAGCGCCCGCGTGTAGGGGTGCTGGGGCTGCTGGTAGATCGCCTCCCGGTCGGCGACCTCGACCACCTTGCCCAGGTACATGACCGCCACCCGGTTGGAGAGGTGGCGGACGACGGCCAGGTCGTGGGCGATGAAGACGTAGGTGAGGTTGAACTCCCGCTGCAGGTCCTGGAGGAGGTTGATGATCTGGGCCTGGATGGAGACGTCCAGTGCCGAGACCGGCTCGTCACAGACGATCAGGCTCGGGTTGAGGGCGAGCGCGCGGGCGATCCCGATCCGCTGCCGCTGGCCCCCGCTGAACTCGTGCGGGTACCGGTTGGTGAAGTTGGGGTTGAGCCCCACCACCTCCAGCAGCTGCTGGACGCGCCTCTGGCGGGCGCGGCCGCGCCCGATCCGAAAGTTGGCGAGCGGCTCGACGAGGATCTCGCCCACCGTCATCCGGGGATCGAGCGAGGCGAAGGGGTCCTGGAAGATGATCTGCATCTGGCGCCGCTTGCGGCGCAGCGCCCGCCCGGAAAGCTTCGAGAGGTCCTCACCCTCGAAGACGATCCTGCCCCCGGTGACCGGCAGCAGCCGGACCAGGCAGCGCCCCAGCGTCGATTTGCCGCAGCCGGACTCGCCGACCAGCCCCAGCGTCTCGCCGCGGCGGACCTCGAAGGACACCCCGTCCACCGCCCGCACGACGGCGCCGCCGACGCCGGTGGTGGGAAAGTGCTTGGTGACCGACTCGGCCCGGAGGATGACCGGGTCCACGCCGGGCTCCGGCTTGGCCGGCGCCTCGGCCAGGCTCAAGTGTCCGTGTCCTCCTTGATGGCCGACGCCGCGCTCACCGAGACCTCCTTGGCCGTCGCGCGGCGCGCCGCCTCCTCGGGCACGTTCCGCATCAGCACCCAGCAGCGTGCCCGCTGGTCCGGCCCCACCTCCCCCAGCGGCGGCTCCTCCGTCGTGCAGCGCTCCTCGACGAAGGGGCAGCGGGGGTGGAACTTGCAGCCGGGCGGCAGGCGGACCAGGTCGGGGGGCAGGCCACGGATGCTGACCAGGCGCTCGGTGGCGCTCTGGTCGAGCCGGGGTACCGAGCCCAGCAGCGACCAGGTGTAGGGGTGCTGCGGGCTCTTGAACATCCGCTCCACCGGACCCTCCTCGACGATCCGTCCCGCGTACATGACGATCACCCGTCGGCAGAGGCTGGCGACCAGTGCCATGTT
>JBOHUX010000274.1:0-1663 GCA_050734915.1 Candidatus Dormibacteraceae bacterium
GGTCATGGGCGATCCGGGGCGGCTGGCCGCCACCACGATAACGCTCCAAGCGGCGGGCGGGCGGGCGCCGGCCGTGAGGAGACCGTTAGCTGGTGGCGGCGTCTAGGACGTGGTAGTTGCGCTTGCCCTTGCGGAGCAGGAGCCAGCGGTTGTACAGCAGGTCGGCGTCGGTGAGGGGGCGGTCGGCTGGGACCACCTCGCCGTTGACGGAGGCGGCGCCCTGGGTGATCGTGCGGCGGGCGTCGGACAGGGAGGAGGCCAGGGGGGTGGTGGCCAGGGCGGCGGCCAGCGTGACGCCAGATTCAAACGGCGAGGTCGGGACCTCGGTGGCCAGGAACTCCAGCGCCTGGGCGGACGCGCCCGCCGGGGAGCCGCCGAACAGGATCGCGCTGGCCTCCTGGGCGGCGGTGGTCGCCTCCGGGCCGTGGACGAGCGTGGTGATCTCGCGCGCCAGGCGGCGCTGGCCCTCGCGCTTATGCGGGGCCTGGGCGTGCGCCTCCGCGACCGCGCGGCATTCCTCGACCGGCAGCAGGGTGAGCTGGAGCAGGAAGCGCTCGATGTCGGCGTCGGCGACGTTCATCCAGTACTGGAAGAACTGGTACGGGGACGTGCGGTCGGCGGCCAGCCAGATCGCGCCGTCCTCGGACTTGCCGAACTTCTTGCCGTCGGCGCGCAGGAGGAGGGGCCAGGTGAAGGCGTGAACGTGCCTGCCGTCGGCCCGGCGGATCAGGTCCACGCCCGCGAGGAGGTTCCCCCACTGGTCGGAGCCGCCGATCTGAATCTCGGTCCCGTGGTTCCTGCTCAGGTGCAGGTAGTCGTTGGCCTGCAGGAGCTGGTAGCTGAACTCGGTGAACGAGATGCCGTGCTCGCTCTCCAGCCGGGCCTTGACCGCCTCGCGGGCGATCATCTGGTTGACGCTCGCGTGCTTGCCGATGTCACGCAGGAAGTCGAGCAGGGTGAGCTGCCCCGTCCAGGCCAGGTTGTTCACCAGGGGGACCCGGGAGATCCGCTCGAGCTGGTCGGCGATGCGCTTGGTATTGCGGGCGAGGGTCTCCTCGTCGAGCAGGTTCCGCTCCTTGGACCGGCCGCCCGGGTCGCCGATCATTCCGGTCGCGCCGCCGGCCAGTGCGATCGGGCGGTGCCCGGCGTCGGCGAACCGGCGCAGCACCAGCAAGCCGATGAGATTGCCGACGTGGCTGGAGTCCGCGGACGGGTCGACGCCGTAGTACACGCCGACCTGGCCAGCCATGATCCGGGCGCGCAGCGCGTCGCGGTCGGTGCTGTCCTGAACGAGGCCCCGGGCCTCAAGATCGGCGAGAAAGTCCATGCGATTATGATCCCACACCCCGGGCCGTGCCCCTGCTCATTAAGAGCTAACCGCAGCTCACGGCCATGGTGATATCCCGAACGATTGCTTGGCTCCGCGTCCTGGGCCACGCGCGCCCCGGGTCGGCCGTGGCGCGGCCGGGTGCCGCGTCACCGTACGATCGGGAGCCGGGAGACCCTTCGCGCCGGTGGGCCTGCACTCGGATGTGAGGTGCTAGGAGGCATCTGATGCGGAAGAAGCGGCGAACGCCCCTGACCGCGAAGGCGGTCGTGGTGATCGCGGCCGCGGCCGGGCTGGCGGCCTGTTCGGGGAGCGGCGGGTCCGGCACCGGTGGCG
>JBOHUX010000275.1:0-1656 GCA_050734915.1 Candidatus Dormibacteraceae bacterium
CCCTCACCCCGCCCCGGCCCCTCGGGTGGACTCCAGACTCGCGCCGGGACCCGGTCTGCCGGGCCTCGGGTCGAAGTCAGGATCCCGGTGGTGACCGGGTAGGAGGCCAACCCACGCCGGCCGGGCTCGAGGGCGAAGCGTGGGGCGAGAACCAAGCAGCTTCCGGTCGGAGCCGTGATGGCGAGCACTGGCGGGGCGGGTCAGCCGGCCGTGATGAAGGTCAGGGGATTGCCGGACGGATCCCGCAGGAAGAGCTCGCCCCCGGCCGCCGGCTCGGGAGGGCGGCCGGCCGCGGCGGTGCGTTCGGCGAGCCGCTCTCTCGCCTCGGCGTCGGGAAGGACGATCGTGACCCGCGCCAGCGTTGCGCTCCCCGGCGGCGCCTGGGGCGCGCCCGCGCTCTCCCACGTGTTGGCTCCCAGATGGTGGTGGTAGCCGCCCGCGCTGAGGAACGCAGCGTGCGAGCCGAGGGCGGCCATGAGGCCGAACCCCAGAACGTCGCGGTAGAACGAGATCGTCTCCGGGATGGCGATCACCCGCAGGTGCACGTGACCCATCGTGGTTCCCTCCGGCAGGCCGTCGAACGAGGCGCGCGCCGGCTCGTGGAGCTCGCCGAGCAGGCTGCCGACGTCGAGGGGCAGGGTCGTCATCCGCTCCGCCACCCGCCCCTCCCACAGCCGCCGCGGGCGGTCCCAGTAGATCTCGATGCCGTGGTGGTCGGGGTCGCTGAGGTAGATGGCCTCGCTGACGTAGTGGTCGGATAGCCCGACCAGCGGCACCTGGTCCCGGCCCGCGTGAGCGAGCCAGCGAGCGAGGTCGGCACGCTCGGGGAGGAGGAGCGCGAAGTGGTAAAGCCCGGAATGGCCGTCCGCGGGCCGGGCGCCGCGGATCTCGGTCAGCTCGACGAGGTCGGTCTGGCCGACCGACATGACGGCGTGGCCGTCGGTGCGCTCACGGACGGTGAGGCCGACCGTGCGCTCGTAGTAGCGCACCGAGCGATCGAGGTCCGCAACCGTCAAGTGGATCGCCCCCATGCGGGTGGCGGACGCGATCTCGGCTCGCGCGGGCGCCCCCCGCGCCGTGGCCTCCTCCGGGTCGCGCGCCATCACCCTGGGAGCGTACCCGACCCCTCATCCAGCAGCGCCGTGTTCTCGTCCAGCACGTAGTCGAAGGCCAGCTCCTGGGACCCGCGCTCGTGGACCCACTCGGCGAATGCCTTGTGGACGGGATGGGGGAGGTACCGCGCCATCGCCTCCTCGTCGGGGAACTCCGCGAGTAGGAGGTACTGGTAGCCGCGTGAACGGCCGCTCCGGTCGGGGCCGAAACGAAGCCGCCGGAAGCCGCCGATCTTGTCCGGCCAGGCCCGGATCCGGGCCGCCATCTCCCCCTCCTCGGCGCTGGAGAGCTCGCGCGGGAACTGGAAGAGGACGGCGTGCTGGATGCCCTGAATGCCGTTTGTCACCGTGAAACGCTCCTCCCTGGATCAGAAGACCTCGAAGTACTCGCGCATCTCCCAGTCGGTCACCTCGGAGAGGAACCGACCGACCTCCGCGCGCTTCATGTTGACGAAGAAGTTGACGAAGGGCTTACCGAACGTCTTCCTGAAGAAGGCGTCCTTGTCCAGGAGGTCGACCGCCTGCCAGAGCGAGCTGGGGAGGT
>JBOHUX010000276.1:0-1656 GCA_050734915.1 Candidatus Dormibacteraceae bacterium
CCGTCGGAGCAGGTCGTGGAGGTCGTGGCCTACTCCGCCGAGATCATCGACATCTCGGCTCGGGTCAACGACCAGCTCTACGACCAGTACACCGACGCCGCCAACCGCGCCGTAGGCGACTGAGCCCCGAAGGCGACTGAGCTCCGGAGGGCGGCCCCGGGGATGCGGCCCCAGGGCAATCCGCGCCAACGCGCGGCCCCGGCGCCGGCCGGCCCCCGAACGCGCCCTGCTCCGGCGCTCCTCTCCGCCCAGCCTCATGATCGTGTGCAAGAAGGGGCCGCGGGTGTCAGAAATTGACCGTCATCATGGTGGTGGGCTTTTGCCCTCCTCGCCCCGAGCCCCAGCAGACACGGAGCACCAGGCTCCGGAGCCGCTGATCGCACGGACAGGGCCGAGGGTTTGCTAGGCTGGCCGCTGTTCCAGGGGCTGTAGCGCAGTCCGGTAGCGCACCTCGTTCGCATCGAGGGGGTCAGGGGTTCGAATCCCCTCAGCTCCACCTCTGGGATCTGGTCTCTGACCAGGTCAGACGCTCTTTCCTTAAGCCCCAGCCTACCTTCCGGGCTGGGGTTTTCGGCTCGGTTGGGAGGAATTTGGGAGATCATCTTCTCCCTGCCTCCCGGTGCTGGGCCGTCTGGCTGGGTGTCTCGTGGTGTCGTTGTGTCCGGTGCTGGGGCGCGAAAGGGTGCGAGGAGTTCGTCGAGCAGCGGGACCGGTGAGTGGTCGCAGAGAGCTGCGCGTTCGCGCAGGGAGTCCTCCCAGCGGGCCTGGAGGGCGCGCTTGAGGTCCTCGCGCATCCGGTCCGAGGTGTGGGCGTAGAGGCCGCGCATGCCGGGCACCTCGTGGCCCAGGCGGTGCTCGGCGAGGATCTCCGGGATGCCGTCTTCGGCCATCCAGGTCTTGTGGCCGTGGCGCATGCCGTGCGGGTTCAGGCCGTACCTGACCGGGAGCCAGCAGGCGACCGGGATGTCCTCGGGGATCGGCCGGATGCCCCGGCCTCTGGGCTGCGCGTACGGGGCGTCGTCGGGCGGGGCGGGCGCCCAGGTGGTGATCGGGATGCCCGGCCATTGGGAGGCATCGGCGATCGTAAGCCGGGGCGGCTTGGTGGGCTGGGGCTGGTACCGGCCGTCGCAGGCCGGGCGGAACACGCGGCGGGCGTAGTTGCTGCGCCGCGGGTGGCCGCCGTCCGGACCGAGGAACACGTAGTGGCCGCTGCCGCCGTGCTGGGCCGCGCACGCACACCGTTGACGGGGCTGTTCCTTGATCTGCCGTTTCAGGAGGTCGGCCAGGAACGGCGGGAGGTCGACGGGCAGGCAGGGTTCCCAGCTGGGGCTGCGGTACGAGTCGTCCTTGGGCGGGAGCCGATGGAATGTGCTGCGGATCTCGCGCAACTGCCACTCGACGTGGATCTGGTCGTCGCGGACGTGCTCGCGTTCGAGGCCGATCGTCTCCCCCCAGCGCATTCCTTCTCCGCGAGTCTTCTACCTGTTGCATGACGTTGCCTGAACCAGTCATGTGACGGGGTTTTGCGGCGGGTCTCGATCCTGGTGGCTAATTCGCGGCGTACAGGGCGCCGAGCTGTGAGGTAGGCCATGATCTGGCTCGCGGTCGTTCCTTCTCCCTCGTCCTCCCGGCCGCGGAATCGGGTATGTCATGTCC
>JBOHUX010000277.1:0-1642 GCA_050734915.1 Candidatus Dormibacteraceae bacterium
CCAGGCTCGCGCTCTGGCCCTGCTCGGTCTCACTCCCTCGTTGTAGCCAGAACCTGCATCGCTCAGCCGAGTTCAGCCGAACTCGCGGCGACGCAGGAACTTCGGCATAAGGCGACCCCGCGATCGAAGGGGAGCCGTCCATCGAGCGTCGCCGCGATCGTATCGGCACCGAACACGGCGCCCAGCAGGCTGAGCGCCACCGGCGCCGGTGCCGGACGGGTGAGGTGGTGGCTCATTCGACCTGACGCTACACGGCGCCGCCATCCTGCCCCCTCGGACGGCGGCCGCGCTTCCAGCACGCTGCCGGCACCTGGGGACGGGCTGCTAGCATCGCGGTGGGTTGGACGTCCCCGCGGCGGTGCTGATCGAGGGGCCGGGCCTGACCCTCGATGACGTGGCGGCGGTGGCCCGCCACGGTGCCAGGGTCGAGCTCTCCGGCGAGGCCATCTCACGGATCGAGGCCAGCCGGACCCGCGTGGAGGAGCTGGGAGCCCTGGGTGAGGCGGTCTACGGGGTTTCGACCGGCTTCGGGGCTCTCGCCAACACCAGGATCCCGCCCAGCCACCGCTCCGAGATGCAGCAAGCCATCATCCGCTCGCACGCGGCCGGCATGGGGCCCGCCCTCGAGGCCGAGGTGGTGCGGGCCATGATCCTGCTCCGCGTCCGCACGCTGGCGCTCGGCTACTCAGGCGTGAGGACGGAGTTGGCGCGGGGGCTGGCCGGGCTTCTCAATGCGGGGATCACCCCCCTCGTGCCCGCCCACGGGTCGCTGGGCGCGAGCGGCGATCTGGCTCCGCTCGCGCACGTCGGGCTCTGCCTGATCGGCGAGGGCGAGGCGGTGGACGCGGAGGGCCGGCGGCTGCCGGCGGCGGAGGCGCTGGCGGGGGTCGGGATCGCGCCGCTGCGGCTCCAGAGCAAGGAGGGCCTGGCGCTCATCAACGGCACGGACGGGATGCTGGGCATGCTCTGCCTCGCCTGCCACGACCTCGCCAACCTCCTGCGGACCGCCGACGTCACCGCGGCCATGACCGTCGAGGCCCTCTTGGGCACCGACCGCCCCTTCGCCGAGGCCCTGCAGGCGATCCGGCCCCACCCCGGCCAGCTCGCCTCCGCCGCCAACCTGACCCGCCTTTTGGCCGGCTCTCCCATCAAGGCCTCCCACCGCCACCTCGACCACGCCGTGCAGGACTCCTACTCCATGCGCTGCAGCCCCCAGGTGGCGGGCGCGGCCAGGGATACGCTCGCCTTCGCGCTGGCGGTGGCGGAGCGCGAGCTGGGCTCGGTCACAGACAACCCCGTCGTCCTGCCCACGGGCGAGGTGGAGTCGACGGGCAACTTCCACGGGGAGCCCGTCGCCTTCGCCTGCGACTTCCTCGCCATCGCCGCCGCCGAGGTCGGCGCCATCGCCGAGCGGCGCGTCGACCGCATCCTGGACCCGGACCGCTCGGCCGGGCTGCCCCCCTTCTTGACCACCGAGCCGGGCGTCAACTCGGGCCTGATGATCGCCCAGTACGCGGCCGCCGCGCTGGTGGCGGAGAACCGCCGGCTGGCGGCACCGGCGAGCGTCGACTCGATCCCCACCTCCGGCATGCAGGAGGACCACGTCTCGATGGGCTGGAGCGCCGCCCGCAAGCTGCGTCAG
>JBOHUX010000278.1:0-1636 GCA_050734915.1 Candidatus Dormibacteraceae bacterium
CGCCTCCAGGCGCTGGAGCGGGAGCTGGCCGAGCTCCAGGAGACCGCCGTCGGCCTGCGCCAGCGCTGGGAGCGGGAGAAAGGGCTGATCGGCAGGATCCGGGCGACCAAAGAGGAGATCGAGCGCACCACCTTCGAGGCCGAACGGGCTGAGCGCCTGGCCGACTACGGCAAGGCCGCCGAGCTGCGCTATGGCCGGCTGGGCGAGCTGCGTCAACGACTGGAGCAGGAGCAGGCCCAACTGGGCCAGGACCAGGGCGGCTCGCCGCTACTCCAGGAGGAGGTGGGTGAGGAAGACATCGCCGAGGTGGTGTCGCGCTGGACCGGGATTCCCGCCGCCCGGATGCTCGAGGGGGAGATGCAAAAGCTCCTGCAGATGGAGGAGCGGCTGCACCAGCGGGTGGTCGGCCAGGACGAGGCGATCGCCGCCGTCGCCAGCGCCGTGCGCCTGGGGCGGGCGGGCCTCAACGATCCTCGGCGGCCGTTGGGATCGTTCATCTTCCTGGGCCCCACCGGGGTGGGCAAGACCGAGGTGGCCCGGGCGCTGGCCGAGTTCCTCTTCGACAGCGACGAGGCCATGGTCCGCCTGGACATGAGCGAGTACATGGAGAAGCACTCGGTCGCCCGTTTGGTGGGCGCTCCTCCGGGCTACGTCGGCTACGACGAGGGCGGCCACCTCACCGAGGCAGTCCGCCGCCGGCCCTACGCGGTGCTGCTCCTCGATGAGATCGAGAAGGCCCACCCCGACGTCTTCAACATCCTCCTCCAGCTGCTCGACGACGGCCGCCTCACCGATGGCAAGGGCCGGACCGTCGACTTTCGCAACTGCGTCGTGATCATGACCAGCAACCTGGGCAGCCCCCTGATCGCGTCCTTGCCCGACGTCCCCAGCCCGGAGCAGGAGGAGGGGGTCCGGGAGCAGGTGATGGCGGAGCTTCGCCAGCACTTCCGGCCGGAGTTCCTCAACCGGGTCGACGACGTCATCCTCTTCCACCGCCTGTCCCAGGAGCAGCTGCGGCGGATCGTCGAGCTGCAACTGCGCCAGATGGAGGCGCGGCTGGCCGCCCGCGGACTGGGCCTCAGGGTCGAAGCCGGGGCGTTGGCCTGGTTGGCCGAGCAGGGTTACGACCCCGTCTACGGGGCTAGGCCGCTACGCCGAGTCCTCCAGCGCCAGGTGGGGGACCGGGTGGCGATGGCGCTGCTGCGGGGGCAGTTCGCTGAAGGGGACACGGTGGTGCTGGACGTCGACGAGCACGGTCTGACCGTGAGTTCCCATCCCAGTGCACGGCCAGACGCGTCACCCGAGGAGACGGCCGCTGAGCCACTGGGCGAGACTCAGGGCCGCGCGGTCCGCTGATGGGCTGTCGGCTGAGCCCACCATCGGGGCGGGCGCTACACTCGGCCCTCTCGGGCTCGGCCGACGTAGCTCAGTGGTAGAGCAGCGGTTTCGTAAACCGCTGGCCGGGAGTTCGAATCTCCCCGTCGGCTCCGGATCTGAATTTAGAAATGCTCTCCAGAGGACCCCGCGCGCCCGTCTGTGCCCTCACTGGAAGTAGGCTGAGGGCATGGCGTATTCACCTGGTATCCTCTGCCGGAACCGCGGAGCGGGATGGACCTCACGGCGCGCGACGCAGGTG
>JBOHUX010000279.1:0-1623 GCA_050734915.1 Candidatus Dormibacteraceae bacterium
AGCTGCGCCAGGTCCTCGATCGAGTAGATGTCGTGGTGCGGCGGCGGCGAGATCAGGCCGACGCCGGGCGTGGAGTACCTGGTCCCGGCGATCCACGGGTACACCTTGTGACCGGGCAGCTGGCCGCCCTCCCCCGGCTTCGCGCCCTGCGCCATCTTGATCTGCAGGTCATCGGCGTTGACCAGGTACTCGCTGGTCACGCCGAACCGGCCGGAGGCCACCTGCTTGACGGCGGAGCGCCGCAGGTCGCCGTTGGGGTCGGGGGTGAACCGCTCGGGATTCTCGCCGCCCTCGCCCGTGTTGGACCGGCCGCCGAGCCGGTTCATCGCGATCGCGATGGTCTCGTGCGCCTCGGCGGAGATCGACCCGTAGGACATCGCCCCGGTGGCGAACCGCTTCACGATCTCCTCGACCGGCTCCACTTCGTCAATCGGGATATTCCGAACGGGTGCGGCATCCCGCGAACCGCCATCGACGCCCTTGATGCGGAGCAGGCCGCGCAGCGTGTTCAGCTTCGCCGACTGGTCGTCGATCAGGGAGGAGTACTCCTTGAAGATCTCGTACCGGCGGTCGCGCGTGGCGTGCTGCAGCTTGAAGACCGTCTCGGGGTTGAACAGGTGCGGCTCGCCCTCGCGCCGCCACTGGTACTCCCCGCCGATCTCCAGGCGGCGGTGGCTGAGCCCGGCCCCGCCGGCCGCGACGGCCGCGCGGCGGGCGGCCTCGTGCGCGAGCACGGAGAACCCGACCCCGCCAAGGCGCGAGGCGGTGCCGGTGAAGCAGGTGCCGACCACCTCGTCGCCGAGGCCCATCGCCTCGAAGATCTGCGCGCCGGTGTAGGAGGCGACGGTGGAGACCCCCATCTTGGACATGATCTTGAGCAGGCCCTTGCCGAGGGCCTTGATGAGGTTCTTCTCCGCCTTGTCGGCGGTGATGCCGGGCTCGCCGAGCTCGCGCCGCCCGGCCAGGTCGCGGACCGTCTCGATCGCCAGGTACGGGCAGACCGCCGCCGCGCCGTAGCCGACCAGCAGGGCGATGTGGTGGCACTCGCGGGCGTCACCGGACTCGACGATCAGCCCGACCCGGGTGCGGGTCTTCTCCCGGATGAGGTGATGGTGCACCGCGCCGGTGAGGAGCAGCGAGGGGATCGGGACGAGGCCGGATCGCGCGCCCGTCCCGGCGCCCCGGTCGGACAGGATGAGGAGGCGGGCGCCGTTGCCGATCGCGGCGTCCACCTCGCGACAGATCTCGGCCAGGCGGTCCCGCAGGCCCTCGCCCCCGCCGGCCGGGTCGAACCGGCCGTCGACGGCGTGCGCGGCGAAGCCGGGCAGGTTCCCGCCGTCGTTGATGTGCAGGAGCTTGGCCAGGTCCTGCTCGCCGATCACCGGGAACGGCAGGGTCACCTGACGGCACGAGGCCGGGCCCGGGTCGAGCAGGTTCCGCTCCGGGCCGACGTTGGTGGCCAGCGAGGTGACGAGCTCCTCGCGGATCGCGTCGAGCGGCGGGTTGGTGACCTGCGCGAACAGCTGGGTGAAGTAGTCGAAGACCAGCCGCGGCTTGTCGGAGAGCGCGGCCAGGGGGGTGTCGGTGCCCATCGAGCCGATCGGCTCCGCCCCGGCCCTGGCC
>JBOHUX010000280.1:0-1593 GCA_050734915.1 Candidatus Dormibacteraceae bacterium
CGATCGCCGATCCAGGGCGCCGGCGCGATCGAAAGGTACTCCCCCAGGCGCTCCAGCGCGGGCGCGTACTGCTGGCGGAGGGAGAGGAACTCGGCCCACGCCGGCTCCCGGTCCTGGAGCCGGTAGCCCATCGCGAGCAGGCGCGCCCGGGCGATGTCGAACTCCTCGATCGTGGTGTCCAGGTCGTGCGTGTGCGGGAAGCGGAAGTACCAGCCGAGATCCTCCACCATGTGCCGGCCGACCTTCATGAAGAGCCGGGCCGGCCCAATGGGAAGGCCCTCGACCGCCGCGATGACGAGCGCGGCAGCGTCCATGACAGCCCCGAACGAGTTGACCCAGGCCTCGTTGTCGTGGCTGGAGCGGAAGTAGACCAGGATCGGATACGCGAGGTGGCTCTCGAGCACCTCGGCGGACCACTGCGTCCAGGCGCCGAAGGTCTGGGCCAGGAGCTCGGGCATCTCGAGCCGGGCGGAGTTCTCGAGCAGCTGCAAGCCGGAGGGAGGTGCGCCGGCGCTGGCGTCGAGGGTGACGACCAGGCTCTCGCGCCTCTGGAACGAGCTGAAGAGCGAGAAGAGCAGTGAAATGACGAGAGCGACCATCCCGAGCCCGATCGCGGCCTCGCTGACGACCACGGCCCGCGCCGTCACGGCCACCGGGACGGGATCTCCGAACCCGAGCGTGAAGAGCGAGACGGCGGACAGGTAGAGGGCGGTGCCGAGCCCGGTCGGGTGGGGCCGGACACCGCCCCCCACGGCCATGATGAGGAGGCCGTACCCGAACACCAGGGCCAGCGCCCAGATGCAGAGCAGGTAGAGGACCGCCCCGGGGGCGAACGCGGCCAGGAATGCCTCCCTGCGCTCCGGTCGCCTCGGGAGACGCCCCGCGCTGCGCCAGGCGGACCAGAGCAGGCCGACCAGATGGGGGCTCACCCGCACCCGCCCGACCGCGGGTCGGGGGAGCACGATGGACTGGAAGATGTCGTAGCCGACGACCGCGATGACGACCAGTCCGGCCACGCCCTCAACCCAACTCAAGCTTCGCTCCCGAGCGAGATCCTAGCCCCTGCCGGCCCTGAAAGTCGCACCATCACCTCCAATCCCAACCGCGGCCGGCGGCTGGAAATTCGAACCCGCCCGCCGCCGGCGGGGCGAGTAGGCTTGCGGGGAAGGGCTTCCAGACCCAGGAGGTTGAGCATGGTGAATCCGGTCACTCACTTCGAGGTCATTGGTGAGGACAGCAAGAAGCTGCAGGAGTTCTACGCCCGCGTCTTCAGCTGGAAGATCAACGCCGACAACCCGGTGAGCTACGGCATGATCAGCGGCGACGGTGGCAAGGGCATCGGGGGGGGGATCGCCGGTTCCCGAGAGCCGCAGCGGCGCGGCGTGACCTTCTACATCGAGGTTGCCAGCCTGGAGGACACGCTGAGGGAGATCGAGGAGTCGGGAGGCCGGACGGTGATGCCGCCGGACGACGTCCCCGGCGGTCCGCGCATGGCCCAGTTCTTCGATCCGGAGGGCCATCGCATCGGGCTCGTCCAGGCGGGCAGCATGAGGAGCGGGCCGGGGTAGCGGCCTTTCGGTTCCGGTCGTGGTC
>JBOHUX010000281.1:0-1580 GCA_050734915.1 Candidatus Dormibacteraceae bacterium
AGTGAAAGCCGTCCAGTCTCCCCTCCGCGTATTTGCGGTCCACCAGCTCGACGATCGGCACCCGGGGCTCCCGGTCCTGCGCGGTGACGGTGTCCATGAACGCCCGCGCCGTGGGCTCCTCGTGGGCGGCGAAGAACCGCAGCTCGCCGCTCTGCTCCAGGCGGCTCATGACCACCTCCCGGGTCACCTCGTCCCAGGTCCTGACGATGTCCTCGTCGAGCACGTCGAAGTCCGGGAAGCGGCCGATCATCTGGGGCGTGACGCCCCGGCGCTGCCGGGGCAGGTGCTCGGAAGGGTCGGGCGGCCGGCGTCCCGGCCGGAGGTTGGGCAGGTGCTCGCCGCGGTCCGTGTTCATGCCCGGCTGGCGTCCATGCCCATCTTGTCTGGCAAGTCGCGGCTGGTCTTCGCGGCTAGTCTTCGCGGCGCAGGATGGCGGCCAGAATCCCCATCCCACCCACGATCGACATCAGGCCGGGGGCGGCCGGCGGCGGCCCCATGATCACGTTGTAGGTGGGAAGATCCCAGCCGCCCGGGCGCCGGGAGACGCCGCGCAGGTGGAAGTACTGGCCGAGCAGCCCGTCCAGCGCGTAGACGGCCGCCGCCACCGGCAGCGCGGTCTTCGCGATCCGCTTGCTGAAGACTCCGCCGATCCCGGCCGCCACCAGCGGCGGCGTGACCAGGATCGGGCTCCACATCCACTTGTTGCCGAAGCTCGCCCGGTAGTGCTCCACATACACCTCCGCGGTCGTCACCACCGCGCTGAGGGCGGTCAGCCCCGCCAGCGAGCGCTCGAACCGGCCGTGGGCGATGTTGCGCAGCCAGCGGTCGAGCAGGTGCTCCGGAGGCCGTCCGCGCCGGCGCGGACGCGCCCTGAGCGCGCCCACGATCCCGGTTCGCCGCGGCCAACGGGCGTCCGGTCGGGCCAGGCGTCGGAGTAGGAAGCCGGCGGTCAATCTCACTGCAGATGCCTCACATTTGGTCGGGTGTCGGTTGCTGCCGGTGGACCGACTCTTTTGCGAGTCTACTCTGACGCGGAATATTGTAGTCGGGATATCACCTTCCCTCGTGGAGCGACAGCGCCTCAGACCCTCGTGGAGCGACAGCGCCTCAGGCTCCGGGGCAGACCGGGGGGCCGGATGCCGGAGGCTCGTCAGCCCCCGTCCTCCTCCGCCTTCTCGCCGTGGGCGACGATGTCACCGGTCTTGAAGAGGATGTCCTCCAGGACGAGCCGCCAGTCCGCCCGCTGCCGGAGCAGGAACTCCAGGTCCATGCCGAAGTGCTTGAACTCCTCCTTCTGTGCATTCTCCATGATCGCGCGCGCCTCGCGGTCCTTCTCGACCGCGAGCCGCTGCTCGTACCAGTCGATCGCCTCCGCCTCCTCGATCATGGAGGCGATCATGCGCGCGAACGTTCGCGTCGCCGGCGGCAGCTCGCCGGCCGGCTCGTGGTACTGCTCGAACCCCACGCCCCATTAATACGTGGCCGCCGGCGAGGGCCGCAACCTCGCGAGGAACGCGCCGGACCGGCGTCAGGCGAGGGCGACCAGGCCCAGCAGGTCGTCCCGCCAGAAGTCCAGGGTC
>JBOHUX010000282.1:0-1552 GCA_050734915.1 Candidatus Dormibacteraceae bacterium
GGGATCGACGGTGGCCACGGGCGGCGCGCCGGATCGGACGCCGCCGGCCCGCCACATGCGGCGCGCACGGGGAGCCGTCGCGAGGCCGGCGAAGAGCGCCGCCAGGCCCGCCGCGCTGCGGACTCCGATCCTGCTCCCCGCCTGCAGATCGAAGTCCAGATAGGAGCCCGCCCCGGGGTCCCAGTGCACCTCTTCGAACGCGGCCGCGAACTCCCTCAACCGCCCTTCGTCGATCGCCGGCGGCTCGCCGAGCGCCACCGACATCCGGTTCAGCTCCACGGCCGCCCGGTACCAGATCGAGTCGAGCACCACGTCGTGGACGCAGAACGGCGACACCGCCCGGTAGCGGGCGAGGTCATACCCGGAGGCGTCCAGCATCTCGGCCAGCGCCAGGTAGGCCTCGTAATCCTTTTCCCTCGGCCGCTGCGAGGCGGGGACGTGGCGGGTGTCGAGCCGGCGATAGCCGCGGCGGGGTCGCAGCCCCGCGCGCCCCAGGAAGTCCCAGCGGGGGGAGTCGTCCCAGCCCGTCTCCCACGGGTGCACCGTGACCGGGAGGGGCGAGCCGGGAAGCACCCGAGCCTCCAGGAACCACAGCAGCCAGGCCCGGAGGTGGGGCAGCACCCGGCTCCAGAAAGCCTCCCGCACGGGTCCGGGGAGGCTCAGTCCGACCCGATGGGCGGCGACGACGGCGACCGGGGGATTGGAGATCCCGCTCGTGAGCTGGCCGCCGTCGGCGACCCGCCCCTCCGCGCCCGGCCACCAGTCGGGACCGGGGAAGTAGTCGCCGATGGCGGCACGGCTGTAGCGCAGGTGGGGCACCATGCCGTCGCGCCAGCGGCCCGCGAGGAGACTGTCGATCTCGCGCGCCGCCCGCTCGGGCTCGAGCTGGAGCCAGCCAAGGGCCGCGAAGCCGCTGTCCCAGTTCCACTGATGCGGGTACTGCACGGGCGAGGGGACCGTCCAGTCCCCCCGGCTGTTGGCCCGCAGGGTCGCCTCCGCCAGCGCCCGCAGGGCGCCGCCGGCGCCCTCGCCTGGGGCCCCCACGCGGCGGGCGGCGCCGGTCACCGTCCGAAGGTAGCAGACACGCTCTCCGGTCGGCGCCGGCACCGGGAGGTGCCGCGATTGCCGATGGCTATAGTCGGAAAGATGGAGGGATGTGTTGGCGCGTGAGCGCCGGCCGCGGGCGGGAAACGATCCTCCTCCCGCCCCGGTGCCGGTGGAGACCGGCCCGGATCATGCGCCCAGCCTCCAGCTCTCCACCTGGCGGTGGCTGCGGGCGGCGGCGGTCGCCGTCACCCTGTTCGCCGGCTACCAGCTGCTCCTCATCCTCAGGAGCTGGCTGCTGGGCGTGCTGGTCATCGTGCTCTACGTCGTCTTCGGCGGCATCGTGGCGCTGATCGCGGCCCCCGGCGCCCGCGCGCTCGAGCACCGGGCCCGGTTCCCGCGCACGCTCGCCATCCTGGTCACGCTGCTCGGTGGCCTGATGCTGATCGCGGCGTTCGGGTATCTGGTCTCCGGACCACTGGCGACCGAGGCACACCAGCTCGTCGGT
>JBOHUX010000283.1:0-1535 GCA_050734915.1 Candidatus Dormibacteraceae bacterium
GAGGTAGAAGAGCGCCTTGACCGCCGAGAAGGGGATGCCGAGCCGCTGCTCGGAGTCCTCCTCGGTCTCGCCGTAGAGGTGCAGGATGAGCCCGTAGCGGTGCCGTTCCAGCACCCCGTTGACGTGGCCGCGGATCACCTCGCCGTCCAAGAACCGGATCGCGACCTTGCGCAGCGGGGCGTCGGGGCGGGGCACGTCGGCGGCGGGAAGCTCGATCACCTTGACCGCGGAGAGCGGTATCCAGGCGGTCTCGTTGTTCTCGATCCCCGAGGTGTCGTCCACCTCGAGCAGGAAGTCGAGCTCGTCGAAGGTCAGGTCCTCCGCCTCGCCCTCCATCCGCTCGTCGTCGAAGAACTTGACCAGAACCTTCATCCGTCTTCGCCTGATGCTAACGCGGGCGCCGGGGTCCTCCTGCGAGGACCCACCTTGCGCGAGCAGCGGAGGCAGGCGGCCAGGTGCTGGCGGACCGCCTCCGCCTGCGACCGGCGCAGCTTGCCGGCCAGGTAAGGGGCCAGCAGCGGGCTCACCTCATCGCAGGTCAGCACCGGACCGCCCTGGGCGGCCAGGAACTCCTCCTTGAAGCGAAGCCGCGCCCGGTAGAGCAGGGTCTCCACGGCCGACTCGCTGATGCTCATGGTCTTGCCGATCTGGCGGTAGCTGAGGCCCTGCAGCTCTCTCAGGGTAAGCACCAGCCGGTACTTCTCCGGCAGCCGCTGGGCGACCGCCCAGACCTGGTGGCGGAGCTCGGTGTTCTCGTAGGCGATCGAGGGATCGGAACCTGCGGTGGGAGCCGGCAGGCGGACCATGAGGTCTTTCTCGCCGCTGTCGTCCGCCCGGGGGTCGCGCTGGCGGCGGCGCAGCTCGTCGAGGCAGAGGTTGCGGGCGACGGTGTGGATCCAGCCGCCGAAGTTGAACGACTCGTCCACCTTGTCCATCGTCTTGAGCGACTTGAGGAAGGTCTCCTGAGCGATGTCCTCGGCCAGCAGGCCGTCGCCGAGCTTGCGCCTGACCAGGCGGTAGATGGAGCCCACGTAGCGCCTGTGGAGGTTCTCGAAGGCATGGATGTCACCCGCCCGGTAGGCGCGGACGAGGTCCGCATCGCTCGGCATCTCGTCGCTCACGAGCGAGCCTCCCGGCCGAGCCCGGGCGCCATCAGGCGGCACGCCCGCTCGGCGGCCCCCTCGATCAAGCCCTCCGCGTCCCGCTCCATCTCCTCCAGTGTGGCGGGCCCGGCCGCGATCGGCACCACCGATATCCCGTCGGCGATCGCGCGCCGCCATCCCTCGCCCAGGCTGCCGGCCAGGATGACGACCTCGGCACCGGCCGCCCGCCCCCGCCGGGCGACCTCCATGGGGCCCTTGCCAAAGGCGGTCTGGCGATCGACGCGGCCCTCACCGGTGAACACCGCGGCGGCCCCCTCGAGGGCCTGATCGAGGCCGGCGGCCTCGATCACCAGGGGCGCCCCCGGCTCGATCCGGGCGCCCAGCAAGGCGACCAGCCCGAATCCGGCCCCCCCCGCCGCGCCGGTTCCCGGT
>JBOHUX010000284.1:0-1524 GCA_050734915.1 Candidatus Dormibacteraceae bacterium
GATTCTCTGGGCGATCCCGATCTGGGGATCCGTGCCGTGGAGGTGAATCTCGATCCGGACCAGGCGGGCGCCCGAGACGCTCAGGAACGCGTCCACCTCGGCGCCCGCGCTGCTCAGGAAGGCGGCGTGCCGGTCGCCCGGCACCGACCCCGACCCAAGCTGCTCGACCTGGTCGGGACCCGGTGAGATGTGATACGCGCGGGCAGCGCCTCCCGGAAGGTGGGCCGTCGCCCCCGCGCGCGTCGAGCGGGCGAGCAGAACCGCCTCCCGGACCAGGTCCAGCCGGAGACCCGCGTAGAGAGCGTTCGCGACCGTTGCTGGGGCGGTCTTCCATCGCCCCTGCGCTCCGCGCAGGTAGAGCTGGGAGTCGACGATCAGGATCTGGAAGTCCTCGGGGCCCCCGCCGGGCGAGGCCGAGAGCCGGTAGGTCATCTTTACGTCGCCGTGCCGGGCGGTGCCGTCGGCGCTGGCGTCGACCGTCTCCGCCGTCCCGGCGTGGATGCTCCCGCCCGTGAGGACGAGCTTCTCGGTCATCGCGAACCGCACCCCCTCGTCCTCCGCCGACTGGACCGCCGCCGCCACCAGCCGCTGATCGGAGCCGACCTCGGGCCGGCCTGGGGTGCCGCAGGAGGCGAGCGCCAGCAGCACCAGGATCGCGCCACCCAGGCCGGCGCCCCTGGCCGCCCTCAACCGAGGCGATCCCGGACCAGGTCCCAGATCCTGTCCGCCATCTGCCGCTTGCTCGCGAGGGGCAGCTCGAACGTGTCCCCCCCCCGCAGCAGGAGGAGCCCGGCGTTGACCTCGCTCCCGAATCCCCGGTCGCGGTGGCTGATGTCGTTGGCGACGACGGCGTCGAGGCGCTTGCGGTCCAGCTTCTCCCGCGCCCTCTCCTCCAGATTCGAATCCTCGGCGGCGAAGCCGATCCGGAAGACCCCGGCCGTCCCCGGCAGATCGGCCAGCTCGGCCAGGATGTCCACGCCGCGCACGAGGTCGAGCGAGAGCTCCGCCACCCCCTCGCGCCGCATCTTCTCGCCCTGGACCCAAGCGGGCCGGTAGTCGGCGACCGCGGCCGCCATCACCAGCACCGCCGCCCCCGGCAGGTCCCGCCTCAGGGCCTCCAGCATCTGCTCGGCGGTCTCCACCTCGACGACCTGGATGCCGGGGTGGGGCGGATGCTGGGCGGCGCTGACCAGGGTCATCGCGGCGCCCCGCTCGGCGGCGGCGGCGGCGATCGCGAATCCCATCTTGCCGCTCGAGCGGTTGCCGATGAAGCGGACGGGGTCGATCGGCTCGCGGGTCCCTCCGGCGGTGACCACCACCCGCCGGCCGGCGAGATCGTAGCGGGCACGGGCCGCCTCCGCCAGCGCGGCCATCAGCCGCGCCGCGGGGGCGAGCCGGCCGGGACCCGAGTGGCCGCTGGCGAGGCGCCCCGATTCCGGCTCGACGACCACCATCCCGCGCGAGCGCAGCCGGGTCAGGTTCTCCTCCACCGCCGCCTTGTCCCACATGGCATCGCTCATGGCG
>JBOHUX010000285.1:0-1521 GCA_050734915.1 Candidatus Dormibacteraceae bacterium
GCGACGATCAGGTCGCCCGGCCGCACCTCACGCTCGACGGGGGTGATCTCGGCCACCGTCTCGCGCAGCTCGCGCAGCCTCGATTCGAGCATCTCGTCGGTGACCTCGGTCCGGGGCCGCTCCACGCGCAGGCTGGAGAGGTCGGGGAGGGTAACCTCCGGCATGATGCTGACCCGGGCCGTCAACCGGGCCGGCCGCCCGCGCTCGAACTGGACGATGTCCACCTGGGGCCGATCGATGGCCTCGATGCTCTGGTCCCGGATCGCCTGGCCGACGAGGGCGGGCACCAGGGAGTCGATCGTCTCCTCCCGGAGCGCGGCCGGACCCACCCGGGCTTCGACGAGACCCCGGGGCGCCCGGCCGGGCCGGAAGCCCTCGATCTTGACCCGCTGCGCGAGCCGGCTGAGCACCCGGTCGAAGGCGGCGTCCACCTGCTCCCGGGGGACCTCGATGGTCAGCCCGACCTGGCTCCCGGGCAGTGTCTCGGTGAGAACGGAGAGGTCCCCCGAGGGGTTTTCGGCCATACGGGGGATTCTACCGACGGGGGTTGCTCCGCCCGTGGGTCGGGGGCGCCGGCAGGAGCCTGTCCCGGAACGGCAGCTATGCCTTCCGCGCGGACCCGACCGTGGCCAGATTGATGACCGCGGCCACCCCCTCCACCGACCGAGAACGCTCGATGGCTCCGTCCAGGGCCGCCCGATCCCCGATCGAGCCACGAAGGTAGATGGTCCGCCCCTCGACACCGACCTCGAGGCCGGCGGCAGCCCTCTCCCGCCGGACGGCGGACTCGACCTCGCCCTTGAGCGCGGCCTCGTCGAGGCCGTTGCCACTCCCGGTCCAGCGCGAACGGAGGTCGTCGAGGGTGCCGCCGGCCCGGTCCACGAACGCCGGCACCCTCTGCTTGGCCTCACCTTGAATCTTGACCAGGCCCCCCTGGAGGACCGCCCGCGAGCGCCGGTCGGCGATCATGTAACCGATCCCGGCCCCCGCCAGGAGCCCGGCCAGCGCCGCCCATGGCGCCCGGCTACGGCGCCGCCGGCCGGTGCCGGCGCGGGAGTCCAGGCGGTCAAGCGCGTCGTACGAGAGCCCGATCGCGCGCCGGGCGGCCTGCCGGCGCAGGGGACGGCTCTCGACCTCCCACCTGTCGAGTTGGTCGATCGCCTCCTTGCGCAGCGGGCGCGTGTCCTTCTCCAGCCGGCCCAGCCTCGACTGCGCCTCGTCGAGGTACGCGCGGCTCATCTTGACGAGATCGGTGGCGACCGCCTGACCGCTCTCGATCCGCCGGCGGACCTGCCGCATGTCGGGCCGATCGATACGCCTGGCCGCCTTGCGAAGCGACTTCGACTTCGGGAGCAGATCCCCTCGCTTCATACCGAGACTCCTTGGGTTCATTGGACTCGAAACTTCGACCTCCCGCCATCTCCCGCTCGGGAGGCGCCGCTCGGGGAGGGCCTCATGCCGACCCCGGCCGCTCAATTATAGCCCTGATATCAGATATTCGGGTCCGGCTGGGACCGGCCG